>JAGYIW010000016.1 GCA_018402195.1 Gammaproteobacteria bacterium
TACTTTGGTCAAGATTGTTCTGTAAAATTAGAATATGTAAACAACTAGCCAAACCAACCATGGAAAAGCAGAGCTATTCGGTCGAAAAGGCGAGCGAAAAAGCCGCCTTGCTCAACATCACTGAGTGCCACCAGTGGTACTTTGGCAACAACTTCGCCATCATGGTTTTTCAATACCACTGTGCCTAGAGAAGTTCCTGCCTTAATGGGCGCCTTGATTGTTTTGGTAAGATCAAAAGAAGGTTTGACTTGTTTCCAAAGGCCTTTGGCAAGGGTTACTGATGTTCTTTGCTGTACGCCTAATGGAACATGAGAGGATTTTCCCATCCAAGCTCTTGCCTTAACCAAGGGTTGATTCGCTTGATAAAGTTCTCTGGTTTCAAAAAAGCGAAATCCCCAAGTTATCAGTGATTGACTATCATCAGTACGAGCATTGTCAGAAGGCTCTCCCACAACAACAGCGATTAGGCGCATGTTGCCTTGTTGCGCTGAGCTCACTAGACAATAGCCAGCAGATTCGGTATGGCCAGTCTTGATGCCGTCAACATGGGTGTCACGCCACAACAGGCGGTTGCGGTTGGGTTGCTTGATGCCGTTATAGCTCAGCCATTTTTCTTTGTACCATTGGTATTCATCAGGATAATCATGAACGAGTGCCTTAGCTAGGATCGCCAAGTCCTTGACTGAGGCAGTGTGGCCATCATGGGGCAGGCCAGTGACATTGTAAAAATGGGTATGGTTCATACCCAATTGTGCAGCAGTACTATTCATTAGGCTGACAAAAGCTTTTTCACTACCAGCAATATGCTCGGCAAGGGCGATAGAAGCATCGTTCCCTGAAACAACAATAATGCCTTTGATTAGGGTTAAAACAGGGACTTTTTCACCATGCTTGACAAAGAGTTTTGAGCCTTCAGTTTCCCACGCATTTTTGCTGATACGCACTTCATCACGTAAGGCCAGTTGGTGATCGTGTAAAAAACTTGAAACCACATACATGGTCATCATTTTGGTGAGGCTTGCAGGCTCAACAGCTTTATCAGCATCTTTTTCTGCCAAAATGGTGCCGCTATTTGCATCCATTAACACATAAGCTTTACCGACGATATCTGGTGAAGGCGGAATCAGGGTAGGCATGGGTTGTGCTAAGGCAGAACTCGCAGCCATAAGTATGGATAAAAGTCCGCTTATTTTTTTGTTTTTAATGCAACTTATTAGTGTTATCAAACGATTTTTCCGGACTTGCATGGGCTACCCCCTAGTGCTACATAGGGATTCGAGTGTAACACAATTTCTAAGAATGTGGCATAATGGTTTTAAGATAACTTAGAAAAGGATTATCCATTGTATACGATTTACGGCTTTCACGCTGTTTCGTCTTATCTATCATCTGGTGTGGTTGAGCGTGTAATCATGGCCGACGGGCGCCATGATGCAAGGATAGAACAGTTGCAGACATTAGCCAAAAAGCATCATGTACCTTGTGAGGGTATGCCTCTGTCAAAGCTGGACCAAGAAGTGCCAAATGTATCGCATCAAGGAGTGATAGGTTTTTGCAAAAAATTGCCTATTTTAATGGAAAAGTTCTTGCCTGAATTGTTGGAAAAACTTAATAAGCCGGCCATGTTATTGCTGCTAGATCAAGTGCAAGACCCACATAATCTTGGCGCCTGTATACGCACGGCTGCTGCTGCGGGTTGTCATGCAGTAATAGTGCCTAAAGATAACGCTGTGTCGTTGAATGCCACGGTATTAAAGGTGGCTTCTGGGGCAGTGGGGAAAGTACCTTTTGTGCAGGTGACCAACTTAGCTCGAACCATGAAACAGCTTCAAGACGCAGGTATTTGGTTGTATGGCACTGCTGAATCAGGCGATGAAACACTTTATCATCAAGATTTAACAGGTCCCGTTGCTTGGGTCATGGGCGGTGAAGGCAAAGGAATGCGTAGATTGACGCAGGAGCATTGTGATGTGCTTTGTCAGATACCTACAAGCGATATGTTATCTTGTTTAAATGTTTCCGTGGCCACAGGAGTATGTTTATTTGAGTCCAGAAGACAGCGATTACAAGCTTTGAAGGGTGATTAAGAGAAGAGGATATGGAAAGACCTACATGGTGTCATATTGCTGCGCTAATACTCTTGTTGGGTGGGGTATCAGGTTGCGCCAGCACAGTGCCACCTAGCAAGACAGATGATGTTTGTGCTATTTTTCAGGAAAAACCGGAATGGTACTGGACAGCATTAGATACACAAAAAGCCACTCAAGTGCCGGTGCCTGTGCAAATGGCGATTATTCATCAAGAGTCACACTTTCGAGCCAACGCTAGACCAGAACGGCCATGGATATTGGGGGTAGTTCCATGGTTCAGGCCCTCTACAGCATACGGCTACGCGCAAATACTTGATAGCACATGGGAAGATTTTGTTAATAAGACAGGGCATGCTGGCAGTCGTAGCGATTTTGCCAGTGCCACGGATTTCATTGGCTGGTATGGCCAGCAGGCTTATGTGCGAGCTGAAGTGCCACGCAATGATGCTTATAAGATGTATTTGGCCTATCATGAAGGTGTGGGTGGTTACACAAGAAAAACATATTTGGATAAGCCTTGGCTAATCAAAGTGGCACAGAAGGTAAAAAAACAATCAAATCGCTATACAGCGCAATTAAAACATTGCGCGAAGCGCATCTCCAAGGGTCGATCATGGTTTTGGTGAGATCCTTATCGAGAATACCCAGGTAACCCTCTCCTAAAATAAGACTGACCAAAAGAAGAGTTTTCTGCTAAATTTTGATCAAACAGGAAACTAGAGATGAAGAAAGGAAAATTAACAGATGTACACATGTTTCACATGCTAAATGCATATATTGAATCATTTAATGGTAGTTTTAGAAATGAACGCTTAAATGTACATTGGTTCATGTCATGGCAAGACGCTCATAATAAAACTGCCAAGTTACGTCTTTTGATCCTGTTTTTTATCGATAGATAGTTAATGTTTGCCCTGGGTGTAACACGGAGCTTAACATTAATTGATTCCAGTCCAACAAGTTTTTTACTGGGATGCGATGTCTATGAGCGATTGCGTAGATAGAATCACCACGTTTTACTGTGTAGATGCTGGGTAGTGTATGGTGGAGACCAGGTTTTTTTGCCATGGGAATTTGTAGCACTTGGTCAGGGAAAATGATGTGGCCAATTAAACGATTGGCTTGTTGGATGGTTCTAACACTTACACCTGCTTTCTGCGCAATACTGCCTAAACTATCACCTGACTTGACTATGTAAATATCAAAATGTGTTTGTCTTGGTAGCCAAATTACCAAACGTTTGCCTACTTGAAGAGGAAGTTTGGCGTTTTCAGGATTCCAAAAGCGTATCATCCCTGTTGTTATATGATATTGTTTCGCTATTTGGCTTAGGGATTCATTGGCCATGATAGTATGAAGGGTTTGTTGTGGTCCTAATTTGAAATAGGATTGTTTATCCATCGTTGGTGGTACTATATGTCCATGAATTAAGCTGCCTACAGGAATTAACAAGTGCTGACCAGAACGTACAGTGCTAGTGGCAATGTGATTAGCCATTTGGATAGCTGTAACCTGACTGCCGAATTGCTGGGCAATGGATGCAAGGGTATCACCAGTATGAACTTGGTGGTGTTGCCAGTGCACAGGTATATCTTTAACATTGAGTAAATACGACTGTAGGTATTGCGCATTTTCTGGAGGTAGAAGAAGTTTTTGATGTGGCTGATTGTATTCAGTCATGGCCCTGGAAAATTGTGGATTGAGCTCAGTTAAGGTACCTATATCTACGTGAGCGCCTTGGGCCAATTGTGTCAATGTCAGTTGCTGTGGCACAGCAATGGCTGTAAACTGACTACCATTTTCGTTGGGTAGGGCCAAATCACAGCGTTCTGGATGTTGGATGATTTCTGCTAAGGCCAACAATTTGGGTACATAGACTTTGGTTTCTTTCGGTAGTGGTAGGGACCAAAAGTTAGTGGGTTTGTGATGCATACGATTTTTACGTATAGCAGATTTGACGGTGCCCTCACCAGAATCATATGCTGCTATTGCCAGTAGCCAGTTATCACCAAAATAATGATAAAGATAGTCTAAGTAATCAAGCGCGGCTTCTGTTGAGGCCAGCATATCTTTGCGTTGATCTATCCACCAATTGATCCGTAAGCCTAGGCCTGAAGCTGTACCTGGCATGATCTGCCAGAGGCCTGCTGCGCCAGTGCGAGAGTAAGCAAGTGGATTGTAATGGCTTTCAATGTAAGGAATAAGAATGAGCTCGCTCGGTAAGTTGTCTTTGATGGCTACTTGAGCGATAGTCGATAGGGTGGGTAGGGTATCTTGTAGGGTTTGTTGAATTTGGTAGGCGTGTTTGCAGTAACGTTGATAGTGGGTTTGTACTGGAGGTTGGTCTGTGTAGTGCTGTAACCCTAGTCCAGATTGTATGGTTTGCCAAACTGGAGGTATGGAAGTTTGTTGTACTTGGGCACGGTGATGGGTACTGGATGCACTTGAGCAAGCGGCCAGGGCTAGCACCAAAATAAAACTGGTGTGCTTTCGTATGAGAGAAATAAGCATAGGTAGTAGTGTAAGAGGGGGGGCTAAGGCTGTCAACCACAAGTTGATCTAAACACAGCCTAAGAAAAGAGGGACCGAGGCCCCTCTTTTCTTAGCCATGTAAGATAAGTCAAACATGGTTTCATTAGACTGTTATTTCTAATTGGTTGGTTGTTGCGAAGGGTTTGCTTCTATATCGTCATTATTCTCATTATCTGAACTATTTGCACTACCACATACTGCGTTTGTTCCAAAGGTCCCAGATGCGTTTTGACCAGGATTTGCACTATCAATTCCTACCCTACTAACTTCAACCTGGGCTTTAAGTTCCTCAACTTGAGCATTCGATGTACTTAATTTTCCTTTCAGCTCTTTGACCGATACTAGATTATTATGATGTTCCTTTGCCAGCTCTACATATTTTGCTTTCTCTTCAGCCAGGGTTTTTTCAAGCTCTTCTACTTTATCTGTCAAATTAGAGGCATGATTGATTTGATCTGCCAAACGTTTACGAGTAGATTCAAGTTCACTTGCTGGTACCATACGATCAGCGGAAATCCCTATTCCAGAAGACAGTCCAGTATGAGTAGTATTTGTGCCCGAACGAGACATCAGTTGCTTAGCAAATTTTTGCTTCAATTCTGCAGCAGCTTTTTTGTCATGTTCTTGCTCAGCTTCATCTTTTGACTGCTTCTTGTCACCAGTAGAGCCACTAGGTTTCTTATAGTTTGCAGAAGCTACTGAACCACTCTCATTGTTATTCACGCTGCCATTGTTCTCTTGAGGCGCTGCCTGTTTGATGTTGGCAGAAAGTGTTCCTACAATCCCTTTGATGAATGTTTTTTCTGTTTCTGATAGCTTGCTAATCACTGTCTTATTTCTTTGAGAAAAATTTGTGCCATCAAAAGTATCGTAGCTATTAGCCAGCAATGTCAGCCTTGCTGCAACCATGTGCGAAGCTCTATTGATGGTATCAATGACATTGACTTCAGATGGATTGCGCCAGTCTATACCACTTGTACTGCTCATTTGTGATCTTGGCAATGCATCGGTATGGCCCAATAACTTATCCGCATAGACCATGATGGTTAACAAAAAGCCAGTTAGTGCTGTTGCATCTGGTCTTGATTTGGTATCGCCGTAGCTAATTCCTAGCGCAGTTTTTGCACCTAAACTTTCACTTTCTACTTCTGTGGTAAGCAACTCAAAGATCGTGATACAGAAATCCACAAGCGTTTTGTTGATTGCATCAGATGTATCGGTGTCTTGCTCAGATTTTGCTAGCAAATCAATGTAGGTTTGTAATGATTTGACAATCCGTGCCAGTTTACCAGACCCATTGTTAAAAAATCGGTTTCTGTTGATGACACGTGATAAGGCGATAACAGTTTTGATTAGGTCACCATGATTACCTTTATTCAAAACTTCTAACTGGGTGTTATCGACAAGATTGATCCAGTCTTCTTTTGGCTCAAGTACTCCTTCCTTGACTGCGGCAAACAAAGCTTCTTCTAATTGCGTTGGTTTAGGCTTAAATTCTTCGTCAAGATAGTTTTGTTTCAGAAGATTAACTATATACTCATTTGCAGTAGCTTGATGAACCGCAGGGTTGTAAACCTTATCTGTTTTCATTATTTCTGCTGTACGGAGAAAACTATCTAGATCGAAAGAATCGACTGTAGTGACTTCACTGCCATCAAATATAAAACCAAAGCTAAGCAGATCATTCAAGCTTATCTCCAGTCCTTGGAACTGGTTAGCACTAGCTATTGCTGATCTAATGTTCGTTTGTGCGTCAAATGTATCGCTATTAAAGAATCCTTCAGTATGGCTGACATCAGCAGTTACGGTTATTGAAAATGTGAGGGCTTTATCCAAACCATCAAATTTTTTATTTTCTTTGACTGAGATTTCTACGCTATGAACAAGCTGTTGCATGAATTTTACACGTTCTTTTACTTTAGCCAGTTCTTCTTTTGTTAGAGATAGTATTTCTATAGGAGGGAGCGTTTTTTTTATGCTTTGTTTGGTGTCGCCTACAAGTCTAACTTTTGCTGCCTGTGCGGCTTCTGTGATTGTTGACCGAGCATTTTTTAGGACTTGTGTGGACTTAGTAAAACGACCGCTATTTCCCTTAGAATCTGTACCTTGTGTATCTGACATTATTTTTCTCCAAACTTAATTATTAATTGCTGCCTGTGAATTGGTCATGAGCGTGACTGATTGACATTCCTGTTTATTATTGCACTCACTTAGTTGATACTAGCGCTAATCGAGCGACTTGCCAAGTAATTTTTTGCGGTTTTTTGTTTAGGATTTTACTTGCCATGTGTCTTTTAGTGATCTCATTTTTTTAAATGATTGAAAGCTATCATTAAATCCTAATTTTTTCTGAATTTCTGGCAAATGTGTACGGAAATAAGGATTGATCCTTTTTTCTTGGCCAATAGTTGAAGGCAGCGTGCAAGCATGGGCAATCATTTGATTGATAGCAATAGTGATGTCCCTATTGTTTGGTTCTAGCGATTGGGCAAAGTATAGATTATCGAGGGTGTATTCATGCGCGCAATATACAGCCGTGTTGTTAGGGAGTAATTGCAATTTTTGTAAGCTTTGCCACAATTGTTCTGCGGTACCTTCAAATAATCGACCACATCCCGCAGAGAACAAGGTATCACCGCTGAAAAGCCAGTCATGGCCATAGTAAACCAAATGATCTAATGTGTGCCCTGGTGAGGCAATCACGGATAGATGGATGCTGTTATTGAATAGTTGTACGCTATCTCCATCCTCAACTACTTGGCAAATAGGTTCCATGCTGCTAGGGCCATAAGCTATGCATTCGTGGGTTTGGCAGAGCTCAGCAAGCCCGCCGGTATGGTCATGATGATGATGGGTGATAAGTATGGCCTGTAAGCTGAGTCCATGATTTTGCAAAAAGGCTTTGACGGGTTTTGCATCACCTGGGTCTACAATCACTACCTGGTTATTTAGGGGGTGAACAATGGCCCAAATATAGTTATCATCAAAAGCTGGAATGGGAATGATGTCGAACATAGGCATTCTCTTCTCTAAATGATCAGATTAACGGAAAATCTTGCTTATGCAAAGTAATCTCATGCAATGGTTCGAAGGGACAGCTGGGCAAGGTTTGTTGCAGCAAGAAGCTGAAGCAATACGGCCATATTTGGCGAAGAGCTTGGCTGATGTTTGCTTACAAGTGGGTGGCTGCCCTTCACCAAGTCTCGTCGCTGGATGCTCGGCGCGTTGGGTGTACTGTGTGGGGGATGCTTTGCTGAATTATGAAGAAATGCCGTGTATCTATGGGGATATGCAGTACCTTCCTATCAAGCCAGGTACAATTGATGCCATTATTTTGCCTCATACATTTGATGTTATGGCACCCAATACAAGCTTTCTGTCGCAGATTTGCCGGCTGTTAACACCCAGTGGGGACTTGTTTGTGTTGTATTTCAACCCTTATGGTTTGTGCCATCAAGCTATGTTCTTTGGTATACATCCAGTATGCATGCCAAAGTTGGTGAAGCATAAACCTAGTCGTTGGCAATATCAGCTTAAATCATTAGGATTAGTGCCGTTGTTTCAAGATACTTTGCCATGTTATTGGCCTGGGCTTGATGAAGAGGGTTGGTTAAAATACTTGCTAGATAAAGGCGCTTGGTCTAGTCTTGGGTGCGTACGGTTGGCCCATTGGCGTAAAAGTCAGTGGTGTGGTCAGTGGGTTGGGCGAAAGCCAATAAAACCAATGTTGCGAACTGCTAGCATGGTGGGTTCTCTTCACAATCTGACCACTATTTTTTGAGATAGAGATATTATGAAACAGATTGAATGCTTTACAGATGGCGCCTGTCGGGGGAATCCTGGTCCTGGGGGGTGGGGTGTGGTGATGTTGGTTGATGGCGAAAAACGTACCTATTTTGGAGGTGAACGGCAAACAACCAACAATCAAATGGAACTACAAGCTGCAATTGAGGCTCTGAAACAGCTAAGCTCGCCGCACAAGGTAAGCATTACCACTGATTCTCAATACGTGCGCAAAGGCATTACCGAATGGATCATTGGCTGGCAACGTAATGGTTGGCGCAATAGTCAAAACAAGCCAGTGAAAAATCAAGATCGTTGGCAAGTTCTTTTGGCTTTGGTTGCAAAACATCAAGTAGAATGGTACTGGGTTAAAGGCCACTCAGGACATCCTGAAAATGAGTTAGCTGATCAACTAGCTAACCAAGGCATAGATGAAGGGATAGGACTGTAACGTGCGTCAAATCGTACTTGATACTGAAACGACCGGAATTTCTTGGAAGCAAGGTCATAGAATCATTGAGATAGGTTGTGTAGAATTGATTGATCGTCGTGAGACGGGGAATCATTATCATGCCTATCTCAACCCCGAGCGTGAGGTGGATGCTGGCGCGTTTGCTGTGCACGGCTTAAGCAACATTTTTTTGCAAGATAAGCCTTTATTTTCCGAAGTGATGGATAAATTTATGGCTTATATCAAAGACAGTGAACTGTTGATTCATAACGCCTCCTTTGATGTGGGGTTTCTTGATTATGAGTTAAATCTTTTATCTAGTGCCAATAAGATTACTGATGTTTGTGTTGTCTCGGATACTCTCATGATGGCTCGTGCAAAACACCCGGGAGTTAGAAATAGTCTTGATGCTTTGTGCAAGCGATACTATGTTGATAACAGTAACCGTGAGCTTCATGGTGCTTTGCTGGATGCCAGCTTGTTAGCAAAAGTGTATTTGGCCATGACAGGTGGCCAGGGTACTTTGTTTGTGCAAGATCACTCTGAAAGTGGGGGCAACTCAATGGATAAACAAAAGATGATGAGCGAAAAGGCATGGAATTTACTTATTACACCCCTAGATGCACCCATGGTACAAGCACACCAAGATTATTTAAAGCAAATGCAAAGTGCTGGCGCTTGTTTATGGTTAGAAGAGGAAGGTTAATCTTTTGTTTCTGATGTGCTGCTTACGGATTTTTCTGATGAAGCTTTGCTGCGTTTAATCAGGTAGGGTGCCGTGGAGCCTTGCACCAAGATAGAAAACAACACCACCATGTATGTCATGGTTAAAATTAAGATCCTATCGGTCCCTGATCCAGGGATAACCAGTGCAAGGGCAACAGCAAGCCCACCTCTAAGGCCACCCCAAATGATAATGGTGGTGGTGTAGGGGGGATAGGATTTTTTCAATTTAAATAAGCTCATTGGTAGTGCTACTGTGACGGCTCTTACCAGTAAGACTAGAGGGATAGCCAACAGGCCAGGTATGAATGTGATGCTGAAGTCGTGAATGGATAGTATTTCGAAACCAATCAGTAAAAATAACACAGCGTTGAGTATTTCGTCGATAAGTTCCCAAAATTCAAACAGGCTTTTGCGTGATTGTGCTGACATGGCAAATTGTCGACCTCTGTTGCCAATGAATAGGCCAGCTACTACCATGGCAAGAGGCCCAGAAACGCCTAGATTTTGTGCCAAGATGTAGCCACCAGTTGTGATGCCTAAAGTGATGAGGATTTCGATTTTGTGGTCGTCAATTGGCTTGATGAGTTTGTAGGCGATAAGGCCAATAAGTATGCCATAAGCAACTCCACCCACGGCCTGTTGGGTGAATAAAGCAATGATGGTGCCTACAGTGACGTTATGGGTGTAGTCGAAGGCTGCACGGTAAATGGTAATGAACAAGACAATGGCAACCCCATCGTTGAATAAAGACTCACCGGCGATTTTTACACTTAGGGCTCTCGGCGCACTGATTTGCTTGAGTGTGGCCATGACAGCAATAGGGTCTGTAGGAGATATGAGGGCACCGAATAGTAGGCAGTAGTAGTAGGATAGATGTCCACCCAATAAGTTGATGATGCAATAGGTTCCTGAGGCAATGAGAAAACAGGATGCTACAGTACCAAACACTGCTAAGCTAATGATTTCCCATTTGACACGATTAAGCTCGTTTAAATCAACATTTAAGGCGCCAGCAAATAGAAGAAAGCTAAGCATGCCATCGATGAGAATATCATGGAAGTTTAAGCTGTTAATCAGCATGGAGATATGGTCGTGAGTTTGTGTGCCTAGGCCAAATGCACCCAAGACAATCAGTGATAATGATAGTAACAAAGAGCCCGCCATGATGGCAATAGTGGGTTGCATCTTGATGTAGCGTTGGTTGATGTATGCCAAAGCCGTTGCTAAGTTTAGCAGAAAAGCAACGATGGCATAGGTCGACATATGTATTCCTCTATGACTAAGCTTCCATGTTACTTGCTTTTCGTGTTTTAGTCTAGGCCTTGATTCGACCCAGTATTTCTATCACAATGGTGGCAGGATACACCTGCAAGGAAGCAACGTGGCATTTAGTGCAATGCAACGGTTTATTCAGACCGAAGTCGCTGGTGGCGTGATTGTTATGCTCGCTGCTTTGTTGGCTGTGATTGTTGAAAATTCGCCCTTACACACCCTCTATCATGATTTTTTGCATTTGCAAATTGGTATAGGCGTAGGTTCGTTTGCCATGATGAAGCCCATGCATCTTTGGATCAATGATGGCTTAATGAGTATTTTCTTTCTATTGGTTGGGCTGGAAATCAAGCGGGAAATGTATGCCGGTGAGTTGGCCTGTATTCAACAATGCCTATTGCCTGTAATCGGAGCTGTGGGTGGGATGTTGATGCCGGCGTTGATTTATTTTGTCATCACCGTGCCGGATTTTGCTGCGATGAAGGGCTGGGCTGTGCCTACTGCCACTGACATTGCTTTTGCTTTGTCGATTTTGGCATTATTGGGCAGTCGGGTGCCTAAATCATTGAAGATGTTTGTTACTGCCTTGGCGATTTTTGATGATATTGGTGCCATTGTCATTATTGCGGTTTTTTACGCCAGTGATATTTCTATGCCTGCTCTCGGGTCTGCTGGCATTTGTATGTTGATCATGTTTGGATTAAATTTGCTCAATGTGACGCGTTTGGCGCCGTATTTTATTTTGGGTGGTCTGCTTTGGTTTTTTGTGCTGAATTCTGGAGTGCATGCGACTTTAGCGGGAGTAGTGCTGGCTTCGGCGATTCCTATGCTTAACGGTAAGAATAAGTCACATTCGCCATTGCGTCAGCTGGAAAAAGACATTCATCCTTATGTGGCTTTTGGGATCATGCCTTTGTTTGCTTTTGCCAATGCGGGCGTTTCTTTGCATGATTTTTCTATGGATGCGATTGCCCACCCCATTACTATGGGTATTATTGCTGGGCTGTTTATTGGCAAGCCCTTGGGTATTTTCGGTGCGACGGCATTGTCAATTAAGATGGGTTTAGGGGCTATGCCAAAAGGCTGCAAAATGAGTGATCTGTTTGGTGGTGCTATTCTTTGCGGTGTTGGTTTTACCATGAGTTTGCTGATTGGTATGTTGGCTTTTGATACGCAGCACCCAGAGTTTTCTTATTTGGTTCGCTATGGAGTGATTTTGGGGTCTTTAGCCTCCGGGATCGTTGGGTACACTTTTTTGTCACATCAAAGTCGAAGTCGATGCAGTCATTGACTCAATGTATTAACCGGTGACTGGGATAATTAAATTATGATAGAGTAGTTTTGGTGATCAAATGGGAGGACTAGCGATGCCAAAAACTATTGAAGAAATATATGAAGTAGAAGTAGGTTCGGATTTTCAGCAAATGATTGAAGGGGCTCGGGCAAAGCGTTTAGCGCCGTTTGTGCTTTTTGACGCGGTGAGGGTGAAGACTGATAGTCATTGGGGATTTGGTTGGCATGCACATTCTGGTGTGGCGACGTTGACATATATTTATGCGGCAACCTTGAATCATGAGGATAGCAGTCCCAGCGCTGGTGTGGTTAATGCTGGTGGTATTCAATGGATGCAGGCGGGTGGTGGCATCTGGCATAAAGAAATGTTAGACCCCATTGATGGTTTTATTGGTGCACATCAATTGTGGGTGCAGTTGCCGCCAGAAGAAGAAGAAGGTGAGAATTGTTATTTTGATGTTGCAGCTCAGGGCATACCAAAACATGAAAACACCAAAGTGATGATGGGGTGTTATGGTGATGCTGATGCTGGTTTAGATGTGCCAGCGGATATTACTTATTTGGATGTGACTTTGAAAGCTGGAGAAAGTTGGCATTTTGATCCGCCTGCATCACAGGTGCGCGGGTTTATATTTCCACGCAAAGGCAGCGTCGTTATTGAAGGCTCTGAAGTAGCAGAAAATGCCATGGGGGTTTTTGTTGATGGTGAGGGTGATATTGATGTTACCGCTAAGGGGGATACACAGTTTGTCTTGGCATTAACAGCTTTGCCAACATTCCCTATGGTGCGAGCTTATGGCCAGGTCCATACAAATAAGGAAGCTATGCAGCGATCTACTGAACGTATTCAAGCTCTTGAGCCATTGGTCCCCAAATAGAAGGATTTGCTAACAGGCCCTTTACTTGGATTCTAATACATTGAAATAGTTCTGTAAGTAGAAGCCTTGAATTAGCCCATAGCACTAGAGGTTCTTAGTCACTCGTGTCGAAGACGATGGGAAGATTCGTCGATGCTGGAGCTAAGGTTATTTTTCAGGGACAGTGATCTATATTCTCAGCTTTGTTCTGCCTGATGCTTTAGTGCGTCGCTTTTTTTCATGCTCTTGCTGATTAATGGTTGGAGAGTCATGCCCTGAATGAGGATGGAGAACAAAACCACGGCGTAGGTGATGGTTAGTATGAGTTGCTTTTCTGGGCCGGTGGGTAAAGAAAGAGCCAGTGCGATAGAGACACCTCCGCGTAGGCCGCCCCATGTCATGATGCATATGGCGTAAGGGGCATAGTTATACAGTTGCGAAAATAGGGTGATAGGAATACTGACACTGGTGAAGCGGGCAAATAGAACGATAGGGATGGTTAAAATTGCCATTTTTAGCGCTTCTGGGGATAGATGTAATTGCAATACCACTAGGCCAATAACCACGAACAAGATGGCGTTTAATACTTCGTCAATCATTTCCCAGAAAGCTTGTATGGCTTTGGCTGTGACAGGTGGCATGCCACCTTGTTTGAGTCGATAGCCAATGGTGAGTCCTGAAGTGGCAAGAGCAATGGGCGCAGACGCGTCTAATCCGCTGGCTAAGACAAAGCTAGACATCACGCTGGCGATGGTTAAGAGTAGTCCGACGTGGAATTCTTGCACATGCCTGAGAAAGGTATTTGTGATCATGCCCATCACAAAGCCTAGGGCGATGCCTCCACCAATTTCCCGCATTAGCATCCAAGCAATGGCGTTATGCTCTATGCTATTACCGCGAGCAATATGTAATAGGGTAATGAAAAGGACAATGCCGATGCCATCATTGTATAGGGATTCCCCGGTAATACGCATAGAGAGCGCTTGGGGAGCACGAACTTTTTTCAGCATGCCAAGCACGGCAATAGGGTCGGTGGGGGAGATAAGGGCGCCAAATACCAGGCAGTAAGGGAGTGAAAGGCCTACTTGTAGCATGTTACCAATCCACCAAACCCCCAAGCCAATAATGGTTGTGGAAATTATGACACCGAGTGTGGTAAGGAAAGCGATAAGCATCTTTTGTTTGGCAAGTTCAATCACGCATATGTGCAGGCCACCTGCAAATAGCAGAAAACATACAACACTTATGACAAATTCTGGGTTCATGAATAAGGTATTGAGATCAACCAGAGATATAAGTGGGTTGTATAAGTGCTCATAAGGAATGGGGGCATGATCTAGTAAGATAATGCCAGCTGCAATCAGTAGAGTGATAAGTGTGACGCCAACCGAGCTAGGAAATTTGAGGAAGCGATGATTGATATAGCTCGCCAAGGCTGTCATCACCAAGAGACAAGTCAAAGAGAGCTGCACATTCATTTACCAAAATCCAAAAAGGCGAGTTATACGGCATGCTGGGTCTGAGGCCGTTCAGGCATGATAGCATAACAAGCCTTTGGAAGCTAGGTTGCAGCTACTCGATGTACAGCGACTCCAAAGCTTGAGTTTGCTGTATCATCAAGATTGTTAGGATGCTCGCTCCTTCTAGGAGCACTACCAAAGCTTGAGTTTTCAGAGTCATCAAGCTCATTAGGATAATCAGCCCTCCTAGGGGCACTACCAAAGCTTGAGTTTGCTGTGCTATCAAGTCCTTTAGGATAATCAGCCCTTCTAGGTGCACTGCCAAAGCTGGAGTTTGTTGTGTCATTGAGTGCTGGTCCTAATCTATGCTCAGCTTCACCAAAGGTGCTATCTGAATTATTTGTAGATGCCTCTCTTATTTCGGCTCCGCCACTAGAATAATTGGTTGATGCTGTAACATGAGCAGGTGTCCTTCTTACTTCGGCATCACCAAAAGTATCATCAAGATAGTCGGGATGATCAGTTCTTCTAGTAGCGCCACCAAAGCTTGAGTTTTCTGTATTATCAAGTTTATTAGGATGAGTAGCCCTTCTAGGGGCACTGCCGAAGCTTGAGTCTGCCGTATTATCGAGTTCATTAGGATGATCAGCCCTTCTAGGAGCACTACCAAAGGTTGAGTTTAATGTATCATCGGGTTCTGGTCCTACTCTATGTTCAGCTTCGCCAAAAGTGTCATCTATATTTTCTGCAGACGTTTCTCTTATTTTGGCTCCACCAAAGCTAGAATGATTGGTTGATGGGTTAACACGGGCAGGTATTCCTCTTAAATCAGGAATACCGAAGATGCCATTGTGACCCTCGCCTCCAGATGTATCGGTAAAATGTATCTTCCTTGCTAGGCCTTCAGGAGTTGTCAGTATGGAGGAGATATCAAGACCATCGCTTGTGCGCAAAGTTCTTCCCATTGATACAGCACCACTCGGTGATACGTGATTCATTCCACTTGGGGTAGTAGTGAGTGAATTTGGTGAAGCACCTGCCTCTAGGGATTTGATATCTTCCTTCATTTGGAGAATCATTTGTCTGCGTTTTTTATTAATAGCTATATTGTTTCTCAAAGAGTTAATAACAACTTTGGCGCGTTTCTTTTTTACTTCTATGAGTGATTGCCAATGTTCGACAATCTTTTTCAACATATCCATTTGGCTGCGCTTTTGCTCCTCTATTTCGTACCAATTTTTAGAAACACTCGGCACTGTAGGTACAGTGGTAAATAAGGAAGCAACCCAGTTAAAAAATCGTGATAGTAGTGTTTGATTTTGTCTGTGAAATTTTTTCACCGCTTGATGTAATGGAAGCGTGCATGAATCAAGTAAAGCCTTTTTATAAAAGGCTTCAACGATACGATGTAGTTTAGAACCACTTCGGTTTTCATGTGCTCGGTGTAGAGCTTCAGCCAACGCTGTCGGCCAATTTTTATCTGATTTGCTGGCAGCACGTGTAAAATGCCTGACCATTCCAGGTGTTAGTAGATTGTACTTGTCAAGAATATCAACGACTTGGGAGAGTAGTGGTGTCTCTTGTTCAAATGCACCTTTGCCAGCATTAGCTTTTTCGCTTAATGCTAGGCTTAGGCTTTCATGAGTAAAGCTTGCATGGGCTTGACTCAGGCTGAAGTAGTCTTCTATGGTTGGAAATATGGATGCCTCTGCCAGTTCATCCACTGAAACACCTTGCAGTGGGTCAAGCATGGTATTAACAATGGCTATCGCTAGTCGCTTCTTAATCTCATCAGTACCCACACTTATCCCGGTAAGAGGTGATATTTTATGGATGCCAAGTCGCTTCATCACCCCTTGCAGCTTGGTGTCATCATGACTTAGGTCGTTGTTACTGCATAGGACTACACAATTTTGTATAAACTCAATTTGACTTAGCTTCCCTAAACGGTTCTGCGCAACTCCTGATGTCATTATTACTACCTCGCGTTGATTCTATACTATAATAGCGTGGAAAAAAGTAACGTCAATACCCTTTACCTCATGTTGCCTTGTTATTTGTGCTACTAGCACTGGTTCTCAGGCCGGCAGCTTGAAGTTCGCTAGAGTCTGCTGAGGGATCGTTGTTGTGTGGACGTCCTTTCACAGGGGTTCCTCGGTGCACTGTTCCAAATGAAACACCTTTGGCTTTGTCCACGTTGCCAGATCGTCTTTGTGTTTCTTCGGCAGGACCAGGAGTTGCTGGCCCTAATGTGAAGACATTACCTTGTGCTTGTGGGCTTACTGACAATAAATACTTTGCTATGGGGAGCTCAATTTTATTGTTTTTATCCAACATTGCATCAGCTTGTCTGAACAATGCAACAAGCATGGCTAGAAAGCCCTCGTGCGCCATGACTTTCATTGATGGTCTGGGCGTTAACCCTTCAGTAAAGCTCTGCTGCGAAGCTCTTTGGGTGTAATTGCCACCTTCCCCTAGTTCTAGGTGAAGATGTTTTTTGACAGAATCAAACTGGTCTTGAGGGCAAAGCATGCGCAGTAGTACCACGGCTGTTCGTTTTTCAGGCTCTTTTCTGGTTGCTCCGGACGCTGATCCCTGGTTTTGATGGTACAACATTGCTAGGCGGTCCGCCCTAGGGTTTTTGTAACTCTTTCCTTCTAGCTTGTCTTTTGCAAAAGGATAGAAAACTCCAATGATAAGTGGTTTAAGCTCTTCATCGAGCACAGCATCGATCATTTCGTCGGTTATGCTATCGCTTGCAAGGGCAACAATAGCTGTTTCAAGCTTATGGAGGGCGGTGCCATTTAACCAAGTCAGCAAATATTCTGTTAACTTATCTGATAGGTGCCAAGCAACTCGCGTTGGTGGTGTTAGCAGCGGTGCTTTTTTGCCTTGTCCTCTTAACATCGAGCCATCAAAAACACTGTCATTCCCGGCAACAGACATATTGAGTCTGGATGCGTTAACTTCAGTATGTAGGTCGCCAAGCGTTTGGTTTAGCGTATCACGTTCATGAGTGAGTTCAGCAACAGTACTGTTTAAGTCTACATTTTGGCGTCTTAAACTGCCTGATTGAACCATTAGGTCATCAACTTCAGCAGCAATGCTAGCTAGGGCTTTTGAAACGATTGCACTGGCTTTTTCTATGGCTTGTCTTGACGCTCTGTCTGTTGCATCTTCACGAGAGAGCCGGCTATCACTTGCTTTTTCTAGCTTTTGGTACAGTGATTCATGTGCTTGAGATAACAGTTCTGCTGCGCTAGCAAGTGACTTACCTGTAGGCACGACAAAAATTGGTAGTAACTTTGATATTAATTGGCTTGCTCTTTGATTGTTGGCAAGTGCTGAACAAATTTTTATGTAGGCTGTTACGACAGTATCATATTCATTGCCGTGACTTTGTTTTGATTGAAGTGCTGTAAAAGTCTGGCTATCTGAAAGGTTAATTTTTTCACCGTCAATGATTAAGATATCACCATTTTGCATCATGCAATATAGCGGTGGTGTGTCTTCTGAGACACTGTCTGTTACCATCCCTAGATGTACATTAGCTAGTTTATCAGTATACGAAGGATGATTTTTAGCTATGCTGTACATGAATGTAAGCAGGGTTAGGTTGGTCCACTGGTTTTTGCCTTTTGCATGTGGCTGGAATTTCATGAATGCTTCGGCGGTAGAAAAATCTTGAGTTTGCCTTGGAAACAATTGGACAAAATATTTAGTAAAATTATTTTCTCCAGTGCCGCGTGAGGTGCTAGCGATGAGCTCTCGTACTGATATAATCGTGTTAAATTGGGAACCAATACTATTAATCAGTGTGCTTAAAGAAGCTAGTGTGTCCCCCATGCTTTGGAGTAGTTCACAAAACCGCCTAGATTTTGGACTATCACTTCGGTCTAGGGATGTGTCTGTGCAGTTTATGGTATCAACATGTATTTGAGTGTCTTTCCCACTTCTTTGTTTAGGTACATTGCCCATGATTTCCTGAACAATTGTGAGGTCACTTAGCATGGTAAGCTTAGTACCTTTAAGGCCATTTAATTTTTTCACATCCCTTGAAAATTGGCCATACATGGCGACTATGTTTGACATAGGTAATGGATTTTTGTGACTGCGGAAATCATCACCAAGCCAGCCAACGGCAACTTTTAGAAATGCAGCAGCAGTAAGTTTGATGTCAACGATATCGGGTAGATCGAGACTTTCATCCCCACTGGCTTCTTGAATGGTTTTTGTTGCATCTCTAACGATCGCCAGGAACTTATCAATGGTTATATGTTCAAGGGTAGCCGCAGTTGATCCAGCTCTTGTGATTACGTAATTGGTCGACATGTCAGCCATGATTACATCCTTAAGGGTTTTTATTGTTGGTACAAACTGTTTTTTGTATTAGTAATTTTATTGAGACAATGTGTATCTCATCACAGATATTTTATCGGAAATGTCTTACGTGGCAAGTGCTATTTTCTTGTTTCTTAAATATTGTTTGTAACATGCTAAATTACATGAAAATAAAGTTTGTGTACAGTAAAAATAACGGCGTTGCATGATTGAAGTGTTTGGTGCTAAACTGAGTGTCTATCATTCATGGAGCGTAATCACATGTCACAAACACACAAAGTTACTTACTTAAAAGACTACCAAGCCCCTACGTTTGGTGTTCAGTCGTTAGGCTTGGACTTTGTCATTGAAGACGATGTGACCACTGTTACCAATACAGCGCTGTATCTCAAACAAGGAAAAGGTGATGCTTTGCTGTTGAATGGTGACTCTAGCATGATTGATCTTGTCAGTATCTCGCTTGATGGTCAAGCACTGGGACTAGATGACTATTGCTTGGATGATGAAGTGCTTACCTTGTCACAGCTCCCTGATTTTTTTGAACTCACCATTGTGACACGTTTTGACCCACGTAAAAACACCAGGCTTAGTGGTCTCTATGTGTCACGTGACAATTATTGTACCCAGTGTGAGTCTCATGGCTTTAGACGCATTACTTACTTTCAAGATCGCCCAGATGTCATGACCATTTTTACCACTAGCATTACCACTGATGGTAAGCGATATCCCCACATGCTTGCTAATGGTAACCTTGTGGAAGATGTTAATTTAGACAATGGGTTGCGCAAGGTGACTTGGCATGATCCTTCGTTGAAACCTTGTTATTTGTTTGCTTTGGTGGTGGGGAAATTTGAATTATTGTCCGATCAGTTTATCACTCGTTCAGGCAAAGTGGTTGATTTGCATTTGTATGTAGAGCAAGGGGCTGCTGCCCAAACTGTTTTTGCCATGGAATCCATCAAGCAGTCCATGGCCTGGGACGAAAAGGCTTATGATAGGGAATATGATCTGGATGTTTTTATGGTGGTGGCTGTCAGTGACTTTAATTATGGTGCCATGGAAAACAAAGGGCTAAATATTTTCAATACCAAGTATATTCTTGCTAGCCCAGAAACCGCTTCCGATGGTGATTATATTAGGGTACAAGCAGTTATTGGCCATGAGTATTTTCACAATTGGTCGGGCAACCGTGTTACTTGCCGTGATTGGTTTCAGATCAGTTTGAAAGAAGGCTTGACTGTGTTTCGGGATCAATCCTTTACCATGGATATGTTTTCACCCGGTGTCAAACGCATAGAAGATGTCAACATCATTCGTACAGCGCAATTTAACCAAGATGCTGGGCCAATGGCGCATCCTATTCGCCCAGACGCATACATGGAAGTGAGTAATTTTTACACAGTAACAGTTTATAACAAAGGTGCTGAAATTGTTCGCATGATTCATACACTTTTGGGTGAGAAAAGTTTTAAAAAAGCCATGAACCTTATTTGAAAGACACGATGGCCAAGCTGTCACGACAGAAGATTTTGTCAAGGCCATGGAGGATGGTTCAGGTGTTGATTTCAACAATTTCGGCTTTGGTATTCTCAAGCTGGGACGCCAAAGTTACATATTACTGATGCTTATGATCGTGAGCAGCAAAGGTATACGATTACAGTTAAGCAAACTGTTCCCGCCACTCCAGGTCAGCTCGATAAGGAAGCTATGCACATACCTTTGCGTATGGGGTTACTCAATGAACAAGGTGAATCTATATCAGTTTCTTTGGCTGGAGGTGAGCGGGCTGAGGAACACCTATGCCATGTGAATCAAAATACACAGACGTTTACTTTTTTTGGTGTGAAATCCCACCCTGTGCCTGCTTTGTTGCGAGGCTTTTCTTCACCAGTGAAATGTGAATATGATTACAGTGACGCTCAACTGCAAATACTGCTCGCTCATGAGAAAGATCCTTTCGTGGCATGGGATTCTGGGCAAACTTTAATGTCACGGGCTGTGCTTGGTAGTTATCACAAGCTGCTTGCGGGGGAAGATGCCGGAGTTGATGGTTCGTTGGCGCAATTATTTGTGCAAATATTGCAGCATCATGATTTAGAGCCATACTTCTGTGCTGATCTGTTAACTATGCCCAGTCTGACATACTTGTGTGAGATGATTGAAGATATCAATGTTGCCAAGCTCTATGAAGCTAAGCACCTTTGGTTACAATCTATCTCTGAACAAGCTTATGAAGCTTTTGCTAGCAAGTATGAGGCTCTAAGATCGACTCAAGAAACCTACGCACCTACTTTTGCACAAATGGGGAGGCGACGTTTGGCTAATCACAGTTTGGCGATGATGGCTTACTCGCAGCGAGAAGAAGCATTAGAGCTTTGCAAGTCTCACTATGCAAGCTCGGATAACTTGACCGATAGGGTAGGGGCGATGCATGCGATCAATGCCGCGCCTAGTGCTATTAGGCAGTGCATGTTAGAACGCTTCTATTGCGATGCTAAATCACATGATTTGGTGTTAGATCGCTGGTTTGCTTTGCAGGCGTATTTGCCGCATGAAGATACTTTGGCAAATGTAAATGACTTGTTGGGGCATGCTGACTTTGTTTGGTCTAACCCTAATCGTGTGCGAGCGTTGCTAGGTGCATTTGTGCGAAATTTGCCAGTATTGCATCATGGTAGTGGAAGAGGGTACAATTGGCTTGTCGAGCAGATATTGAAAGTGGATGCCAGCAATCCTCAAGTTGCTGCACGTATTGTTGAGCCTATGATCCATTGGCGTAAATATGCTGATAGTAGTAGGGAGGCAATGCGAGGGCAGTTAGAGTATATGATGCAGGCGAACCTTTCAAAGGATGTATACGAGCTCGTTGCTAAGGCGTTACAGTAAGTTTTTTAACAAGGAGATAATGTTGTGGAAGAATTTCAAATGGGTGCAGGAAAGGGAACTACAGACCTCTGGGTTGATTGTCTCTCTAGTCTAAAAGTGTTGCTGGTTGAGGATGATAAAATCAATCAGACGGTGATTGTCGGTATGCTTAAACCACTGAAGTTTGACATTGATGCAGTGGAAACTGGGCAGGCAGCGATAGACTATGTACAAAATTACCCTTGTGATCTTATCTTGACCGATGTTGGTTTGTCAGATATGACTGGCATCGATGTCACTGAAAAAATAAGGGCTGCGTCTGGTCCGGTATCTATGTGTCCAATCATTGGTGTGACTGCGCACGCTAGTAAGGCTGATAGGGCCCGTTGTATTGATGTGGGTATGAACGAATGCTTGACTAAACCTGTAGATCAGCAGGCATTAATCTTAGCAGTGAAAAACTGTTATGAGCAAATTAAGGCTAGGCAACAGTCTAACTAAGCGTTATCCACTACTTCTTCCAGCCAATTCATGGCATTCTTAATGCATCACAACAAACATATCGCCGCAGGCGTCACCGACACAAATGCAATGTTCAGGGTTTATGCAGATCTCTTGGCAAGGCATGGGCTTTGGGTTCTGGGCTTTGCGCACTTGATTGACGGCGGCAATAATCGTTGGGTGCTATCGATTAATGTGCCATCTAAACCAAATAGTATGGCCTGAGCCTGTTTCATGGTGTTTTCCTGGCCGTTAAAAAATAATTGCTTGCAGTGTTGTCTGAAAGCCAAGCTTTATGGCTAATTGGATTATATTGCATGCCTTGAATGTCGGTGACTTCAAGTTCAGCATTTCTACAAGCCTTAGCCAATTCAGATGGCTTAATAAATTGATCGTATTGATGGGTGTTTTTGGGAATAAGATTGAGCATGTATTCTCCAGCGACGATCAAGCTGGTGTAAGCCCATAATGTCCGATTGATAGTGGAAAATACTAAGGTGCCACCAGGCTTGCACAGTTTTGCTGCGGCTTCAATCAAAGTTTGTGGGTTGGGGACATGCTCCAACAGTTCACAGCAGGTGACAATATCGTAGGAGGCCGCATGTTCTTCTGCCCAAGCTTCTGCGCTGCAATAATGATAAGCCACATCGAGTTGATGTTGTTTGGCGTGCTCTTGCCCTGCTTTAATGGCATGTTGCGCTAAGTCTATACCCGTCACTATGGCTCTTTGTTGTGCCATGGCTTCAGTCAGAATGCCGCCACCACAGCCTATGTCCAGGCACTGCATACCATGCAATGGGCCTGTCTGAGCCATGATGTAATCAAGGCGTGTAGGGTTGATGTGGTGCAATGTGCACATTGGGCCATCTTTATCCCACCATTGTGAAGCTAAAATGTCAAAATGGTTAATTTCATCTTGATTGACATTGTTGGATTGGTTTTGCATGCGTTAATTTTTCTCTTTATTTTCAATAAATTTTTCTTGTACAGCTTGAGCCTGTTCCTCCAGTCTGCACATCAAGGGGTCTAAATAGCCATGCTTGTCTTCTTTTAGGTGATTTTCAAGTGTTTGAAGTAAATATTTTATCCTGGGAGTGCATGCATAGCTTGATGCTCCATATAGTTTGTGAACCGCTCTGGTCATGGTGGAGTATTCTTTTTTATCAAGTAATGCTCGAATGCTTGCTAGTTCTTCATCAATAGAAGCAATAAACATACTGATGATCTGTCTGCCAAGACTTGGGTTTTGCACATAGCGTGTTTGTACTTCTTGCCAATCAATGCTGGGAAGAGCATTTATGGTTTTGTTGATTTTATCCATCGTATGCCCCCTTAATTCCTGGGGCCATTGTAACCATGCATGTCTGTAGGATCAACTATTCTTGATCCGTGTTACGATTTTTGCCATACTATTTTCTTATTTTACTGGAAATAACAATGACTTTAGATTTTATTTTAGCAGAGATATCATTAATTATTCAGATGGAAAATAGTGGCAAGCATGAAGCTTACGCGTCAGCTTTGCTTGTCATTTGGGTGCAAGAACAACTGGTGTGTGATGGAGCTCAGGGTGCAAAATCAATACTGAGGCTCGTCTTGAGCGTAATCTGCTGGCCCATCATGGCTTGCAACAAATATTGAAAGACCCCTCTGCTTTCTGACTACGATCAAAGCTAAGATGGAAACCTCACCTGGAGAGGCATTTTTATTAGATTATTCATCACTGGGTTTTGCTCAATCAGCTGCATACCCAGTCACAAAAAAATCTTCAAAATCTCGAAAAAAAGGTGGCGGACGTGGTACAAATGTTAGTAAAGCTGTTGTAGCTAAGCCACAATCTAATGTAGTGGATTGGTCAGATAAGGCTCATGCCTTGATTCATGATGTTGTTTTTGAAATGGATCAACTGCACGCGACCTTAGACCAACCTGATCAACCGAAGCAGGCAAGGCTCAGTTTATTGTATTTGTTTACTGTCGCTGCTGATCTAATGCATCAGTTTGATGAGCCACAGCTTTTGTCTAGAGAGGAACTGGTTATTCTGGAAACCCTCCGTAACCAGGTCGTACACTTTAGCGGTGATGTAAATGCATTGGATGCCTTGGTGAAACAGGTTAGTAAACAACTTGATTTGTTGAAATGTCGTGCCAATGACTTGTTTTTAAATAAAAATTATTTAGAGAAATTTTCTCAACATGCTTCAGTCAAGCTGTATACTGATAGGGAAAAAGTTATTGCAAAGGCAAATGTAACTTTAGGTCGTTTGACTTTATCCATTGCTACACTTTCCTCTTGTTCTTTGTTATGGGCTCCAGCAAGCAAACTTTCTGCTGAAGGTCTTCGTAATGAACTCTCTGCTTGGGCCAAGAATAATTGTTGGAATGCATTGTCATTCCAAAAGTGTTTTGTTGAAGAGTATGATCAAGCAAGTGTATTTGTACTTATGAAAGACTTGAGAACTTTTTCTGACCGTTTTACTCAAATGAAACAAGACATCATTGATCAGTACAAATCCATGTGGAAAAATCCAGCTGTACAACAGGCAATATTACCAGAGTGGTTTATCTGGGGTCTGCGCCTTGCTAAGGCTTTAGACAAGGATTTGTGCTTGCTATTTCCAGTGCGTGTGTTACTCAGTTCAGAAGCGATACAGTTAGCTGCTGATTCAAAAAAATTCGAGTTAACGAGTTCTGAGGAGATGTTTTGGGAACTATTTCTAGGTGATGACAATGATGGAACATTGGTGACAGTTAATTTACCCAAGCTCAAGACCGTGCAGGGCCACTTGGGGAAACTGTCAACGTTGGGAATTACCATACAAATAGATGCAAAAAAGTCTAGCAATCCAGCAGCTTTGGCTTTATTACTGTTAGATCCTGATGACTTGCTTCAGATTGAGATTGCTCCAGTTACTGATGGTGAATTTATTTCTTCAGAATGGCTGATTGCTTTTCTTATTCGCTTACAATATGAAGAAACTGAAGCGAAATCGTCCACCATACTTCAGGTATTTTCTTCTTGGGTTCAACAGGGATCAAAAGCTCAGAAAGCAAAGACTATATCAGATTTTTTGGATTTGTTGTTGGCTGAAAAAGGTTTGGTGGAAACCAATAACATTATTGGTTGTTTGCGGCGCGCTGGTTTACGGTTTTTTTGGCGATGCTTGATTCAAGATATTTTCAGTGACTTAAATAAAGATAGGGTTCGTCAACTGTTTGATCATGTTGCCGATAGTATTGCGGCAATAGGTGGTAGGTCTGAGGGTCATATGTTGCTGCTGCTAGAATTGTTTGAGCAACATAAAAATAAGCCTTACCCACATCGATGGCAGATGGTTCAATATTTTTTTGAGGGGGCATTTTGTCGGACGATTTCTGATTTTGGTGTAAATAATGCACGTATTTACATATGGCTTAAGCAAGTTAATGCCTTGCTAGCCAATGGCGCGACACCGTTTTTATTTGCTGAAAATGGGCGTGATATTTCAACCATTGCTCGCTATATGAAAGCATGGAGCGAGCTTAGTAATGCTATGTCCCAAAGTAATTTTAATGATTATTACGCTGAAGTAGCTGCAAAGACTTGGTGTGTTACTCCATCTATGGGTATGGGTTCTTTGGTGATTCCAGAAGCTGTCTCTGGTGTAGCTAGAAATGGGGAGGGGAGGTACCTATACCCAGCCGTTCTATATTTGATTGCTAGTGGTGTATTGGCCGACGAGCATCACTCGGACCCCCAGGGATATGATCTATCTGTGAAACAGACCTTAGTGATGTCATGCTATCAGGTTCGTGCTGCTGCCAATCTGGGGTTGTTTGATCAGCTGCTAAGCTCAAAAATTAGTTGTCATATTCTCGATAAATGGCTTGAATATGAGCTTGGACTTAGGCCTGAGGATGGGCTAATGGTTGTTTCGTCAGCTGCTGATGCTTCTGAATCTTTTATCAGAGAATTTGAGCGGATCGAGGTCGATGGTAGGAAAGGTGTTCGTGTGATTAGAACCCCCCAGCATAATTTTAATAATAGTATTGATTTAGCTAGACTTGATTTTTTTTGGAAGCGATTTTGCATGGATAAGATGCATGACATCATGTCACTTATTCGTTTGGATGGTGAGATTTTCCAGTATTTTTTTCATGAGCCTTACACTATTACCAAAATTGTGCAATTTATAGGATTGGCAAAAGACATGTACCAATTGCACAGCAGAGAATTACATAAGCTAAACGATGCGTTAAGACGATCTCCTTTTTCTATGACTTGTAAGCAAGTATTACTGAAGTTGAAAGTGACACAGATGGCTATGGAATGGAATGGTCTATGTACACATCAACCTACGCTAGGTCCTGACGATGGGTTTTTAGATATTGATGGTTATATTCGTTGTTTTTCTCTTGATGAGTTGTTTGGTCATACATTGACTTCCACGCTGAAGTATCTCGTAACATTGGACATGTTGCATGCTGTTTTTCAAGAGATTAGCTCTTCTTCAATCTATATTGATAGCCAGTCTTCATCACGTATTACCCAAGCTAGGATCAATGCTGTTGATAAGTTAGTTGGATATTTTAAATGGCAATCTCATGCTTGTTCTCATTTGGTTGAATGGGTTAAAGACATGTTGGGTAGCCGTGGGCTGGATAAGCTTCCCCTTGATGAAGATATAACTCAATATCTCGAGCTACTTTTGAATTCTGGTGATAGTTTTTCTGAAGAAAATTTTGAGTTAACTGCTAAGTCAATGCTGGTATTGGTACTGTTGAACTTGGATAGCATGTGTTGTGTAGCAGATGTAGAAAAGCATTTGAAGTTGTTTCATCGTGTTATGGCTGAAGACCACGTACATAAACGGCGAGATGGAGTGGTTGTGGTGCCTGATTTAGTTGCTAAGTACACAGAATCTGAATATCCGAGAGATTCCAGGGAGCAGCGACCTGAAGTAATTCGTCATGTTCTGGGAGGGCGTTATGCAGCGGTTGGTGGTAGTTTTGATTCTTCAACACGTGGGGTGCTGGATCGTTATCTGAGTTGGTTGAAGTTGATGAGGAAGACAAGCCGGCACCTGTTCAAAAAAACAGCAAATGATGACTTCGATTTAATGCGTGGCTACGCGGCCAGCCAACATTGAATTTTAACAGGGTTTTTGATATATTATCACCTTTGTTTTGTAGGAGAAAACAGTGGATTTAAAGTTTTTTTTAGACAGAATTTCAGCAATTAGTCAGATGGAAAATGCTGGTAAGCATGAGGCTTATGCGGCAGCTTTATTGACCATCTGGGTGCAAGAACATCTGGCTTGTGAGGGAGTTCAGGGCGCAGAAGCAGCGCCAGAGATTCGTCTTGAGCGTAATCTGCTGGCCCATGAAGGCTTGCAGCAAATATTGAAAGACCCACCTACTTTTCTGACTACAATCAAAGCTAAGATGGAAACAACACCTGGAGCGGCCTTTTTGTTAGATTATGCCTCACTAGGTTTTGCTCGATCAGCAGCATATCCAGCCGCAAAAAAATCTTCAAAATCTCGAAAAAAAGGTGGCAGACGTGGTAATCAGGGTGGTAAAGCTGGTATAGCTAAGCCGCAAGTCAATGCAATGGATTGGACAGATAAGGCCCATGCCTTGATTCACGACGTTGTGTTTGAAATGGATCAGCTAAGTGCGACCCTAGGTCAATCTGATCAGTCGAAGCTAAGTTTATTGTATTTGTTTACTGTTGCTGCTGATTTAATGCATCAGTTCGGACAAGTTGTGCCATTAGATGAAAAACTATTAGGTGAGTTGGAAAAATTGCGTAACCAAATTATTCATTTTACGGGCAAAGAGGATGAGTTGGACGGACTGTCGAAAAGAGTTGCTGAGCAGCTGGTACTTTTACGAAACTATGCGGTTGATCTGTTTTCACACAAGAATTATCTTGAGAAGCATTCTGAACTTCCGTGTGTAGCATTTTATTATCAGTATGATTCGGTACTTAATAGGGCTGCTAAATTGCAGTTTGAGGTTGCCAATTTATTGACGCAATTGACTCAGTGCCCTTTGCCGTCTTTAATGGCCTTGTTGTCACAAGTTCAGTTATTTTCTGGTAGTTTGGTAGAGTGGTTAAATGGCATGCGTTGGACTAATCTTAATTTTGAGCAAAAGTTAACTTCTCACCCAAACAATCCTCTTGTCCTGCAGTTTGTCAAAGCACTGAGTGCGCATAGTAAAAAGTTTATGATTTACAGAGACTCTATCTTTGATGCTCTGGTGAAGACGCTGAGAGATGCATTTTTGACTGAACATCAGCATGATGGCGATTCAGCTCTAGCAGTGGATTGTCTGATTTGGGCACAAAAAATTTCTGATATATTTCAGCGAGATATTCGAGACCTCCTTCCTTTTAAGCTTGTGTTGAAACCTTTAGCTAAACAAATTTCTGTAGATTCTTCCGATTGCTATGAGCCAGTGGGTGCTCGTAGCTCCAGGTTTTGCTATTTTCCTGAAGGGAAAAAAGAAAATTCATTGTTGAAACAACATGATATTAGTTATTCTACGTCTGTTAAACAGCGTTTATCCACATTGGGGATAGACATTGTCGAAGCAACAGACTCAACTATGCACCCGACAGCATTGGCGCTGTTGTTTTTCGATGCAGGCGCTTTGCCTGATCCTGCCGTACTGTCGCTGTCTTCTACCGATAGATCAGGACTATCACAGGACTGGTTGCTAGCTTTTCTCGTACGTTTGCAGTCGGAAAAAGATTCTTGCAAGGCTGACGCTTTAATTGATACCTTTGCCCAATGGATGAAAGTCTCTGGTAACTTTGGCGCGCCCATTTTGCTCGATTTACTTTTGTTTAACAAAGGCATGAGCTATGACAATCTGATTGTTACGTGTTTGCGTCAAACGTGGTTCATGAAATTTTGGAACATGTTGTTAGGCACTGTATTTAAGAAATTGAATTCTGATGATGCTTACCAACTTTTTGATGCAGTTGCTGGCAAGATTGCATGTATTGGTGGCAAATCAAGCAGCTACATGGAACATTTGTTAGATCTTTTTGGGCAATTAAAAAATCCACCTTATCAATCGCGATGGTGTATGATCCAATGTTTCTTAGAAGGTTCAATGTGTCA
>JAGYIW010000017.1 GCA_018402195.1 Gammaproteobacteria bacterium
CAAAACAGCCAGCCAGACTATGTTCAAACGCTTCTAGCCGCTGTGTTCAATTACCTGTGCTATGCCAATTTTGATGAATATTATCTCAATGTTTTAGCCTTGGGTGAATGGTTAGTTCTCAAACATCCTGATGTGGCTGTGATCTTTACCCCCTTCCCATTCCACTTTAGTAAAGGCATTGCCAAACACTTTACCGCTGTCTTCAGGGAGGCTAGTATGCGTGGGAGTCAAACATCCAATGCCAATATCCAAATAGTACTAGCTGGATTATTGTCACCCGATAGAGTTAAGCATTCAGCTTCTCAACTAACTGACGAAGCGTTAGAAACGCTTGATATGGGATTTTATCAAAGCATCATGAAGAAATATCAAGAAAATTTCTGTCAAGCTGTGTGTCAAGATACTGCATTTATAGCTATTGCTCGCTTGAATCGTTTTCAAGTGATTTACGAGTATCTGATCGAAAAATTTAAAGTAAAATATAGTCCTAGGGTGCCAAGATTGGATGACTGCTGTAAGTTGCTCAAAAATCTCAAAAAAAAATGTACCCAGGAACAACTAAGTCTGTATTTGGATCGTTTTGATACAGCAAAATTTCAGCATGTATCGATATATTCACCTTGGAATGTTTGCTACTATCGCTTACTAAGAAATGCATTGCAGTCACTTTCTGATACAAAACTTGAAAAACAATTTTTATCATTCAGAAATAAAATAAATAAACTTGATATAAGTAAGCTTAGCGAAGATGAACTGATAGTCTACAAGGACATCAAGTCTGCAATCAAATAGTTGCCAAATTCTGCGATAGGACTAATCACGATTTAGGAAGTGCTAAAATAAAAAACCCTTGCCTGTACTGTAGTATCCATTCTAGCGGTATAACCTGGATACTACCCTGCCCACTCTCAATCATTACTAGTCCTCAATGGTAGCCTCTTCAATGATAACATCATCCACTGGCACATTTTGATGGCCCGCACGCGATGTTGTCGCCACTTGGGCAATGGCATCGACTACATCCATGCCATCAGTCACCTCACCAAAGACACAATAACCCCAATCATGCATATTGGGTTCTTTAAAATTTAAAAAAGCATTATCGACAGTATTAATGAAAAATTGAGTGCTAGCGGAATGAGGATTAGAGGTGCGCGCCATGGCCAATGTGCCACGTTGGTTTTTCATGCCCTTATCAGCTTCGTTATCAATGGTTTTTTTTTCTTCTTTTAATATCATGCCAGGCTCAAAACCACCACCTTGAATCATGAAGTCTTTAATTACACGATGAAAAATCACCCCATTGAAGTGACCTTCTTTAACCAGGTCTTCAAAGTTTTTTGCTGTTAATGGAGTGCTGTCGTGATGAAGAGTAATGTGGATATCGCCTTTATTTGTTTTAAATTTAATCATGTTTAGTCCTCCTATGCCTAGAAGGATAGCATTTTTTTAACGATAGATACAAATCTAAGCTTGAAACCTTAGAAACTTAATCTATAATGAGTTTTTTCAAGTTTCAGGGGCTCCTATGGCCGTATTAAGAAAAAACATCGCTATCATTGCGCACGTTGATCACGGCAAAACCACTTTGGTGAATGAGTTGCTTAAACAATCAGGTACTTTTGACGAAAGGCAGGTGGTTGTTGACCGCGTTATGGACTCCAATGATTTGGAAAAAGAACGTGGTATTACCATCTTGTCGAAAAACACCGCCATCAAATGGGGCGAATACGGTATTAATATTGTTGATACTCCTGGGCACGCTGATTTCGGTGGTGAAGTAGAACGTATTTTGTCTATGGTCGACTCAGTACTGTTGCTTGTTGATGCTGTAGAAGGCCCAATGCCACAAACCCGTTTCGTCACTCAAAAGGCATTTTTGCATGGGCTTAAGCCCATTGTTGTTATTAATAAAATTGACCGCCAAGGTGCTAGACCAGATTGGGCCGTGGATCAAGTATTTGACTTGTTTGACAATCTAGGTGCCACAGACGAGCAGCTAGATTTCCCTATTATTTATGCTTCAGCCATTCAAGGTTTTGCCAAGCACCAGTTGGAAGACGAAAGCAAAGATATGACACCGCTATTTGAGGCTATCATCGAGCATGTTCCAGATCCTGACGTTGATATAAATGGACCTTTACAAATGCAGATCACTTCTTTAGATTATTCTTCTTACGTTGGCACTATTGGCATTGGCCGTGTAACACGCGGCAAGATCGCCCCTAATATGCCTGCAGTGGTAGTCAGTGCTGATGGGAGCAAACGCAAAGGGCGTGTTGGCCAAGTACTTACCTATCTGGGTCTAGAGCGCATTGAATGTAGTGGGGCTGAAGCTGGTGATATCATTGCAGTAACGGGGCTTGATAAGTTAGACATTTCAGACACCATTTGTGCAGTGGATCACGTCGAAGTATTGCCGCCACTAACGGTTGATGAGCCAACTATCACTATGACGTTTCAAGTAAATACTTCACCCTTGGCTGGCCAAGATGGCAAATTACTCACCAGTCGTCAGATTCGTGATCGTCTACTGAAAGAAACCTTGCACAATGTTGCGTTACGTGTAGAAGATACCGAAGAGCCTGAGAAATTCCGTGTTTCAGGGCGTGGTGAATTACATCTTGGCATTTTGATTGAAACCATGCGTCGCGAAGGCTACGAATTGGCTGTTTCCAGACCTCAAGTAATTATCAAAGAAGTAGATGGACAGCAATGCGAGCCTTACGAAGAAATGACTGTGGATGTAGAAGAAAGCCACCAAGGTGCAGTCATGGAAGCCCTAGGAAAAAGACGTGGGCAATTGAAAAATATGGTTCCTGACGGTCATGGTCGCGTACGTTTGGATTATACCATACCGTCTCAGGGCCTGTTTGGCTTTCAGAGTGACTTTATGTCCATGACTACAGGAACTGGTCTACTGTATCATGTGTTTGATCATTACGGCCCTTATCAGGCTAATAGCATAATCACGCGTAACAATGGTGTGCTAATAGCAAATGGACCTGGTAAAACCACGGGATATTCTCTGTTTAACTTACAAGAACGTGGCAAAATGCTCGTAGGTGTTCAGGCAGTAGTTTATGAAGGCATGATTGTCGGTATTCACGCGCGCGCTAATGATTTGGTTGTCAATCCTATTAAGCCCAAGCAGCTAACCAATATGCGTGCATCCGGCAGTGACGAAAATGTTATCCTGACCCCACCGGTGAGAATGACGCTAGAACAAGCCATGGGATTTATTGCTGAAGACGAGCTTGTTGAGGTTACGCCAAATAACTTGCGACTGCGCAAGAAACACTTGTCTGAGCAAGATCGCAAAAAACATGCTCGTGGCTAGAATGCTTATCCCATCGGCTGGCACTCTCTGAGCGGATGACTAGCTGCTCACTTGAGCCGATTGATAAGTATGGATAAGGTGGAAAGTCTTGTCTAACCATCCCAGTAGAGACACATGCGTGCAGCAATTTGACTATGATATGTGTCATTCTTGATTCAAATGGTGTAATCTATCCTAAAAGGGAGGGATGGATCCATGAAAATCAAGCTGACGACAGGTTATTCATATGACACTGACAACAAGCATCGCAGGCAGGCGCTGTTGAATTACATCCCTACCCTTTCGCGCCGACGAAAAGCAGAATTGCCACACATTGCTGCACAACTAAGAAAAGCAGCCATACTTTCGCCTGAAGAGCTAAAAATCTATGACAAAGCGACTGGGACGTATACTGAGCCAGTGGAATTCACCTCGTGCTATCACCAAGCAAGTTTGGAAGAGCGGCGCAGAAGTGACAATCGATTTACTTTCATTAACAAGAAATGCTATCGACTCCCAAAAGCAGACAAAGAAGAGGATGTCAAATATGCCCTGCTGACCAAATATCGCTACGAGCGAATGCGCCACACTGAAACTGATCCCATTTGTGTTGAGCTGAAAAAAGCCATCGCCAAAGTCTTTCCTGAAGCAAAAGACTTAAGAGATGATGAGCTTAAAATATTACTTGATGAACGAGAAACCGAAGCTCACACTTACTACGGTGAATGCATCTCTGATGATTCTGATAGCGATGAAGAACGTGATTTTCAAGACAAGCCTGACATCAGTAAGAAAAAATTATTAACCGCAAGACAGCACAGTTCTCGTGCAGGCTTTATGGCTTATTGTCGCAAGATGGATGGAAAAAGTAAGGTTCCATCTATTGATTATAAAGTTCGTGCGAAAATCACAAGAGACGATGATTTTAATAACAAACAAAGACGTCAAGTAATTGCTGATCTGAAGGCCATCAACGCTTGCCTTGAAAATCATGGCAAGCTACCTAGTGATTTCCTAGCAAAGCTTAAAACTAAGTTTGTTGTTGCCCAATACAGAGGGATTCACTACACCACCTCATGGTGGGACATGGTTGCAAGACGTGAACACCGAGCAATCGACGAAGTTGGAAAACCACAATACAGCAGTGCAGTGTTGCACAGCAGTGGTGTCAAGTCATATCACGACATGATCAACCGTTTGAAAAACGAGCCAGGCTTTGCTGAACTATTAGTAACAAATGGCAATCGATTGGAGAAGCAATTGCTGCGCATGCAACACTCTCAGCCTGTCGTTTATAATGGCTATACTTATGCTAGTTTATTTCATCTGCTGCAAAACTGGTACTCCGCCGACTACGCTGGGATTGTGGACAAGCTTGCCAAAGATTTAGAACAGGGGGAAAAGTCTCTCTTTAAGCCTTATCTAAGTAATCACAGTAGGCCATTACTCTCAACAGCAGATATTCCCTACCATGCATTGAAGTACGCCTATGGCATTAAACTTTACAAAGGATATAAAGATGAACGCCTGCGTCCGCGATGGCGAAAAAATGGCCGCGCAGAGCGCCCGCATTCAGGAAAAGTCTATGTAAGTTTGCATCCTTTAAGTGACTATACCGAATACAACCCATCTCATATTACCTCCTGGTTTCGTTCGGGGCTGGCCAAATTGAGTAGCCTTATTTCCTCTGAAAGAGAAACCTCGTTTTTAGGATTTTTAAGGGGAAAACGTGTGGTTATTCAGCATAAAGCCAAATACCCTTCATTCAAAATAGATGGTAAGTATAAAAAAATATTTGAAGTAAAATATGGCATCAATGAAGCTATGTTTGAGAAGTTAAAAGATGGCTTCAAGAAATTTGCACCACACAGTCCTGAGAGAAAGAATCTTAAGTTAATGCTGGGCGAATACCTCTGTGCTTATCATGAGGTACGACTCATTGCTGAAGCAGAACAAAAGGCTAAATCCATGGGGGCAGTGCTAATTTATAGAGATGAACATGGCTCCTTTGCAAGAAATGAAAAAGGAAGTATTGAATTAAACATCCCACCAGACACACCTCACACAGCGAACAAACGATTGTGCCCGCTGATCATGGCAGAACGAAAGCTAAATGAAGCACTGTCACCCAGTAAAACAAAGCAAGTTGCAAAACTGATACAAAAAGAGGCAACAAAAACATTAGCAAGCAAATTACCAGGTGATAAGAATGAGGCCAGACGATCTAGAGTCCGCTGCAGGCTGTTTGAAGACAAAAGTAACTATAACGCAGACAACGAAATTGTACCAGTGCGCACAAGAGTTCAAGGTATTAGCTTATAATCAGCAATTGTTAGTATCAATGAGCAGAACAGTTACCTTCTAATGATGACTAAACGACTGCCATTTCATCCCAAAGTTGACATATTTTTTCCAAATCATCTTTGGTATTGACATCCATGGCAACATGGCTGTGGACCTTGGCCATTTGAATAGTATGGCCGTAGGCCAACCATGAGAGCTGTTCTAAGGATTCAATAGATGCAAGTGTACTTGGCTCAAGCGCAACAATTTGTTCTAAAAAAGCAACCCGGTAAGCATACATGCCTATGTGTTTTTTATAGTGTCCAAGCTGCAAATAGTCGTTAATCGCGTCTCTGTCTTGAGCGTAAGGGACCTCAGCACGTGAAAAATACAAAGCTCTATCATGATCATCGACAAGAACCTTAACGACATGAGGATTTATGAGCTCAATCTGTGATTTGACCAACTGATACAGTGAGGCCACATCAGCAGTTTTGTTGCTCATTAACAAGGAGGCAACCTGCTCAATATTCTCTGGGGCAATCAAAGGCTCATCACCCTGAACATTGACAATAATATCATCCTCGAAAAATCTAACTGTGCCACAAGGCACAGCAATACGCTCAGTTCCAGAACGACATGACTCAGGTGTCATTACAGTTGGCAACATCATGCCCCTTAGCGTAAGCCTGGGCAATACGTTCATCATCAGTGCTAACGATAATTCGATCTGCTGCGCTGGCTTTGCAACGATCGATCACATGGGCCAGCATGGTCTTATCACCAATCATGCTCAAAGGCTTTCCAGGAAAGCGAGTTGAGGCATAACGAACTGGGATAACAATACTGTACTTCGACATCAGCTCATGTTCCATTGTCATCGCAAAGACTTACTGCGCTTGATAACGTTAATCTAGGAATGTCATCAATAATAGGAAAAGCAAGTTTTCAGCCTTACAAATCAGATGATTTTGCTCTTCGTCATAAGTAAGCGGGCCTTTACACTGGGGGCATGCAAGAATAGAAAGTAAATGTGGCTTCATGTCGTTCCTCATTGGTCGGGACGGCAGGATTTGAACCTGCGGTTCCCAAAACCGCTGCGCTACCAGACTGCGCTACGCCCCGATTTATTCTTCTAATTCAACCAATACGTCTTCAAGTTCATGCACAGCTTCCTTGATTCTATGGTGCATGGTTTTGCTTTCTGCCTTGATAACTGTTTTGCCATCTTTGGCTAGCTGAGCTTTAGCACCCTCAATGGTAAACCCTTGCTCATAGAGCAGCTCACGGATGTAGCGAATAAGTATAATATCCTCACGCTTATAATACCGCCTGCCACGACGCTTTGAAGGGTTAAGTGTTGGGAAAACTACTTCCCAATACCTCAACACATGCGTCTTTAAATTACACAGCTGGCTTACTTCCCCAATGGTAAAATAAATTTTTGTGGGAATTGGTGGGAGGTCTATACTCGACACAGCTGTATTATACTTCTTCTTGTTCTCTGTTAGCGTTTTCGATTTCTTTACCGACATGTTTCTCTACCCTGAGTTTTAGTTTTTGACCAGCTCTGAATGTAACTACCCTTCTCGCATCAATAGGAATTTCTTCCCCAGTTTTGGGATTACGACCTGGACGTTGTTTTTTGTCTCGCAAAACAAAATTACCAAAGCCAGATAATTTCACATTGCGGCCAGACTCTAGTACGGTGCGGGTCTCTTCAAAAAATAATTCAACCAGCTCTTTGGCTTCGCGCATGTTTAAACCTAAAGTGTTAAACAAATGCTCGGCTATCAATGCCTTGGTTAAGGAGCTCATAATATTTACCTCAAACTTATATTGTGTTTTTCCTTTAGCCGATGAAGGATAGATTCAATTTCACTACCTACCTCATCTTCAATCAATGTCCTTTCAGGATGTTGTAACGCCAATCTTAAGGCAATACTTTTATACCCAGATGGAACACCATCTCCTGTATAGATATCAAATAAATTAATAGATTTCAACAATCCATTGCTGATTGTTTGAATAATCGATTTAACATCATTAAATGTAACCTCTTTTGGCACTATGAGTGCCAAGTCTCTTTCAACTTGTGGATGCTTGGAAGGTGATGAAAAAACACTGATTTTTCTTTGGGAATCATCAGGTAAAAGGATTTCAAACGTCCACAGGCGCTGAGAAAGACCATATCGCTTCTGCAAAAGTGGATGCAAAACGCCAACATAGCCTATCACACTATCAGCGACTTCTACATCACATGATAGTCCTTGGTGCAAATGAGCCATGGAGGTCGGCTTGCAAACAATCATCTCAGGTAAACAGAATGGCCGCAATAATTCAGTTATCACACCTTTGATATCATAAAAATCAACAAGTCTTGATGTTTCTGACCATTGGATTGGCAAAGCTTCACCACAAGCTACGCCAGCTAACATGTTAGTCTGATGGATAGCCTCACCGTCTAGATCAAAGCATATTCCTACCTCAAACAATCTGACACGAGACTGCTGTCTAGAGTCATTGTAAGCCGCAGCTTGCACCAAGCCTGGAATTAAACTATGACGCAGGTGGGTCATCTTACTATTTAGGGGATTGGCCAAAGGAACAGGTGATCCCAGACCACCAAAGTCAGCCAACACATCCTCAGCAAGAATGTTCATGCAAATAGCCTCATTAAAGCCATTATATTTTAGCAATTGTGAAACACGAACTTTTTCGTCATGAGGTAAGCTGCAAGCTGCCAATGGCAAGTTTAGCTCCATAGGGATTTGATCATATCCTTTGCGTCTAGCTAGCTCTTCAATTAGGTCAATAGGTAAGCTCACATCATGACGATGTGAGGGAACAGTGACAGTGTAACCGTCTTTATTATCTTTGACCACAAAGCCAAGACCCTGAAAATATTTGAATACTTCTTTATGCGGCAGTGACAAACCAAGAATACGCTCAATCATATCTGAAGGAAGATCAATAGATTTTGTTTTTGGTACTTTTTCGTTATCTATCACAGCAATGGGTGAAATCACAGCATCTGGCATAATGAGTTGGATCAAGCTGACAACTCTTTCTAGCGCCACCCTTTGTACAGCAGGATCAATGCCACGCTCGAAGCGGTGCGAGGATTCCGTACGCGTTCGGTGCCGCCTGGTGGCCTGACTGATAGCCCTAGGATCAAAGCGCGCGCTCTCAAGTAGAATTTTTTGCGTATTATCATAAACTGCTGAGTCATTACCACCAATAACTCCTGCAATCGCTAAAACATGCTTGTCGTCTTTGATGATCAGGGTATTATCATCAAGCTTCCTGTCTACTTTATCCAAACCAGTGAAAGACTCTCCCTTGGATTGAGTGATGCTAATCAGCCCAACTAAACTATCTAAATCGAAAGCGTGCATGGGCTGGCCTGTTTCCAGCATTACATAATTAACAATATCAACAATCACGTGGTTTAGCCCCTGCCCTACACGCTTCAAGCGTTCGGCAATAAACCAAGGTGTATTTATAGAGGGATCAATGCCTTCAACAATGCAGCTGGCATAACTATAGCATTGATCGGTTTCAATACTGACAGCATGCGTTTTCCCCCGGTGATTATTGCTGGAGAAAGCTCTGGTGGAGACCAAGGTTTATCAGTAAAAGCTGCCACTTCTCTGGCAACACCTTGTAAAGATAAACAATCACCACGATTCGGAGTAATGGCCAAATCATAAATGGTGTCAGGCAAACCAAACCATTGGGCAAAATCATCGCCTATAGGCGCATCACTACTAAGTACCATGATGCCATTAGATGATTCTGCCAGCCCCAATTCATCAGCTGCACAAATCATGCCTTGAGAGTCAATCCCACGTAGCGCCACAGCCTTGATAGCTATCCCCCCAGGCAATGATGCCCCTGTTTTAGCAACAGCTACACGCTGACCTGCTGCAACATTCTTGGCGCCACAGACAATGGTTAATGGTGATTTTGTGCCAATATCAACCTGACATACCTTAAGTTTGTCCGCATTAGGGTGTTTCTCTGCTGCAAGCACGTGGCCGATCACAACATTTTCAAAGCTTACGGGCAATGACACCATGCCATCAACTTCCAAACCTGACATGGTGAGCAGCTCACTGATAGCTTCAGGTGTTTGATCATGGCAGTCAATCCAGGTGTTCAGCCATGCTAGAGAAAGCTTCATATGCCCTCCCAATGTTCAGAAGGGAATTGTGAAAGAATGCGAATATCATTACTGAACAAATCACGAAGGTCATTAACTCCATAGGTCAGCATGGTAAGCCTATCAATACCCAAACCAAAGGCATAACCAGTATAAGCTTCAGGGTCAATATCAGACATGGCCAACACATTTGGGTGCACCATGCCGCAGCCCATAACCTCTAACCAACGATCATTGTGCCATAAATCTACTTCAGCCGATGGTTCTGTAAAAGGAAAGTATGAGGGTCGGAAACGAATTTTAACCTCATGTCCAAAATAATGACTCAATAAAGCGTAGATTAATGACTTTAAGTCGCTGAAGTGTAGGTCTTTATCAACTGCAAGGGCTTCAATTTGATGAAACATTGGAGTGTGTGTGGCATCAATCGTATCAGCACGAAAGGCTTTACCTGGGGCGATGATTTTAATCGGCGGCTTTTGCAATTCCATAGAACGGATCTGTACAGACGAAGTGTGCGTACGCAGCAACATGCCTGTTTTGGTGAAGAAAGTATCTTGCATATCCCGTGCAGGATGATCAGCAGGAAAATTAAGTGCTTCAAAATTATGGTAATCGTCTTCTACTTCAGGACCAACGGCAACTTTAAAGCCAAACCCCGACAACAAAGATACCAAGCGATTGTTAACTATAGTAATGGGATGAAGAGAACCTGTTGTCTGACCACGGCCAGGCAAGGTGACATCAATACGCTCATTAGCAATTTGTGCTTTAATGGCCTCTGCTTCGAGGGCGGTCTTTTTTTCTTGAAGCGCTACAGTCAAAGATGCTTTATGGACATTGACTTTTTGACCAAATGCAGGACGATCTTCAGCAGGCATCTGCCCAAGCTGACGTAGCTGAGCAGTGAGTAAACCTTTTTTGCCTAGATATTTAATGTCAATTTGTTGACAGAGCTCAAGGGTTTGGCAAGAAGTTAATGACGACATGGCTTGATGAAAAAGCTTATCTAAGTCGTCACTCATGTCTGCTTCAACCCCATGGCCCAAATTAGTTAAGTGCTAGTTAAGCTTCGACAATTTTCGCCAAAGCTTGGAAAGCAGCAAAATCATGCACCGCGATATCAGCCAAGACCTTACGGTCTATAGCAACATCAGCCTTTTGCAAACCATTCATAAACTTGCTGTAAGACATGCCACACATTCTTGAAGCTGCATTGATACGAACAATCCATAGAGCACGGAATTGACGCTTACGCTGACGTCTATCTCTGTATGCGTACTGTTTGGCCTTAATAACAGCCTGTTTGGCAACACGATAGACACGACTACGTGCACCGTAATAGCCTTTGGCCTGATTTAAGACTTTTTTATGTTTTGCTTTTGCAGTAACACCACGTTTCACTCTTGCCATGACTAACCTCCCACAAGCATGTTATCGACTCTCTTTTGGTCAGCTTTAACCAAAATTTTACCACCGCGACGTATACGTTTCACGGCTGTCTTGATTTTACCCAAGATATGATTTCTGTGTGCACTTCTCACTTTAACTAATCCAGACTTGGTGCGACGAAAACGCTTCTTAGCACCCGAAAGTGATTTCATTTTAATTTTGCTCATAATAACTCACCTGCTATTGCTTTTGCTTTGGACTCATGATCATGATCATTTGTCGTCCTTCCAACTTAGTTTCTTGATCAACTATAACTTGATCATCCATCTCCAGCTTGATGCGGTCGATCAGCTTTAATCCCAAATCTTGGTGCATCATTTCCCTACCACGGAAGCGTATGCTAACTTTGACTTTATCACCTTGATCAATAAATTTCTTCATGTTTCGTAGTTTAATATCAAAGTCGTGTTGGCCAATATTAGGAGTGAACTTCAATTCTTTCAGCTGTTTCCTTTTTTGTTTCTGCTTGCTTTGCTTTTGCTTACCAAACGTCATGCGACCAAAATCTAAAATCCTACATGTCGGAGGCGAAGATTGGGGAACAATTTCCACCAAATCCAGCTCAGCATCTTCGGCTAACTCAATAGCGCGGTCAATACTAACAACACCACAATTGGTTCCTTGCACATCAATTAGTAATACCTTAGGCACGGTAATCTGTTGGCCGACCCTATAGGACTGCTTACCTTTTTTAATTCTTACTTCCTCCAGCAACACAACGTTGCGCTATTTCTTGTTTAAGTCTACTAACAAAATCAGTCAGCAACACATTGTCCCATTGCTCACCTGATAAAGAACGTATAGACAGCGTTTGTTGATCAACTTCTTTTTTTCCTAGCACCACCATATATGGCACGTGCTCTAAGCTGTAACTTCTGATTTTATAATTGATCTTCTCATTTCTCAAGTCTTTATGTGCTTTAATGCCATGTTTTTTGAGTTCATTGGTTATAATTGTGGCATATTCTGCCTGTAGATCGGTAATATTAAGGACAATTACTTGTTTTGGCGTCAGCCACAAAGGCAGTTGATCAGCATACTGTTCAAGAACAATGCCAATAAACCGCTCGATGGAACCCAATGTTGCACGGTGAATCATCACAGGAGTTTGTGTTTCTCCAGCGTCATTGATATAACTAGCGCCTAAGCGTTCAGGCATGGAAAATCCAATTGTGCTGTACCACACTGCCACAAAACGGCCAATACAATTCCCAAATGGAACTCGATCTTGGGCCCATAGAAGCACCTTCGCCAGGCAAAAGATCCCGTGGAATGCCGCGTTTATTAAGAATATTTCGTCAGTGTACTTTCAGCCTTATCCCAAGTGCAGCATCAGGAACCCACGCGCTTTTCAGGGCGGGTTGATAATTTAATTTCAACATCAGAAAACCGCCAAAATCTCTATAAATGGATTCAAGTCTGTCAATGAAGGTGGTGATTTCATCATGGATCTGCAATTCAGTACAAAAAATATGCCCATCATCCTGAATAAAATTGCGCAAGCGCATAAGTCCATGCAACGAACCTGAAGGTTTCATTACGGTGGCAGGAGCCAAATTCAGCCAGACGAATCGGCAACCACGATAACTGCGCTTCCCTTGCTTGAACACCTGTACGTGGCAATGGACAATTCATTGGCTTGAGCGTAGGTTTTATTGGATGTTTCAACCACGAACATGTTGTCGTCGAATTTTTCCAAATGACCTGAAGCCTGCCAAAGTTTGCATCGCACTGCCGTGGTGTTGAGATAATACCACCGGCCCTTTAAAATGCTCGGTAATATAATCGATGATAGTCTGATAAATCATCCAGCCGTTAGCATGCCAAAAATCATTCCGGGCGCTGTATCCTCAATGTGACCAAGATCCATTTTCGCCATGGCTTTACGATGATCACGACGTTCGGCTTCTTCTAGCTGAGTCAAGTAAGCCTTAAGCGCTTTTTTATCTGGCCAAGCCGTACCATAAACACGCTGTAGCATTTCATTGTTAGCATCCCCTCTCCAGTAAGCCCCAGCAACCTTGGTTAATTTAAAGGCTTTGAGCATCTGAGTATTTGGTACATGGGGGCCTCGACATAAGTCAATAAAGTCACCTTGTTTATAAAGAGAAATTACCTCACCTTCAGGGATTTCAGCAATGATTTCAGCTTTGTAGTGCTCCCCCCTGTTTTTAAAGAAACCAATGGCGTCATCTCGATCCATGGTTTTGCGTACAATCGCATGCGCCTGCTTAGCGATTGTTTGCATTTGGGCTTCTATGCACTCAAGATCTTCCTCATTAAAGCCTTTGGGGTAATGAAAATCATAGTAAAAACCATGATCTATGACTGGGCCTATGGTCACTTGCACTTCGGGGAATAAAGTTTTTACCGCATGCGCTAACAGATGGGCACAAGAGTGACGGATAATTTCTAGGCCCTCGGGGGATTTGTCAGTAACGATATTGAGATTAGCATCAAGCTCAATAATTCTGCTGGCATCAACAAGTTTATCGTCAAGTTTTCCTGCCAAGCAGGCTTTAGCCAAGGCAGGACCAATGTCCTCGGCAACTTCCAAGACAGTCAAAGGTGCATCAAATGAACGAGTTGATCCGTCGGCAAGTGTGATGACAGGCATAGGCACTTCCTGAATTAATGTCTCTCAATGACGATCATAACCCGAATAGGACAAATGGTCGACCCAAAAAATGGTAGGCGCGAGTGGAATTGAACCACCGACCACCACCATGTCAAGGTGATGCTCTACCACTGAGCTACGCGCCTACAAAACCGACCGTGAATGCTATCATTCTCGCGACAAAAGTGCAAGTTGGAGATGGGGGCTGAACTTGCCGACTGCCAGCTTTGCCACAAAATGTCAGTTATTCGTCTCAATATTTATCCATTTACTCCATTAACGTTATTTCATTATAGTATATTAAAACGAAGTAGGAGCAAAATATCAGGTAGCCTAATTCATTTTAACCACCTAAAATGAAATATGTACCATTAGCGTATTTGACTGAACTACTTATACATACTGGTATATCTGCTTCTTTTGGGTTCTGATTCCATGTGTTCAGCATTGCGCTTTCTATAGAGTCCAAGCGAAGATACTGGAGCGTTTTGAGACTTAGGAGCACACTTATTTATATCTTTAGCAGCACGAACAATCTCTTTTTTCGCATCTTCCGCTGGCATATCAAATAGTTTAAATTGGCCATCAGGCATTCTAAAGACCATGTGTTTATCTTTGTTTTGCGCCATTGTTTTTGCATGGATAATGGCTTGATTCGATACATGCTTAATTAGGTGAGTACGAATGTCTTGGACTGTTTTTTTGTAATCTTCGGTCCCTTGTTTAGTTGACTGAAGTTGAGAGCGAAATTCTTCATAATTAATACGATCAAGCCCATGGTTTTTCTTATAATCTTCCCGATGGTCTCTTGGCATATCTGTCCAGGACCAATAAAAATCAGGTAATTTCAAAGGAAGAACCGAAGCAATATGTTGACGGCTTACACCACCAGGAAAGCATACTTCAGTAGCATTCAAGTACTTGTGACAGGGGCCTGCAGCAATCTGACCTTCTGCAAAAGCCTTGGGAACGTCTGATGGCATATGGGTAGAATATTCATCCAGCGAGTGCATTGTTAAAGTCAATGTACCCAATCTTGAATGTTTGGGCTGACCAGTATTTCTATATTTTCCAACTACTAAATGATGTTTCATATAGGCAATAGAACATTTACCAATGGCATAATTCACAGCATATTGAGGCACTTTTGCAAATGAGACCAACATACTCAATCCACTGGTTTTTTTTGTGGCTGGATCCGATGCAGTGGCGGCATCAAAAGTTTTCCGGAGTTCTGAGTCCATTCTGGCAAAGAAATCCACACAACACTCCCAGTTGTCTGATATTTGCCAGCTCACTCCAAATTTTCGGCCAAATATCTTCTGAGGCATTCCTGGCTGGACTTGTTGCACGCTGATTGACGTATCGAGACAAAATTGCATTTGCAAATGATTGAATTTTCTTTATCACCCCACCACTGGTCAATTGGACCCGAATCAGCAAAAAAGCAGCCCACAATTTTCTAAGACAATCATCCTGTTTCCAATAACAAAATATTTTCTTCTTTACGGCTAGTATTGATAGAAACACCAGAGCAAGCATGAGACTGAAAAGAATGTATTCCACTCTTAGCACGCCTACCAGAAGCATCAGAGTCATAGCTTGAGGGGAAATGATTGCTTCAAAATGGTCTCCCTAAAGTGGAAAACCACAAAATCATTTGGCGGTAAAGGGTTACGATTCTGGATAGCAATATTGACTTCATCAAGTTTATGTTGAAGTTATCACATCAAGCTGTAGCCTTTGGGGGAAACAATCATGGAAAAATTTACGGACACAAGGCTTCAGACGATCTGGTTTCTAGTGTTGTTGTACTCGATGTGGTTTATCTGAGAATTTTCTTCTCACTACGATCAAAAATCATCTTAATTGGCGTCGAAGTGGTTAAGCTTCTAGCACTTACAAATGTTTTGAATGGTCCTTGCTTTGCCCCACCCTCTAAGAGAAGTTCTACTGCCTCCTCATTATTTAATTTGCTTGCAAGTGCAAGTGGTGTCATATCTTCCTTTTATTATGGGATGGAAGAATGTCCAACAAACGACAGAAGAATGCCTGTGGATCAACAGAGGTACCTCTAGGCACAGTAGCAAAATCATCGATATGACGCATTAAGTAACTAAATGCTGTGCTGCCAGGAGTGAAACTCTCGCTATCATCTTCTTCAACAAAATCATCATAATCTTCATCACCATTTAACCTAATTGCATCTTTTAGCATGCTTCTTTTATTCAACTGTTCTAACAATGACAAATAACCAGTCCAGTCACCAATTGAGCCGGCAAAATGCAGCAAATTGCTGTTCTCAGGTAGTCCATAACTATGCTCAAACATTAGTGAATCAAAATCACTCTCAGAAAGTGCTAAAATTTCATCAAGAAGAAAAGAATCAATATTTCCATGATCAATCAAATATTCGTAAATACTGTCAACATTCATCGTTTCATTATCTTCATCATCGGAGCTACTTGATCTATACTGCATATCATCGTCAAATAATAAAGGATTAGGCATAACTCATTTCCATGTTAAGGACGGGAGATGGGGTGTAGGGTCATCACCAGGTACACCAAGATGTTTAGCACGGGTTTTCGCAGATTGGTTGACGAAAATACTTGGGCCTCGTGGAAGATTTTTATCTGTATTCATCTTTTGCAAAACTAAAGATCCCTGATGTTTCTTGGGGGAATTTTCGAAGCCAAAAATGGGTGTGGGTTTTTTGTAGGCTTCATCATGAAGATTGATCCAAGTTACCGGATCATTCTCATTGCTGTGATTAAGATCAAGGGATTGACGGAAATAATAAGGTGAGTTTGCTCGCGCCATAATCATCCTTGTATAGCAAAAATTTCACTGGCTTAAATACCTTAAACAAGTAGATTACAGCACATTGAAAATTCGATTGCAACAAAGTGTTGAAACAAAAATCACCCAGAGAATAAAATCAGACCCCAAGCAATAGCACATGACAAAGCATGGAAAAAATGTATAATAACGCCAGACTAGCGTGCAATGATAGGTGAGCAATTGATAGAAGCTTTCGCATCCATCCCGCAACAGTTGGTTGGCCCCATCCATTTACGTACGCCAGAATGGCAAGACGATGACATCATGGTGCCTCTAGCCACTTTCGAATCACCCATCTGGGCTACTGTTAAGCGTGGAGCTAAGTTGTCCCAGCAAGTCGGTGGAATTTACGCTGCCCTACTGTCTGAGAACATGACCCGCTCTATTCTACTCGAAGCCAACAATCTAGAACAAGCCATTGCAGTGAAACAATACTTAGCTTCTAATCCCGAAATGCTACATCAAGCTACTGAAAGCACCAGTCGCCACGCTAAATGTTTATCCTACCACCTAGAAATTGTCGGAAAATTGATTTTTCTACGACTTAGCTTCAATACAGACCAAGCCTCTGGTCACAACATGGCCACCAAATCAGCAGATGCCATCGGACGAGGCTTGGTTGCGCAATTTCCCAAACTACAGTTTAATACTGTGTCTGCCAACACTTGCACCGACAAAAAAAATGCCGCCATCAATGGCATCCTGGGTCGTGGCAAATCAGTGGTTGCTGAAATGCATATTGACAGAAACCATTGCGAAAAATGGCTACGCACTACCCCAGAAAAAATCCAAGCCCTACACGTGAAAAAAAATCTTATTGGCAGTGTGCTCGCAGGGTCTGTTAGATCTGCCAATGCACATTTCGCCAATATGATTTTGGCCCTATACTTAGCTACTGGCCAAGATGGCGCTAATGTGATTGAGGGCTCGCAAGGCATTACTCATGTTGACGTAACAGATCAAGGTGACTTGTATTTCTCTGTTACTCTTCCCAATCTCATTGTTGGTACCATAGGCAATGGCAAGAACCTCGACTTTGTTAGAGAAAACTTGCAACAACTACACTGTCTGGATGACAAAGGTGAATTAATGCCCAATAGTAGCCAACGCCTTGCCTTGATCACAGCGGCAACCGTGCTCTGTGGTGAACTATCATTGTTGGCCGCACAAACCAACCCAGGAGAATTGACGCGCAGTCACATGATCTTGGAAAGAAAGGAAAGTCCATGACCGAGGTAGATAAAGTAGGTATCCATCGCTTGCGCTGCTATGCACCATCCTACCACTATGATCTCAAAGCATTGGCATGCCTACGCAACTTGCAAGAAACTGCCTTCACTCACGGCATTGGTCAAGAACGTATGGCTATTTTGCCAGCTGATGAAGACATTATCACCATGGCAGCCAATGCTGCTGCACCAATCATCGATGAATATCAAAACATCGACATGCTAATTTTTGCCACAGAATCAGGGTTTGACCTATCCAAAGCCTCAGGCATCTATGCGCATCAATTGTTAGGATTGCCGCCAAATTGCCGCGTTTTTGAAGTCAAGCAAGCATGCTATGCTGGCACTGCTGCATTGCAAATGGCTTGTAATCACATCCGCTGCCACCCCCAAGCCAAAGTGCTCGTGTTAGCTGCAGATGTCGCTAAGTATGCCCCCAATACTCCTGCTGAAGCCTCACAAGGTGCTGGCGCCGTAGCTATGTTAGTTACAGCTAATCCTGCTATCTTGACGATAAGCAAAGATTCAGGCTACTGGGTCGAGGATCACATGGACTTCTGCATGCCCCTTATTTAGATCATGCAGTGGTTGATGGACGCTTGTCCTGTGATCTTTATTTGCAATTACTGGAAAAATCATGGTTGGCCTACCATGAAAAAACTGGACTCAGCTATCAAGAACATCAACAATTTTGCTATCATACTCCTATCCCCAAACTTGCCCAAAAAGCTTGTAAATGGCTAGCACGTAAAAATGGAGTTTCACTCAGTCAAGACGATATCAATCAAGCGACCCGTGACTTACTCTATTATAACCGCTTAATTGGCAATACGTATACAGCTTCATTGTACATAGGACTATTATCCCTATTAGAAAATGACAACAGTGATTTATCTAACCAACGAGTAGGCTTTTACAGCTATGGATCTGGCAGTATGGCTGAGTTTTTTGCTGGTATTGTCTCAGAAAACTACAAAGAACATTTGGCCAAACATGAGCATCAAAAGATGATGGCTCAATCAAAACCACTCAGTGATAAGCAATACCAAAGCTCCATAACCTACAAGTTACCGCTGGAAGGCCCCATGTCTGAACTCCCAGTATTAAGCCATGGGCGTTTTCGTCTCGCCTACGTTGGCGAACATAAAAGACACTATCAGGCAAGGGCCTCAGTCAAGCAAACAAAACCCCTCATGGAAGAGATGACCATTCATGAAAGATGATGTAACCGTGAAAGTGCCAGGTAAGATTATTCTTGCTGGTGAACATGCGGTGCTGAATGGTGCGCCAGCAATAGTTTGTGCCATTAATCGTTATCTAACCGTAACAGCAAGCCAAAATCAACAAAGCGGCTGCGACATTTTTATTGATAAACAACGCTACTCTCTTTCACGGCAAAATACACCTGGCTTACTACCATCTCCTCTTAACTACATCAAGCATGTCATTGATCTCTTTGCTCAACATAGTGGTCAATATCCAAGGTGCAATCTGCTTATTGACTCCAATATTCCAGTAGGCTGTGGCTTTGGGGCTTCTGCTGCGCTGGCACTTGGGCTACTAAGCAGCTTATCTGAATGGTATGACATCTATATCAGTGATGACGTGCTGATAGATCTAGCCAAACAAGCTGAGTCCATGCAGCATGGCAAAAGCAGCGGTATAGATATTAGCACTTGCTGGCATGGAGGATGTTGGTTGTTTGATAAAGACAATAGCCGTCCCATCTCGCTGGGAGATGATCTTGCCTTTGCTTGGAGCAATTCTGGCAGCACACAAAGCAAAACCCATGAATGTGTAAAACATACCCAAGCAAAACTACAGCAAAATCCTGAGCTTGTGGTGCAGGCAAAAGAAGCAGTTCAGCAATTGTTGGTGGGCATCAATGAGAGACAGCCTGAAATCATTCACCAATCCATAAAAAACTATCATGAAGTTCTCATACAACTAGATGTTGTTCCTAAAAATATTATTGAACTCATTAACAAAGCCAATCTGCTTGGTATTAGTGGCAAAGTTGCCGGTTCTGGCAGTTTACAGGGCAATCAAGTGGGCTGTTTACTATGGTTTGGCAACACCAAAAAATTGGATGCCCCTTTTGCCATACAACCACTGCAGGTTTGCCAGCGAGGTTGTCATGTCGTCGATTGAAGCATCTGCCCCTGGATCAGTTATGATTGCCGGTGAACATGCTGTTTTGCATGGTAGCAAGGCCATTGCTATGGCCATCGACAAACGTCTTAGTGTTAAACTCACACCAAGAGAGGATGGTCAATGGCAAGTCAGATGTCAATTTGGTGAAATCTTAGACAAAGCGCAAAACATCCCATGCACAAAGCCTTGGCAATGGGCACAGGTTCTTATCAACACTTTTAAAAACAAATTTCCCCAAGGCATGAATATAGCCATAAGCTCAGAAATACACCCAGAATATGGATTAGGCTCGTCAGCTGCCTTGTTAGTTGCAGGCTCAGCAGTCCTGCACAAAGCTGCATATAGCAATATACTATCAGCAAAAGATCACTTTAAGCTTTGCAAGAAGTTACTACATAAGGTTCAAGGTAAAGGCTCAGGCACGGATCTTGCAGCCAGTATTTATGGTGGTGTTATTGTTTATAACCCTAAGTTAGCTTCTGTCACACGCCTCAGGGATGCCCTGCCCCACCATTTGGTGTATTCAGGTCATAAAACTCCAACTGCCCAAGTAATCGCCAAGCTCGATGCCATAGATAATGCACATCAACAAGACTTATACAAACAAATCAGTGAGTTAATTGAGCCTATGGCAAAAGCCATTCAAGACCATGATCAAGAAATCCTTAACCAAATAGTGACAAAACACCAGCAACTGATGCAAAAGCTAGGCTTGTGTACAGAAGCTATTGATGCCATTCTTTTTGACTGCACTAAAAACCAACTAGCCGCTAAAATCTCAGGATCTGGCCTGGGTGACTGTGTGATTATTTTTGATAAGATTTTTAGCGCCTTTCCCCACGACAAAAAACAACGGAGATTAGGCATACATTCTCTATCAACACAAACTTGTCCTCAAGGAGTGCGTTTTGAAAATTGCTGAGTACATAACCAAACGCTTACCTTGCAGTCACGGCCAAACGGTGCGTGAACAAGGATCTGCATTTGCACCAAGCAATATTGCCTTAGTGAAATACTGGGGTAAACGTGACGAAGATCTGCATCTACCCTTAACTGACAGCTTATCAATCAGCTTGGATTATTTGGGATCTACAACAACCCTTTCTGCAGCCCTGGATCAGGATAGCTTTACCCTTAATGGCAAAGCCATGGCATCAAATAGTCAATTTTGCAAACGCTTAAGTGACTTCCTAGGGTATTTCCGTTGCCTTGCCTGCCCTTTTTTCAAACTAAGTTCAGAGATGAATATCCCCATCAGTGCTGGACTTGCTTCGTCAGCTTGTGGTTACGCTGCACTGACCGAAGCCCTCAATGAGCTTTTTGATTGGCAATTAGACAAACATGCACTATCACAAATCAGTCGAATTGGCAGTGGCAGTGCCAGTCGTTCTCATTGGCAGGGATTTGTCATCTGGCATTCTGGCCATGATACAAACACTGATGACTGCTATGCAGAGCCCATCACTACTGATTGGCATGACCTTTGTGTAGCAATTTTGCCGAATGAATCAACACAAAAATTCATTTCTTCGCGTGAAGCCATGGCACTCAGCATGCATCAAAAGAATGTCAGGGAAAAATGGCAATATCAAACCAACGAAATTATTCAAGTCATGCAGATCGCAATTCATGACAAAAATTTTGCGCAGCTCGGCAGTCTGGCACAGCAGCATGCTAATGCCATGCATGCTATCATGCACCAGAGTCAACCTGCCATCAACTATGATACTGATATCAGTAAACGGCAAAAACAACAAATTACTCAACTACAAAACCAAAACCATGGCATTTACTACACCCAGGATGCTGGACCACATATCAAAGTGCTGTTTCAGGCAGAAAACCATGCATTGATAAAACACTACTGGCCTTCTGCCATCACTATTAATCCTTGGAGTCAACATATTGAATAATAAAGTTATTATTGTCGATGAACACGATAATCCTCTTGGCATTATGGGAAAACTTCAGGCACACCAAGAAAATTGTCTGCATCGGGCTTTTTCTGTTGTTTTGCTAAACAAAGCAGATTCAAATTACTGTTTGGTGCAACAACGGCAAATCAACAAATATCATTGTGGCGGATTATGGACTAACACATGCTGCAGTCATCCACAGCCAGGAGAATCTATTGAACAAGCTGGCCAAAGACGACTGCAAGAAGAACTCGGTATCACAGCAAATCTAGAATGTATTGGTGCTTTCTACTATCAAGCATCTTTTGATAATGGCCTGCACGAACACGAATACGATCATGTGCTTATTGGCAATGTCGATGCAAACATACCGATGCAGCTTAACCCAGAGGAAGTGCAAGCAGTTAGGTGGATGTCACTGGAAGAAGCGCTGGCTTTAAGCAAAACAACCAACGCTACCCCTTGGTTTCAATCTGTACTAGAGCTGGTATTGTCACGATCATGAATAATGCGCACATAAATTTCACCTTCGCGGATAAATCCCAAGTCCTGCCTAGCGCGAGACTCAATACTGCCAATATTATGCTTCAATCCTTCGATTTCATAAACCAATAAAGCATTTTTTGATTTGGTCGCATCCATGTCATTTGTCAAATTGTTCAATTGATTTTTTAAGCGAAAAATTGAAGGAACACCTGAGTCATGAGCAAACAGTTGCACATGAACCATGGCAAGCAAACTCAAAATAATGACATAAAAAATGCGCATGGCTTCTCCCTAAAATCGAGAAAACCATGTAGGTCGGGCATACACACCTTTGCCTTTAAGTGCAGCTTCAATGAGCAACAAGCGATTGTATTTGGCAACACGATCACTACGACAAGGTGCACCAGCCTTAATTTGTCCAGCCGACGTACCTACTGCCAAGTCAGCAATGAAAGAAGATTCAGTTTCACCAGAGCGATGAGAAACCATGGTGCCCCAACCGTGCTTTTTTGCTAGGCCAATACAGCTAAGAGTTTCTGTTAGCGTACCTATTTGGTTGGGCTTAATCAAAATAGCATTGGCGGCCTTTTCTTTGATACCACGGCTAAGGTGAGCCATGTTGGTCACAAAAATATCATCACCCACTAATTGCATACGTTGGCCTAAAGCATGCTGCATAGATTGCCAGCCGTGCCAATCATTTTCAGATAAACCATCTTCAATTGAAACAATGGGATACTTGTCAGCCAACTTGCTATACCAGTCGATAAGGTCGCCTGCTTCTAGGACCTTTTTTTCACTTTTCAGATGATATTTGCCAGCATCAAACAACTCACTGGCAGCCACATCTAAGGCAATAGCAATTTGTTCACCTGGCCTATATCCAGCTGTTTCAATGGCACGCATGATAAAATCTAGTGCTTCATCATGCTTCTTGAAATTAGGAGCAAAACCCCCTTCATCACCCACTGCAGTAGAATAGCCTGCATCAGCAAGTGTCGATTTCAAGTGGTGATATGTTTCTGTACCAGCACGTAAAGCCTCAGAAAAACTATCAAACCCTTTGGGAACAATCATAAATTCCTGGATATCTAGAGAGTTGTTGGCATGAGCACCGCCATTGATGATGTTCATCAATGGCACAGGCAACGTTAGTTGTTCACCTCCAAAGTAAGCGTACAAAGGCATATCTTCAGACTTTGCAGCTGCGTCGGCAATGGCTAAAGACGCTGCTAACATCGCATTGGCACCAAGCTCACTTTTATTGACAGTGCCATCAGCTTCAATGAGATCACCATCCAGACTTTCTTGTTCAAAAGGGTCACGATTGATAATGATTTCGGCAATGTCTTTTTCCAAACACCTAATAGCCTTAGTGACACCCTTGCCAAGATAGCGTTTGTCATCTTTATCTCTGAGTTCAACCGCCTCAGCTATGCCTTTAGAGGCCCCTGAAGGCACACTACTGATACCTTGTGTGCCATCAGAAAGTGTCACAGTGGCTTGGACTGTTGGATTGCCACGTGAATCTAAAATTTCAAGACCGTGCACTGCAGTGATTTTTAAAGACATATTGCCTCTCTAGGCTTTTTGGGGAATCATGCTATTATTCTTCACGCAAGCATCAATTTCAAGTAATACACGGAGTAATCCGTGCATTTGTGTCAATGGCCAAGAATTTGGGCCATCACTTAGGGCTTCCTCTGGTCTTGGGTGTGTTTCCATGAACAAGCCAGAAATGCCTACTGCCACAGCCGCACGTGCCAAAACCGGCACAAATTCTCTTTGCCCTCCTGACGTACCGCCCAAGCCACCAGGCAATTGTACGGAATGTGTCGCATCAAAAACAACAGGACATCCAGTTTGACGCATGATGGCCAAGGATCGCATGTCAGAGACCAAATTGTTATAGCCAAAACAATAGCCGCGCTCGCAAACCATGATTTGATGATTACCAGTCGCCTTAGCCTTTTCAACCACACCATTCATCTGCTCAGGCGCCAGAAACTGACCTTTCTTTATATTCACAGGCTTACCTGCGCTGGCTACACGCTGGATAAAATCAGTTTGACGACAGAGCATGGCCGGGGTTTGCAACACATCTACCACCTCAGATACTTCTTCAATTGGCGTGTATTCATGGACATCAGTGACCACAGGTACACCGATAGTTTGTTTCACTTTCTGTAAAATAGCCAGGCCCTTATCTAGACCGGGACCACGAAAACTTTCCAAGGAAGAACGATTGGCCTTGTCAAACGAAGCCTTAAAAATATAATGAATGCCTAAGTCTCTGCAAATATCACGCATATGCTCGGCCACTTCCATGACCAAAGCCTCTGATTCAATCACACAGGGACCAGCCATCAAAAAGAATGGTGCATTAAATGGAGGACTGGGAAACCAACTCATGATTTATCCTTACTTTGCTGATAAGCAATCGCCGCACGTACAAATGCATTGAATAGTACATGTCCTTCTCGTGGGTTGGAAGTAAATTCTGGATGAAATTGACAAGCAATAAACCAAGGATGTGAAGGCAATTCAATGATTTCTACCAGTGCTTTATCTTCAGATCTGCCCGAAAAGCGCATGCCCGCATCACTTAACGCATTCACATATGCTGGATTAACTTCATAACGATGGCGATGACGCTCACGAATAACTTCTTGACCATAGATTTCTTTCACCAATGAACCTTCGCTAAGTAAGCACGTTTGCCCACCTAAACGCATGGTACCACCCATATTAGAACCTTTGTGACGCTTTTCTACATTACCACTATCGTCTTGCCATTCGCCAATCAAAGAAATGATGGGGTCAGGTGTTTCAGGATCAAATTCACTGCTATGCGCTTTGGTCATGCCAGCAACATTTCTTGCAAACTCTACCAAAGCCAACTGCATGCCTAAGCAAATACCTAAAAACGGGATACCTTGCTCCCTGGCAAACTGAATGGCTTTTATTTTACCCTCAACGCCCCTATCACCAAAACCACCTGGGATAAGTACTGCATCTACATTATCAAGAATTTTATGAAGATTTTTTTCAAGGCCTTCGGCATCAATAAATTCAATATGAACGCGCGTCTCAGTATGAATGCCAGCGTGAGCAATGGCTTCATTTAGAGATTTGTAGGCCTCTTTAAGCTCCATATATTTGCCAACCATGGCTAAGCGAATATCATGCTTAGTAACCGCATTAACAATCTTTTTCCATGCACTCATGCCAGCTTCAGGCGTCTTTCTACCCAATTTATCTAAGATAAACGTGTCGACTTGCTGCTCTTGAAGTAACAGAGGGATTTGATAAATATTGCTAACGTCAGAGATAGAAATAACTGCATTCTCTTGGACATTGGTAAACAGCGCAATTTTGGCCCGTTCTTCTTTGGGTAAAGGCTGCTCAGAGCGACACATCAAAATATCAGGCTGAATACCAATTGAACGCAGCTCTTTGACAGAGTGTTGGGTAGGTTTGGTCTTCACTTCACCCGACGTTGGAATATAAGGAACCAGAGTCAGGTGCAAAAACAAGGTGTTCGCAGCCCCCATCTCCAAACGAAATTGACGAATCGCCTCAAGAAATGGTAGGGATTCAATATCACCCACCGTACCACCAATTTCCACCAAAGCAATGTCAATATCATCTGACACTGCCTTGCGAATCTTGTTGCGGATTTCATCAGTAATATGGGGAATCACCTGAATAGTTTGCCCCAGATATTTTCCCTGACGCTCGCGACGGATAACATCAGCATAGACCTGACCTGAAGTAAAGTTATTGGCCTTAGTCATACGCTGGGTGATAAAACGCTCATAATGACCCAAATCAAGATCGGTTTCTGCGCCGTCATCGGTGACAAAAACTTCACCATGTTGATATGGGCTCATGGTGCCAGGATCAACATTGATATAAGGATCAAGCTTGACAAGGGTAACCTTGAGGCCACGAGATTCTAGTAACGCACCCAAGGAAGCAGCAGTAAGCCCTTTACCCAAGGATGATACGACACCACCAGTAACAAATAAGTACTGCGTCATGAAGACTCCGTTTTAGATTAAAACGGCTTATCATGTTAACACATGCATGAATTTTTTCAAGAGGTCTGCACAACTATCAGCAATTCTCGCTGAAGCTACTCTGCCCAAATGTTCTGTGTAATG
>JAGYIW010000018.1 GCA_018402195.1 Gammaproteobacteria bacterium
ATGAAACTATGGCCCTGGTCAAAAAACTTGGCATTCAATTCGAACAATCAGTCAATCGGCAACGATAAAAGCAAAATGGCAAGATGACCAACTTTGGATCAATAAATTAGGCCTATATTGCACAGCACATTTGGGCAAAGTAGCTTCACCGAAAATTGCTGTAAATTGATTTGTGCTATTGTCATGGTTAGCATGCCTGGGTATAATGCTCGAGAAACAAATGTGTTGGGGACTGTACTGTGAATACTCATGACCGCCGGCCAGTTTTCCTGAGTCTGCATCAGATTCGTTTGCCGGTTAACGGCTTGGTTTCTATTTTGCACCGCATCAGTGGTATGGTGATGTTTTTCTCGCTGCCTGTGTTGCTTTGCATGGCTTCCTGTTCATTAAAGTCGGCCCCACATTTTTCTAAGGTCGTTGCGTCCATCAGCCAGCCCTCGGGCTGGGGATTGGTGTTTTATGCTATCTTGTTGGCGTGGGTTTACCATGGTCTTGCTGGTGTGCGCCATTTGATTATGGATTTAGGTTGGGGTGAATCGTTGTCAGCAAGTCGGGCTATGTCTTTCATGGTGCTGTGGATTTTTGCTGTTGTCGCTTGGGCATTGGGGAGCTGGTTATGGTAAGAAATATATTGGCCTTGACTGGTTCAGGTGTGCGTGATTGGCTGATTCAGCGCGTTACTGCACTGCTAATTCTTGCTTACGTGATCACCCTGGTAACTTATGTTGTGCAACATGCACCTTTGACATATGCGGCTTGGCATCAGTTTTTTGCTTGCCATGTGGTGAAAATTGTGACCACATTGATTTTGTTGTCGGTGGTTTGGCATGCATGGATTGGGATGTGGACTGTCTTTACAGATTACATTAAACCTAGAATGTTACGACGTGTGCTTACTGTGTCAGTGATTATTTATTTGTTTTACAATTTAGTGTGGGGCCTTGACCTTGTATGGAGTATCTAAATGACCATTGTGAATGAAACGTACGACGTCATCATTGTGGGTGGCGGTGGTGCTGGCCAACGGGCAGCTTTGGAAACGGCAAGCTCAGGTGCCAATGTGGCTTTGATTTCAAAAGTCTTTCCCACCCGTTCTCACACGGTTTCTGCTCAAGGTGGTATCAATGCGGCTCTAGGTAATATTGATAAAGGTGACTCTTGGGAATGTCACATGTTTGATACCATCCGTGGTTCTGACTATCTTGGTGACCAAGATAGTATAGAATATATGTGTAGCCAAGCATCTAGAACAGTTATTGAGCTTGAACATATGGGTATGCCATTTTCACGCAATGAAGATGGTACGATTTACCAGCGTGCTTTTGGCGGTCAGACTTTGGATTTTGGTAAAGGTGGTCAAGCACATAGAACTTGCCCTGCTGCAGATAGAACTGGCCACGCCATGTTGCATACATTGTTTCAACAAAATGTTAAGGCTAAAACTCGATTTTTTCATGAGTGGTTTGCCATAGATTTACTGAAATCTGGGCCTCAAAAGGTATCTGGCATTTTGGCCATGTGTTTGGAGACGGGTGAATTACGCGTTTTTCACGCCAAGGCAGTGGTGTTAGCCACTGGTGGTGCTGGTCGTATTTATGCTTCCACAACCAATGCTTATAGCTGTACTGGTGATGGTCTTGGCATGGTGTACCGTGCTGGTTTCCCATTGCAAGATATGGAAATGTGGCAATTTCACCCCACCGGTGTTGCTGGTGTTGGCTGTTTAATCACTGAGGGCGCGCGTGGTGAAGGTGGGATTCTCCGTAATAGCGAAGGCGAACGCTATATGGAGCGTTATGCGCCAATACAAAAGGATTTGGCTTGTCGTGATGTGGTTTCACGTAGCTCCGCTTTGGAAATGAAGGCAGGCCGTGGTTGTGGCCCACGTGGTGATTACATGCACCTGGATCTTACCCATTTGCCGCAAGAAACATTGCAAGAACGCCTACCTGGCATTTCTGATTTGGCGAGAACGTTTGCCAATGTTGATGTTAGCAAGGAGCCTATACCTGTTGTACCTACTTGTCACTACATGATGGGTGGGATTCCCACGAACAAATACGGTCAGGTTCTAACTCAGGACAAGCTTGGTAAAGATACTTTTGTTGAAGGCCTTTATGCTGCTGGTGAGTGCGCCTGTGTTTCTGTGCATGGTGCAAACCGCCTTGGGGCTAATTCTCTGTTGGAAATTGTTGTGTTTGGTCGTGCGGTGGGGCATCACATCAATGATCATATTGGCGATATAGCCCATGAGAAAAATGCTGAGTTTGACGCTTCTCTGGAAAAAGCTTTGGGGCGTGTTGGTTTCTGGCGACAAGGTGGAGGCGGTGAGTCCATTGATGAAGTTATCCAAGATATGAAAAAAATCATGCAAGAGGACTTTGGAGTTTTCCGTGATGGTAAAAACATGCAGGAAGGCTTGGCTAAACTCGATGTGGTAAGGCGACGTTTGGCCCATGCCAGTATAAGCGATAAAAGTTTAGCGTTTAACACCCGATTGGTTAGCGCCTTCGAATTAGAAAATATGATGGCTGTTGCCTATACCACCGCGATGGCCGCTTTGGCGAGAAAAGAAAGTCGTGGTGCACATTCTCGTGTTGATTTTCCTGATAGAGATGACAAAAATTGGCACAAGCACTCATTAGCTTTTGAAGGTGATCGAGCTAGTACTCGTGCCGTGAATATGCAGCCTAATCATGTTGATCCATTCCCATTACAAGAGAGAGAACACTGATGTCAAACACTGGTCGTATCATTCACATCACAGTTTATCGATTTGATCCAGATCAAGATAGTAAGCCTTATCCAGCCACTTATGAGGTTGACGCGTCGCATTGTCGTGGTGTCATGCTGCTTGATGCTTTGGAATATATCAAATCACACTTGGATGAGACTTTGTCTTTCCGCAGGTCGTGTAATGAGGGTGTTTGTGGTTCTGATGGCATGAATATCAACGGTAAAAATGGTCTAGCCTGTATTACGCCATTGGCGTCATTACCTGATAAGGTCACGTTGCGTTCGCTGCCTAGTTTTCCGATTATCAGAGATTTGATTGTTGATATGACGCGCTTTTACAAGCAGTATGAACGTGCAGATCCTTATTTGCAAAATACGGGTGATGCGCCAGCAAAAGAACGTCTACAAAGTCCTGAAGAACGTTCTAAGCTGGATGGTTTATACGAATGTATTTTGTGTGCTTGTTGTACAAGCGCATGTCCATCTTACTGGTGGAACCCTGATAAGTTCATGGGACCTGCAGCTTTGCTTTGGGTGGCCAGATTTTTGGCAGATAGTCGTGACAACTATGAAAATGAGCGATTAGAAGCGCTGCAAGATGCCTTTTCTTTGTATCGATGTCGTAGTGTTATGAATTGTGCTGATGTTTGTCCCAAGGGCTTAAATCCAGCTAAAGCAATTGCTGATGTGCGTCATCGTATGTTAGACGAAAGTACCTAGAAGGGGTTGTAAGTGTCTAATGACAGTTTTGCTTCTTGGTTAGCTTCTTCACCATTGTATGGTGGTTCTGCGGCTTATTTAGAGCAACTCTATGAAGATTATTTGATAGACCCTGGCAGTGTGTCTGAGAACTGGCGGCAGCTATTCAATCGATTCAGCGTTTCTGGGCAATTTGAGCCTGATATTTCCCATCTTGCTATTCAGCAGAGTCTGATTGAAGCAGGCAAACAATTGCCAAAATACGCTTCCCGTGGTTGTGATAATGCCCATGAGCAGTCTTTGGTGGAAAAGCTTGTGCATGCTTACCGGCTGGATGGCCATTTGAAATCTACTTTGGATCCTTTGGGTTCCCCCCGTTTACAACAGCCAGCATTTTCACGGGCTGATTTTGGCCTTGGGGACGTTAACGAATCTGACAGGTTTCATGCATTGACTGCCATTGATAATGTGCCAGCGTCTTTAAGTAGTATTGAGGCCAATTTGCAAGCTATCTATTGTGGGAATATTGGCTTTGAGTATATGCATGTGAGATACGCCGAGGAGCGAGCTTGGTTGCAAGATCGTATTGAGAAAAGCCGTGGCGACTTTTCTTTGCCATTTGTCCAGAAAAAACGTGTGTTGGAAATGCTGGTGAAGGCCGAAGGCCTTGAACAGTATCTCGGTGCTAAATATGTTGGACAGAAACGGTTTTCTCTCGAAGGTTGTGATGCTTTTGTGCCTTTGATGGATGCCTTAATTCAAGGTGCGTATGGTTGTGGCTGTGAGTCTATAATCGTTGGTATGGCTCATCGAGGTCGCCTAAATATGTTGGTGAATTTGTGTGGCCAGTCGCCTCGGGAGTTGTTTGATGAGTTTGAAGGCAAACGGGAGATTGGCTTGACCTCAGGTGATGTAAAATATCACTTGGGTTTTTCTTCTGATGTGCCTACACAAGATGGTTCTATTCACCTTTCTTTGGCATTTAATCCATCTCACTTAGAATTCATCAGTGCAGTGGTTATGGGCTCTACGCGTGCTAGGCAAGATCTTTTTAATGAGGGAAACCGAACCAAGTCATTGCCAATCTTGGTGCATGGAGACGCTTCATTTGCTGGCCAGGGTATTGTTATGGAAACCCTGAACATGTCTCAAACCACTGCTTATGATATTGGTGGGGCTGTGCATGTAGTCATTAACAACCAGATTGGTTTTACCACTCACAAACCTACTGATGCACGTTCAAGTGAGTATTGTACCGACATTGCCAAAGTGGTTGCGGCACCTGTATTTCATGTTAACGCCGATGATATTGATGCAGTGACATTCGTGGCACAGCTGGCTTTGGATTATCGCCATCGTTTCAATAAAGACGTTGTGATTGATCTGGTGGGGTATAGGCGTCATGGTCACAATGAGGCTGACGAGCCTGCGGCGACTCAGCCGATGATGTACAAGCTTATTCGTCAGCATCCTACTGCTTGTACCCAGTATGGTAAAAAGCTAATACAATTGCAGCTGATTACAGAGAAAGATCTGCATGAACAAAAGCAAGCCTATAGAGATCTACTCGATAGTGGTGAACGTGTGGTACCTTTCGTGGAAGATGGCTTTGTTGCTTCGAGAACTGTTTTTTGGAAGCAGTACATCGATCAGCGATGGGATCAGCAGATTGATACAAGTGTTCCTGAGTCTCAACTCAAGCAACTTGGTGAAGATATCACCACTCTACCCGAAGGTTTTGTGTTGCAACGTCAAGTGGGCAATATGATGAAATCGCGGTCAGAAATGGTGGCGGCGAAGAAACCTTTTGACTGGGGATTTGCAGAGACGCTTGCCTATGCCAGTTTGCTCAGTGAAGGCTATTTTGTGCGTATTTCTGGGCAGGACGCACAACGTGGTACGTTCAGTCATCGTTTTGCTGTGCTGCATCATCATGAGACCGGTGAGGAATATGTGCCTTTGTGTTCTGTAGGCCAAACTTCAAGAAAAGACACTTTTGAAGTGTTTAATTCCTTACTTTCTGAACAGGGTGTTTTGGGTTTTGAGTATGGTTATGCTGGTGTTAGGCCAAGGGGCTTGACTATTTGGGAAGCGCAATTTGGTGATTTTGCCAATGGTGCTCAGGTGATTATTGATCAGTTCTTGAGTTCTGGTTACCAAAAATGGGGTAGACTTTGTGGTTTGGTTTTGTTGTTGCCGCATGGTTATGAGGGTATGGGGCCTGAGCATTCGTCTGCTAGGTTGGAACGCTTTTTACAACTGGCTGCTCAAGAGAATATTCAAGTCTGTGTGCCTACTAGTCCAGCACAGATATTTCATTTGTTGCGTCGCCAGGTGATTCGCCCATTTAGAAGGCCGCTGGTGGTAATGACGCCCAAGAGTATGCTCCGGCATAAATTGGTGGTCTCAGACTATGCAGATTTGGCTCAGGGCAGTTTTCAGTTGGTGATTCCTGAGATTGATGAAGACATTAAGCCTGCACAGGTGCAGCGAGTGGTTCTATGTAGTGGTAAGATTTACTATGAACTATTAATGGCGCGACGAGCTGCCAAGCAGATTGATGTGGCGATTATTCGCGTTGAGCAACTTTATCCATTCCCGAGTGAAGCTCTGCAGGCTGTCATGGATCCTTATAAGAAAGTCAAAGATATTGTTTGGTGTCAGGAAGAGCCGCAAAATCAGGGCGCATGGTACTGTTCACGTCATAATTTTGAAGATGCCTTGCAAGGTAATCAGACATTGCGTTATGTTGGGCGTGCTTATTCTGCTGCGCCGGCTGCAGGGTATCCCAAGCTGCATAAAAAGCAGCAAGAAGAAGTTGTGGAGATGGCATTGGATATGAAAAGGGCTTCATCTAAGTTATTTGCCAGTACACTGTCTGAGAAGTCATCCAACTAATTGGGGTAATGGTTATCCCAATCGTTTAAACCAGAGGATATTGTCATGACAATCGAGATCAAAGTACCAGCACTGCCAGAATCTGTGGCTGATGCAACTGTGGCCAAGTGGTATAAACAGGTGGGTGACACGGTCAAGCGTGATGAAAATTTGGTGGATCTTGAGACTGACAAAGTCATGTTAGAAGTCCCAGCTTTGGTAGATGGTATTTTGACTGCCATTGATGCCCCTGAGGGAAGTGTGGTTGAATCTGATGCACTATTAGGTATAGTTACTGAAGGTGCAATTGAACCTGCATCTGCCGAAGCTATACCCGTACAGGCTGGATCAGAAGCTTCATCCCAAGTCATTCCGGTATCAGAATCTGCACTGGCTCCTGCGCAGGCCTCCTCAACACCACAGGTGGCTGGTGCATCGAGCTCTGCCAGTGATGTGCTGAGTCCTTCAGTGCGTCGTTTGGTTGGTGAAGCTGGCGTTGAGACTGCACATATACAGGGTACAGGCAAAAATGGTCGTTTGCTAAAAACTGATGTGCTGAGTGCCATGCAAAGTGATGGTATTCAAGCCGTTATGCCACCTGATCGTGAGCAACGTGTACCGATGTCACGTTTACGCATGCGAGTGGCTGAGCGATTGATGCAAGCCAAACACAGCACAGCCATGTTGACCACATTCAATGAAATTGACATGAAATCGGTAATGAATTTGCGTGCACAATATAAAGATTTGTTCATGAAAACGCATGATACTAAACTTGGTTTTATGTCGTTTTTTGTCAAAGCTACCGTTGAAGCGCTGAAACGTTATCCTACCATCAATGCCTCAATTGATGGCCAAGATATTATTTATCACAATTATTTTGACATTGGTGTTGCAGTATCTTCACCTCGTGGTTTAGTGGTTCCGGTGATTCGTAATGTTGATCAATTGTCTATGGCTGATATTGAAAATGCCATCATCGATTACGCGACCAAGGCAAAAAACAACCAATTATCGCTCGAGGAAATGACTGGTGGTACTTTCACCATCACCAACGGTGGTGTTTTTGGTTCTATGTTGTCTACCCCTATTCTTAATCCACCGCAGTGTGGCATTTTAGGCATGCATAATATTGTTGAAAGACCTGTGGTGGTAGATGGCGAAATCGTTGTGCGTCCAGTGATGTATGTAGCACTTTCTTACGATCATCAGTTGGTTGATGGTCGTGAGTCAGTAGGCTTTTTGGTGACCATTAAACAACTTTTGGAAGACCCTGCCCGTATTTTGCTGGGGCTATAATTAGGAGAAAAACTTTCACATGCAACAATATCCCTTTAATTGCCATGCTACTCTTGAGTTCAATAACAGGTCTTTACACTATGTAAGCTTGCCCCAGGCTGAGGCCAATGGACTTGAAGGTATTGGTCGTCTGCCTTTCTGTTTGAAAGTTTTATTGGAAAATGTGCTCAGGCATCAAGATGAAGAGCAGAATGAAGATCATGCTAAGGCGTTTGTTGATTGGTTGAATCAGAGCGGTAAGTCTTCTCAGTCCATTGGTTTTTATCCTGCGCGTATTTTGATGCAGGACTTCACAGGTGTCCCAGCAATGGTGGATCTTGCCACCATGCGTGAGCAATGTGTGAGGATGGGTGGAAATGCTGAAGCTGTGACACCACGCATTCCTGTGGATTTAGTGATTGATCATTCGGTGCAGGTGGATACTTTTGGCAACGCCAAAGCTTTTGAAACCAATGTGGCCAAAGAAGTGGAAAGAAACCATGAGCGCTATGCTTTTTTAAAGTGGGCACAGTCAGCTTTTGATGGCCTACGTGTTGTGCCACCTGGGATGGGTATTTGTCATCAGGTGAATATTGAGTATTTGGCGCAATGTGTGTGGTCAAAAAAACAAGGTGACGATACGTGGATTTTCCCAGACACCTTGGTGGGCACAGACAGCCACACTACCATGGCCAATGGTCTAGGCGTATTGGGTTGGGGAGTAGGTGGTATTGAAGCTGAAGCTTGCATGATGGGCCAATCAGTTTCTATGTTATTGCCGGAAGTCATTGGTGTACATTTGACTGGCAAGCTGTCTGAAGGGGTATTTGCAACAGATTTGGTGTTGCGCATTACTGAAATGCTCCGTGAATACGGAGTAGTTGGTAAAATTGTTGAATTTTTTGGTGAGGGTGCCAGAGCACTGAGTTTGGCGGACAGGGCGACCATCTCAAATATGGCTCCTGAGTATGGTGCCACTGCAGGTATTTTTGCCATGGATGGAAAAACTTTGATGTATTTGCGCGACACAAATCGTGAGCCTGAGCAGGTAGCATTGGTCAAGGCTTATCTAAAAGCTCAGCAAATGTGGCCAGAAGATAACCAAGAACAACCAGTCTACACCGACGTGCTGTCTTTGGATTTGGCTAGTGTACAGTTGTCTGTCGCGGGTCCAAGTCGTCCACAAGACAGGGTGTTGTTGGGAGATTTGCCTAAAGTGTTGTATGAACATGTGCCTGAGGTTGCTGACAAAGTGCAAATTAAAAATCCTCAAGCTGAAGATGTGCAACATGGTGATGTGGTGATTGCTGCGATTACCAGCTGTACAAATACGTCTAATCCTTTTGTTATGTTGGCAGCAGGTTTGCTAGCAAAAAAAGCCGTGGAAAAGGGTATTGCTCCTAAGCCTTGGGTAAAAACTTCTTTAGCTCCTGGCTCCAAAGTGGTCACGGATTACTTGCAAAGAGCAGGTTTGCTGGATTACCTGGAACAAATTGGCTTTAACTTGGTTGGCTATGGCTGCACCACTTGTATTGGCAACTCTGGTCCTTTGCCTGAAGCGGTGGCTAAGGCTGTGGATAAGAAGCAGCTCAAGGTTGCTGCGGTATTATCTGGTAATCGTAACTTTGAAGGGCGTATTCACCCACAAGTCAAACTCAGTTGGTTAGCTTCACCACCATTGGTGGTGGCTTATGCTTTGGCAGGGCGCATGGATTGGGACAAGGACAATGAGCCTGTTGCTATGAGTGCCCAAGGTGAAGCGGTGTATTGGTGTGATATTTGGCCGAGTCATGAAGAAATTACTGCTTGTTTGGGTTATGTACAGAAAAATGCATTTGCCAAAGAGTATGCGACTATTTTTGATGGTGAAAAAGATTGGCAAGATCTCATCATTCAAAAATCCTTGGAAACTTATGATTGGGCTCCTGAGTCTACTTATGTCAAACATCCGCCATTTTTGGTGAGTATGCAAACACAGCCAGGTATTGTGGCGCCTGTAGAAAATGCACAAATTTTGGCGGTGTTGGGTGACAGCGTTACCACTGATCATATTTCTCCGGCTGGTGCGATTGCGCCTAATTCTCCTGCAGGGCAATATTTACAGGGTTTGGGTGTGGACCCTAAAGAGTTTAATTCCTATGGAGCCAGACGTGGTAATCATGAAGTGATGATGCGTGGTACCTTTGCTAATATCCGTATTCGCAATGCCATGACGCCTGATCACGAAGGTGGTTGGACGCGGTATGTGGGTAGTGATGATGTAAGTTCTATCTATGATGTGGCTATGCAGTATCAGCAAGAAGGGATACCTTTGGTGGTGGTAGCAGGCAAGGAATATGGTACTGGTTCGTCAAGAGACTGGGCGGCCAAGGGAACTTTATTACTGGGCGTGAAAGTGGTGATAGCAGAAAGCTATGAGCGTATCCACCGATCCAACTTAATTGGTATGGGTGTGTTGCCTCTGCAATTTCCTGAAAGTGAAAATGCTCAGACATTGGGTCTTACTGGCCAAGAGTCACTATCTTTTACTCAGGTTCAGGGGCCTAAAAGTGAGTTGGCGTTGCAGATAACCTATGCCAATGGTGAAGAAAAATCCATCAGTATGGTGGTACGCATCGATACCCAAAGAGAATTTGAATATTATTGCCATGGTGGCATTTTGGCCTATGCTTTAAGGCAAATGCTATAGTAAACAAGTTATTATCAAAAAATGAAGTCTTGACTTAATTATTGCACTTAGTTAAACTAAGAAACTCTGACAATGTAGGATCCTCTTTAATAGAGTCTTCACGGATAATTTTCAAAAAAAGGACAAGACAATGCCAATGGATAAGCCAGTTGATATCGATGAGTTACTGAATAAATGGTCGGAAATCTGGTTTCATGACAATGCCAAGCGTAGTTCGTTGGAGTGGAATTCGCTTACAACAAATGATAAGTCACCGAATCAGCGTATAGCTTCTAATACGAGCTTTAAAGACAGAGTTCATAGAAATTATCCAAATTGTACTTGGCCCCCTCAGTTGGAACTGGCAGTTATTGATGATTCCCCTTCCGACCAACCAGTAAATGCATTTGATCAGTCTAGCGCAGTTAGGTCTGAGAAGACCATTGACATAGGAAAAGAGCTAAAAGATATTAGTCCTGAGATGTTGTTTGCATACAGCTCAAACAATCTTGAAACAGACAGCTCATTCAAGAAGGGTTCAGACAATACTTTTACCTTTTTAAAAAAATTTAATAAGACCTTTTCTGTCAAGACGGGTTTCCAGTTTAGCATGAAACTAAAAACCGGCATAAAAATCTTAGGCACTGGCTTTGATTCGGAGTTCGGTATTGCCCTTAATAGAGAGAAGGAGGTCACAGTGGGTAAGGAAGTCTCTATTAATCAAACTATAAATTTGAGAAATCTAAACAACACTTTTGTTCTTGAGGCACACAAGAAAAGATGTTTGGTAGAAAATAGAGTGGCTTTATCAGGATATTTCGTTGTAGCTGCCACAAAAAAATTCATTCCTGGTAAGGACTATGCAAAAAACATAGGCACTGCCCATAAAAAATGGGTGGTGCCGATCTATCAAATATTTGATGACTTAAAAAGCTATGTTGGTCAAAATAAGCTGTCTAGAGATTTAGAAGACCAGATTGGTAAGTTCACCATTGATGAGACCAATGAACGTGTTGTGGGAACCTTGCAGCTTGAATGCGAAGTCGTGCACGATTATTGCTTAAATGAGTATTTAGGAGAAAAGGTTAAAAAACAATTTGAACCTCAAATTGATGAGTCTCGAAGTGAACTACTAGAGCATAATAAGTATGGCCATCGTATTGAACGACTATTTTATGGGAATATACCCATACAAAAATACTATGCTGAGTTGAATGTCGTAGAGGGTATCGAATTCACGAGTATGGAGCGTCGGCTTAAATCAGCCAGCAAGTCTGCTAGTGGAGATGATGCTGAAGCTTTGTTGATTTATGGTCAATTAACAGGCGAATGTAAAGTAACACTAGCTTATCAACAATTGTTACCTAGCCATGAAGAAAAAAAATGGTGCATTTTGGTGACTGGAACTGCAGGTGTAGGCAAAACGACGCTTAGTAAGAAACTAGCCAGTGAAGCAACCGATTGGTGTTTTTATATTCCTATTAGGAATTTGAATTGTGATCGTTACCCTGAGCGTGAAGACAAGCCTTATACCGTAGCTGAGATTTTAATTAAAGAAGGCTATCCTCCAAACTTAAGTAATAGGATAATGCCGTTTCTTAATAATAATCTTTGGGAAAACTATTTAGAAATACTGGTTACTGGAGACAAAAAGAAACACCAGAAGTATTTTGGTGAAGTCTCTGCGGATAAAAATGATGCATCCCCGAAAGGGGATGAATCATCTCCAATGCCACAAGCATTGGTTATTTTAGACGGATATGATGAAAAAAATATTCCTGATTATTTAGAACACGTCTTTAGTCAGCTGATGAATGCCCGTCGATTGGTTTTAACCTCTAGGCCCTACAACTTAGATGGATTAAAGGATGTGTACTCTTTTGAGCCGTCAAAGTGGGTTGAGGTAACAGGATTTAGTGAAATAACTTTATCCCGTTACATTGATGATTTTTTCGAATCATTGTCATCGGGTGACGATGAGGCTAATGCGCAGAATTTAAAAGCACAGCTCGATTCGTCACCATATATCAAAGGCGCATGTAAAATCCCGGTTAATTGCGAAATGGTATGTACAGCCTGGGCATCAGGCGACTTCGATCAGGGAGTTACAACCATGGGTGGACTATACAACGGATTACTCGAATCTTTATCGAAACGATATATTGCGAAGTTTAAGCGGACAGGTAAATCAGATCAAGATATGGATGCAGAAGAAATTCGTAAGGCTTGCAAATTTGAGGTGGCTTTTGCAGAATACTTTGCTTTCAACAGTTTGGTACAAAGAAAATTCTTTTCCGACACCATTGCTGCGAGAAAATACTTGCCGAGTGAGCCCACGGAGGTGCAGCATGATGCTTTACTTATGCAAAAACGCTTTGGTTTTATCAAACCTAGTTCAGAATATAATCACAGTGGCAAGGACAATTATTATTTTAGTCACCTGACGTTTAGAGATTACTTTGCTGCGCGTTATATTGTAAATGCTTTACAGGAAGAAAGTGGTTCTCAAAAAATGAGGCTTAGTGAATATTTTTCAGAATTTTATCTGGTTGATAATGATAATGTTAAGCAGAAAAATTCAGTGTCGGCGTTCATTCAGGAAAGGAAATTTGAACCTTCATTTGAGTATGTATTGTGGTTTGTTGCTGGGCTATTGACTAATAAAGAAGACTTATTGGCTTTGTCTCATTTCTATCGCTGCTTATTGGATAAACCTAGAGACCTAACAGGCATATACAGCGCGACATTGTTTGTGAGATGTCTAGATGAATCCAATAGTATGCTAGACAAAATTGACAGTAGAATCATTGAGCGATTATTTTCTGTGGTTTTCCAATGGTTAAAATATTTTTTTAGCGAAAAACAACTTGAGAGAGATATTGTTAAGGCCATTAATCCTTTGTGGGAACGGCTGAAATTGAGTAAGAATTTATTGCGGTCGAAGAAAATGACTGATTTCATTCTTGAAGCAATTAAAGGCACAGATAAATATGGTTTGCAAAACATTTTACGCTTTCTGCTAGCAATCAATTTCGCCACGTTGGATGTAGTCAGAGCTATTGTTGTCAAATTGTCAAAATTTGAGCTGGAAGAAAAATCATATTATCACGATATGGCTAGACTATTAGTTCTTGATATTAGTCGTTTGGCATTCCTTGAAGGATTAAAATTCAATCAACTGATTATCAAAAGTAACGTTCCTTTACCAAACAGTAGAGTTTAGTAGGATCGGTGTTGAAATTACAGGCGCACAAAATCCTGAGCGCCATTAAAGATTTTATCCAGTCATCTTCTGCAAAAACAAGTTAAGTTGCTTGATCCAACTTAAGTAAGGAGAGTGATACTAAGGTTAGAAGCTGCAGTCGTCAGAGCTCTCCCCTGGCTGTTTGCCTTTTCAATAATGAGGATTGTGGATAGTAGTGGATTTAAGGAGGTGGTAGAACAGTCTATCAAATGGATATGGTGAAGACCATGGTGGGGTAAAAACATAACGTGAAGGTGATGCGGCAGTGAAAGTAACTGTTGCCATGAGGCCACTCCCCGGCTGTTTGCCTTTTCAAACAAGGATTGTGGATAGTAGTGGATTTAAGGAGGTGGTAAAGACGGTCTATCAAATGGATATGGGTGAAGACCATGGTGGAGTGTTTAGAAAAACTATTAAGAGGTGAAACGGATGTGAAAGTAGCTGTTGCCAGGCCCTCCCAGCTGTTTGCCTTTTCAAGCAATGAGTTCGCGGATGGTGGTGAATTTGAGGAGGTGGTAGAGACGGTCCTATCAATGGATATGGTGAATACCATGGTGGAGTGTTTAAAACACTCAGCACCAAAGGTGATGCGACGGTGAAAGTGGCTGTTGGCCCTCCCCGGCTGTTTGCCTTTTCAAGCAATGAGGTTCGCGGATGGTAGTGAATTTAAGGAGGTGTAGTAGAGACGGTCTATCAAATGGATATGGTGAAGACCATGGTGGAGTGTTTAGAAAACTCAGCCAAGAAGGTGGACTTGGATGTGAAAGTAGCTGTTGCCAAGGCCCTCCCTGGCTGTTTGCCTTTTCAAGCAATGTGGTTCACTTAGGATCATAGTGAATTTAGGAGATGATAGGGGCAGAGTCTATCAAATGGATATGGTGAAGACCATGGTGGGTGCTTAAAAACACTAAGCGATGAAGGTGATACGATGGTGAAAGTAGCTGTTTGCCAGAGGCCCTCCCTGGCTGTTTGCCTTGCCTCAAGCAATGAGGTTCGCGAATGGTAGTCGATTTAAGGAGTGGTAGAGACGGTCTATCAAATGGAATATGAGTGAAGAACCATGGTGGAGTGTTTAGAAAAACTCAGCCAGAAGGTGAAACGGATGAAAGTAGCTGTTGCCAAGGCCCTCCCCAGCTGTTTTCCTTTTCAAGCAAAGATTTTCAGGAAGTGGTAGAGACGGTCCACATCAGCGCCTCTGGTGAAGGCGCCATGGTGGAGTGTTTAAAACACTCAGCGATAAAGGTGATGCAGAGTGAAAGTAGCTGTTGCAGAAAGCTATCTAGCTGTTTTTCCTTTCAAGCAACGATTTTCGCGGATGGTAGTGTATTTAAGGAAATTGTAGAGACGGTCTATCCAGCGCCTCTGGTGAAGACCATGGTGGAGTGTTTAGAAAAACTCAGCCAAGAAGGTGAAACGGATGTGAAAGTAGCTGTTGCCAGGCCTCCCCGGCTGTTTGCCTTTTCAAATAAACGCTGTATTCATGCTAGGGGAATAAAACTTTGCGGAGATGTTAGAAGTTCGATAAAATAGAGAATGTGAACCATGGTGGATTGTTTAAAACACTCAGCAATGGCGATGCATGGGTGAAAATCATGTTGCACGAGCCATCACTAACTGCTTGTATTTTCCAAAAAAGGATATTCAAGATGGCGAGGAAATCAACTAGGGCGATAGTAGAGAGGGTCAATAAAATGTCCTGACGGCAACTATGGTGGAGTGTTTAAAAACACTCAGCACGATAAGGTGATACGACGGTGAAAACTCTTGTCGCCAAAGTTATTCTCACCCACCTGTCTTTTTCAGTGTGCCATGGGGCCGGGGCTATTGATGTGATATTGTAGGAAAATTAAATGAAATTCGTGATTATTTACATAAATATTTTCTCACTAAATTAAGTACGCTAGTAAAGAATAAAAAAGGAGAAGATTTGGCAGATTTTTATGTCTTTTAGGTCGATTTTTATAGAAAATTCAGCAGGAAAAACTTGTGAGTGCATTAATCGATCTATTAGGTCGAAGTTACAAGAAGATTTATTGCTCTGTTTTGCTGGAACATTTAAAAGATTTAGTATTATTGAACAAGGAAAGGATAAACCTGCATTTTTCAAACATCTTGTTCAATTGATCAGTTGAATAGGGGAGGTATTTACCTATATTTTTACTGGAGGGACAGTAGAACCCAATTACATGTATGCAAACCTAGTTATTTGGATGTTTTAAAGCATATCGATTTTGATAAAAACATTGAACACAATTTGTTGGAGTACCAGTCTAGAGGCACATCTTGTGGTGATTTGTTTGAATATTCATTAAGTTTGACAGATATGCGCTCAAGAAAGGCTATTTTCAGGGTTGCGCTACAAAGCATTATCAGTGAAGGTAGGCCTACTTATTTGAGGGGAAGTGGGCTCTTCTTTTATGAAAACAAAAAACTTGTGGAAGTGCCAATTCAGGATTTTATTGGTGAAAAAGTCATTCATGACGATATTAAATCTTGTTTGCAACTTATGGGAGTACGCCTCTTGGAGGCTGCTCAAGACCACCAGGGTATGCCAGGTGTTGCTGGCCCAGGACTTTTTGCACCAGCGCCTACTCACACTGCAAGACCGAAAGATAAAAAAGCAATTCTTGAGTTTAATAAAGCGTTAGATAATGCGTATCCAGCTGATGCTACTGATACGGATTATCGTATATCAATGTTAACATGGTTAAGTAAATTTCAAGGGCGCGCACTAACTAAAGAAGAGCGTAAGGAGCTATCGACCGAAAAAGATAAATTGCTAGAACTCTTAAGTAGTGATGAGGAAGGTGAAAAATTCGCAGTAAATAGTCATTGATTGCTTCGACAATTGCCGCATACTCTTGTAAATGCGTTGAGATTTTAACGGGTAACCGTTATACTGATTTTATCATTTTACCTACTAAAGAGGTTCTGCCGTGTCTTTTGATATTTTGACTGTTTCTTGCCAATCCGATGATGCGCCACAGCGCTTTGCCGACTCGTTGCGCAGTACAGGTTTTGCTTTGATAGAAGACAGCCCCATTGATCAGGCTTTGATTGATGAAGTGTATAAAGCATGGCAAAATTTTTTTGCCGCAGATAATGCACACAAAAAGACATTTGAATTTGATGAGCTGACCCATAATGGTTTTATTTCCTTGGATCGCTCTGAGACTGCCAAGGGTTACGATCAAAAAGATCTCAAAGAGATGTATCATCTTTATCGAGGGGGCGTGTGTCCACCAGAAGTTGAGGAGCTAACATTCAAGTTGTTTGACCAAATGTTGGGTTGTGCCGAAATGCTGCTTGGTTGGATAGAGCAAAATCTGCCAGAAGACGTTCGCCAAGGCTTGAGTGAACCTTTGTCACAAATGATTCATAAATCGCCGAAGAATTTATTCCGCTTGCTGCATTATCCACCTTTGACAGGGACAGAAAAGCCAGGTGCGGTGCGTGCTGCTGCTCACGAAGACATCAACTTGCTGACTGTATTGCCTTCGGCTACTGCCAAGGGGCTTCAAGTACTTTCATCTGAAGGTGAATGGTTCGATGTATCGACTAAGCGCGGACGTATTGTTATCAATACTGGAGATATGCTAGATGAGTGTACGGGTGGCCATTTTACAGCGACTAAGCACAGGGTTATTAATCCTGAAAATGAGGATGCTAGCAAATCTCGTTTATCCATGCCGTTATTTTTGCATCCTCGTGAAGAAGTAGTGCTTTCAGAAAGATACACTGCCGGTAGTTTCAGGGCGGAGCGCTACAAAGAGCTGGGCTTGGCGCCAGAGAATGATGAAGATATTCCAACCTAGGTATGGGTTGTTTGAATGATCGCAGTTATTTCTGAATCGGCATAGCCGATATTCTAGGATCTACGACCTGCGAGGAAGACATCAATATGTCCTATAAGGCGCAGCAATGACTCAACCATACGAACAAGTATCCCAATGGCTGCAGAGCTATCAAGCTGAGCTTATGGCTATGCTTGAGCAGGAGGATGGCAAGCAGACGTTTACCCCAGATACTTGGTCTTATGATGATGTGGTTCAATCTGATGCCTCTGAACACAAGAAGCCTCAAGGTGGCGGTAAAACTTGTGTGCTGCGTGACGGTAAAATTTTTGAAAGTGCGGGGGTCAATTTTTCTGCTATTGGAGGTGCTAGCTTGCCTAAAGCCGCCACCAATAAGCGTCAAGAACTTGCCGACAAACCGTTTAAAGCCACTGGTGTTTCCACTGTTGTTCATCCTGATAATCCTATGGTGCCAACTTGCCATGCTAACTTTCGTTTACTGACGGTGGGAGATAATATTTGGTGGTTTGGTGGTGGGTTTGATTTAACACCGTTTTATGGTTTTGATGAAGATTGTGTGTTGTGGCATCAAGCCGCAAAAGCTGCTTGTGATCGCTATGGTGAAGCTATATATCCGCGTTTCAAAAAATGGTGTGACGACTACTTTTATCTGCCGCATCGTCAAGAGCAGCGAGGCATTGGTGGGTTGTTTTTTGATGATTTGAATGACTGGCCATTTGAGCAATGTTTTGCTTGTGTGCAAGATGTCGCCAAAGCTTTTCTCCAAGCCTACCAGGCCATTGTCCAACGGCGAAAATGCCTGGCTTTTACGCCGGAACAAAAGCAGTTTCAGTTGCTTAGACGAGGACGCTATGTGGAGTTTAATTTGCTCTACGATCGTGGTACTTTGTTTGGTTTGCAGTCACATGGGCGGACTGAGTCTATCCTTATGTCATTGCCGGCCAATGTTCAGTGGACTTACAACTATCGTCCTGTTCCTGGCTCTGAAGAAGAAAAATTATTGACGCATTTCTTGAGGCCACAGGACTGGGCGTCATGTGACTGAATTGTTAAGAGTTGATACAGGATTTTTTAGGATCATTGGCCGTAAAGTTAGAGAGATGTGCTCATTGTATTTAAGGGTTCTAGGTTTTTTTCAGTCAAACATACTAAACTGATAATTAATTGATATAAGGGGGTGAAACTGCTATGGTTAGCCATCGAATAGAACGAGTTTTACGTTGAAAACCTAAGAAGGATATTTCGATGAATTTGCATGAATATCAAGCCAAAGCTTTGTTTGAACGCTATGACTTGCCAGTCCCCGCAGGGAAGGTGGCAAGCAGTTTGGAAGAAGCACGCCAAGAGTGGAAGCATTTAGGCACCGACATAGCAGTAGTTAAGGCACAGGTATATGCCGGTGGCCGCGGTAAAGCGGGTGGGGTGAGGTTGATTTCTGATGCTGCAGAGTTTGATGCTTATGTTGATAGTTTGCTTGGCTCAAGATTAGTGACAATTCAAACTGACGAACATGGCCAACCCGTCAATAGTGTTTTGGTGGCTGCACCAACAGATATTGCCAAAGAACTATATTTAAGCTTGGTGATAGATAGAGCTGCTCAGCGCATTGTGGTGATGGCATCTACCGAAGGTGGTGTTGATATCGAAGCAGTGGCTGTAGAAACGCCTGAAAAGATTTTACGTGCTTTCATAGATCCTCTGGTGGGTGTGATGCCCTACCAATGTCGTGAGCTTGGTTTTAAGTTGGGCTTTGAAGGTAAACAAATCAAACAATTCACTCATATTCTCACTGCCCTGGGTAAATTGTTTGTTGAAAACGATTTGAGTCAAGCAGAAATCAACCCCTTGGTGATTCAAGAAAATGGTGATTTGCTGTGTTTGGATGCGAAAGTAGCTTTGGATGACAATGCTTTATTCCGTCATCCTGAGTTGGCTGCCATGCGTGACTTATCGCAAGAAGATGCCCGAGAAAATCGTGCGCAGGAAGCTGAGCTCAACTACATTGCTTTGCATGGTGATATTGGCTGCATGGTCAATGGTGCCGGCCTAGCCATGGCGACCATGGATTTGATTAAACTCAAAGGTGGTAATCCTGCAAATTTCCTCGATGTTGGGGGTGGTGCAACCAAAGAGCGTGTAACCGAGGCGTTTAAAATTATTCTTTCTGATAGCAATGTTAAAGCTGTGTTGGTGAATATTTTTGGTGGCATTGTTCGTTGTGATGTCATTGCCGAAGGTATTCTCGGCGCAGTTGCTGAAGTGGGCATTGAGGTGCCTGTGGTGGTGCGATTGGAAGGGAATAATGCTGAGATTGGGGCTCAGATGTTGGAAGAAAGTGATTTGAACATTATTGCTGCCAAAGGCTTTACCGAAGCGGCTGAAAAGGTTGTTGCATGTGTAAGAGGTGAGCAATGAGTATGTTGATTAACAAAAAGACCAAAGTTATTTGTCAGGGTTTCACCGGCCAGCAGGGTACGTTGCACTCTGAGCAAGCTATTGCTTATGGTACGCGAATGGTTGGGGGAGTGACACCAGGTAAAGGTGGGCAAACTCACTTGAATTTGCCGGTTTTTAATACTGTGCGTGAAGCAGTTGATGCCACTCAGGCTGATGCAAGTGTGATTTATGTCCCAGCGCCGTTTTGTAAAGATTCTATCATTGAAGCTGCTGAAGCTGGTATTAAGTTGATAGTCTGTATCACAGAAGGAATTCCAGTGTTGGATATGCTTGAAGTCAAAGTGGTGGTGGATTGCTTGGGTGCGAGGCTGATTGGCCCTAACTGCCCTGGCGTGATTACCCCAGGTGAATCGAAAATTGGTATCATGCCTGGTTACATTCATTCTCCAGGCAAAGTAGGGATTGTTTCTCGTTCAGGAACTTTGACTTATGAAGCTGTGCACCAAACAACCCAGTTAGGCTTTGGTCAAAGCACTTGCGTAGGCATTGGCGGTGATCCCATTCCTGGTACTTCGTTCATTGATGTTTTGCGTGAGTTTCAAGCAGATGATCGCACCGAAGCCATTGTAATGGTAGGTGAGATTGGTGGTACTGCTGAAGAAGAAGCTGCTGAATTTATCCAATCTGAAGTCACCAAGCCTGTGGTTGCATATATTGCGGGTGTGACAGCACCTCCAGGCAAGCGCATGGGGCACGCTGGTGCGATTATTGCCGGTGGTAAAGGCACTGCTGTTGAGAAATATGCTAGTCTTGAGAAAGCCGGTATTCATTCGGTGAGCTCACCAGCGGGAATTGGCCAAGGTGTTGCAGAAGTCATGGGTTGGTAATTCTTTAAGCATCTACAGATTGAACGATAGTCTTTCTGGCCGCGACTGCTTCGGTGAGGGTGTTACCATCTAAATATTCCAGTTCCGAGCCCATAGGGACGCCATGGGCAATGCGTGATAAGGTTATGGGTGACGATGCCAGGCAATTGGCGATGTATTGTGCTGTTGCTTCACCCTCTACTGTTGGATTGGTCGCGAGAATGATCTCACGGATATGGGTATTTTCACATTTTGCTAACAATTTTGGGATACCAATATCATTGGGGCCAATGCCATCCAAAGGTGAGAGATGTCCTGAGAGGACAAAATAATGGCCGCGAAAATGTACGGTTTGCTCTAAAGCAAAAACATCAGCAGGGCTTTCTACGACACAAAGTAATGCCCCATCACGTTTTTCGTCTCGGCAGATAGGGCATGTTTTCTCTTCGGTGAGCATGTAGCAAGACTCGCAATGCCCCACTTTATCTAGGGCTTGCAGTAATGTTTCTGCTAGTATGCGGGCATTATTTTTGTTGTGCTCTAATAAATTCAGTGCCATACGCTGGGCTGATTTGGGTCCAACGCTAGGCAAGCAGCGCAACGCCAAGATCAACGATTCTATCAGTGGACTAAATTGCCGAGCCATTTTACATCCTTGATGTATAGGGGTTAAGCATATTTTTCTTCGCTTTCATCAGCAATGTTGACCTCAAGATCGCCTGCCAGCTTGGCAATCCTTTCATTTGAATATTCTTGAATCTGATTGATGGCATCGTTGAAGGCGATGGTGCACTGAGCGTTAAGGTATTCAGCCATGTCTGCTGAAGATTTTGCTGAATCGATGACTTCAGGCGCAATGGCCAATCTTTCAAGCTTGTAGCTGCCTTTCATCATGACTTTAATGTGCTTATCTTCAGAGCTACCAGTGAAGGTCAGTTCGTTGATTTCGTTGTGGGCATTTTTCATCTTGCTTTCAAGCTGTTTGCTTGCTTTTTCGATTGTTTCCCAGTTAATCACCGTGTTGCCTCTTATCTTAATTAAATACGATTTATATTAGCAAATCTCTTCCTTGGTGTATAGGCGTTGTCCCATAAAAATCGAAGCGCTAGTAAGATCATTTGGGGTTTGTAGGCCCCCAAAATTTTCAGGTTTTCGAAAAAATTCAGTTGAGGTTCTTGATTATTCTGGTCCCATCAACTGCCGAAGATAATTATCTTGGGGTCTAAAAAACAAACCCATAGATCTCGCATAAAAAGCTTCACTATTTTACAGGGCCATGGGCACTAGTTATTTTTACTATATGACTAATGTTTTACAAGACATTGTCAAGAATTTATGGTAGATTAGTTCTTTAATGTCAATGTATAAGCCAATTTTCTGTTGCTACGGCTGTTCCCTTTTTTTCCACTTCGGTTTGAGAATAATAAATCATGCAATCATTCGAATCTTTCAATTTAGATGCTGCGCTTATGCAGAATTTGGCTCAGATGTCCTACGCGATACCAACGCCAGTACAGGCCAAGGCTATTCCTTTGGCATTACAGGGTCAAGATATCATGGGCTCAGCTCAGACAGGTACCGGTAAAACTGCAGCATTTTCTATCCCTTTAGTACAATTTCTTTTGACCAACCCGCGGGGGTCTGCCTTGGTATTGTCGCCAACACGTGAGTTGGCCAAACAGATCCATGTGATTATTTTGCAGTTGATGGGGGCTAAGTCTGCTTTAGATTCGGCTTTGTTGATTGGTGGTGAATCCATGAGTAAGCAGCTGCGGCAGTTGCGCTTGCGACCACGCATTATCGTAGGTACACCAGGCAGGGTGAATGATCATCTTGAGCGTGGTAGTTTATTATTGCACGATACTCATTTCCTGGTGTTGGATGAGACTGACCGAATGTTGGACATGGGATTTAGTGTGCAGCTGGATCGTATTGTGCGCTTTTTGCCAGAAAAGCGGCAGACGTTGATGTTTTCTGCAACCTTGCCAGCCAATATTATCAAACTGTCGGCAAAATATTTGCATAACCCTCAACGTGTGGCTGTGGGGTCTACCAATGTGCCGGTAAAGGCTATCAAACAGTCAGTATATGAAGTATCTGCAGATCAGAAGCACAATGAATTGCTCAAACACATCAGAGCCTGTCATGGTTCTGTGGTAGTTTTTGTCAAAACCAAATTTGGTGCTGATAAAATGGCTAAGCGTTTGCGTACAGATGACCTCTCTGCCCAGGCTATTCACGGCAATTTGAATCAAAACAAACGTGATCGTGTTATTCGTGATTTCCGTCAAAAGAAATTCCACATATTGGTGGCTACCGATGTTGCTTCGCGTGGTTTGGATATTCCTCATATCGAGCATGTCATCAATTATGATTTGCCGCAGGTGCCAGAAGATTATATTCATCGCATAGGTCGTACGGCTAGAGCAGGCGCAGAAGGTGAGGCGATTAACTTGATCACCTCGGAGGATAGAAAAAAATGGCAGGCAATTCAGTATCTTATTGATCCAAATAGTAAGCCTCCTAAGCAAAATCTATCAAGTAAGTTTGCCAAGAAAATCCAGCTGAAAAATATGGCGAAAAGAATAAGTTCATGAAAAAATCCAGCTGACAAACCTGGCGAAAGGAATAAGTTCGCCAGAAAAAATCCAGCTGACAAACCTGGCGAAAGGAATAAGTTTGCCAAGAAAAATCCAGCTGAAAAATCTGACGAAAAGAATAATTTTGCCAAGGAAAAACCAGCTGAAAAATATGGCGAAAAGAATAAGTTCGCCAGGGAAAAACCTGCTGAAAAACCTGGTGAAAAGTATAAATTTGCCAAGAAGAAACCAGCTGAAAAACCTGGAGATAGGAAATTTCATGCCCGACCAGAGAGCAAAGTAACCAGATCCCCCAATGTACGTAGTGATCGAAGCTCTGCACACAAGCCATCAGGTAACAAGCGCAGCTTTAAGAAGGGTAACTAAGGTCATCCTTCTGGCAATGACGTGTAGCTAACATCCCTCAGAGCCTTACAGTGTTAACGGTGTCGTCCTCGGGTCTTTTTTTAAGCAGGAACCGAGGATATTCTCTTGACCCGACATACTACTCAGCTATCATAGCTTTGGGGATAATCAACTCAGCTGATTCAGCCAAGAGTTGTCCATCAAAGGTTTGTTGAAGTGCCTGCACGTGTGGATCTACCTTGAGATAGTTGTGGGCTGATTTCTTAGCGGCACGGACTTTGTCATCCCTGATATCTTGTGGAGTTTTGGCTGGCTCGTCTTTGATATTCACGCATAGCTTGGTTTTTTTGCCTACGACCTTGGCGATGGCTTCCTCAATCATTTTGGCCTGCTTGGGGTTGAGTAAAGCTTGGTGCTTGGGGCGTATGGCCAAATGTAATTCTTCTGCGCCAAGGGATTCAAAAGCGCAATTGTGTAATAAACTTTTTGCTAGGCCTTTCAGATCAAGAGATTCAATAAAATCGGGCCAACTCTCTGCAGTTAAGTTATCAATGGTAAATGTGCTTGAGGTTGCAAGGTCTAAGGGCGTGGGCTCATTTTGAGAAGGCGCCATGCCAGGTTCTTTTAGTATTGCTGTACTTCTTTGTTCTGCTTGCTTAGTAACTTGTACAGAATCAGCTGCATGGGTTATCGGCTGAGGAGATGAGGCATTGTTTGTGTTTGGTGCGTCTGGCTTCATTATCACTTGTTGTCCAGGTGAACTTTGATGTGTGGTGATTTGGCTTTCAGTTTTGGCGTCCAAAGGAGCATCGCCAGGTGCTGCCAACACCATCATGCGCAGAACTGTCATCTCTAGGCCTGCTTGTAAGCTAGGTGCAAGCCCCATGTCCTTTTGCCCAGTTAAGGCCACTTGATAATAGAGTTGCAGGGTTTCGGGGTTTATACGCTTGGCCAAGGCATCTAGCTGCCCAGTTTGATCAAAATCTAGGGTATCATAACTGGGTATGACTTGACGCATGGTTAAAAGATGTAGTGTATTCACAAGAGCAGAGAGAAATTGGTCCAATTGATAACCTTCTTGTGCTAAGCGTTGAATGAGATGGATAGCTTGTTGAGGCTGTTGCTGAGCGATGATTTCAATCAATTGCAGTAGAGGTTCTGCTTCAACAATGGAGAGCATGTCGCGTACGGCAACGGTTTCAACTTTTTGATTGCCGTAGGCAATGGCTTGGTCTAACAGACTGAGTGCATCGCGCATGCTGCCTTTGGCGGCGTATGTTAGATGCTGTAATGCTCTTTCTTCAAAAGGAATATTTTCTTCGCTGAGAATATGGGCGAGATACTCGCTGATATCATGGGCTTGCATGGATGTAAGTTTGAATTGCAAACAACGTGAAATCACCGTGGCAGGCAGTTTTTGTGGATCAGTGGTAGCCAATAAAAAAATGCAGTGTTTTGGTGGTTCTTCTAAAGTTTTCAGCAGTGCATTAAAGCTGTGATTGGACAGCATGTGCACTTCATCAATCAAGTAGATTTTATAGCGTCCAGCGCTGGGAGCATATTGTACATTGTCTAGTAGCTCTCTTGTATCTTCAACTTTGGTTTTTGATGCTGCGTCTACCTCGATCAAATCCATGAAACGACCTTGGCTGATTTGATGACATGATTTGCACTCATGGCATGGCTCAGGCCCAATGCCTTGTTCACAATTAAGACATTTTGCCATGATGCGGGCAATGGTAGTCTTACCCACGCCACGTGTGCCAGTGAATAAATACGCATGGTGTAGGCGTTGGTTCCGTAGGGCATTGGTGAGTGCTTGTACAATCACCTTCTGTCCTTTCAGAGAAGCAAAGTCTTTTGGGCGCCACTTACGGGCTAAGGCTAGGTAGGCCATGCTATTTTACCGAATTGGTGGCGGCCAAGTTCACCCGTTCCACCACTTAGCCTGTCTGTTGCCGCTGCTCCCTTCCGGGCCTGACGGGGTTGGCAGTAGGCTAATGATGGGAGCCAACAAGGCCACCATAACCTGAAATGCCTTACCATCATAGCAAAAGGCATGTCATCCCACAAGACAGAGATTTTTACAGTATTGGGAAGACACGACTAGCGAAATGGTGTGTTTGTAAAATTTGTCACTTTCCGCAAAAAACAGGCAACTGTTCGCATCCTTGTTCACTGGGGTATACTCACTTAAGCAACAAGGTAAACTTTAAGAACGCTGAATGCAATGCAACCATCGCAACGCTATTAAGCTAGAGCTTATGGCTGAACATCTAAATGAAGTTTGGTCTTGGGATATTGCGACATGATTAAGCAAAGCGCGCCTTGTGTATTATTCCTTTACTATGCGTCTAGAACATAAAACGCATGTATTTTACTAAAGCGATATCTTGTGATAGATTTTCAGCTACCTTTAAAACAGTATTTAAAGCGAAAACAAACCACAACAAGTCAAGGAGCTAAATATGGACACAACAAAAAAGACGAGCAAGCCAGGGTATGAGATAGCAGAAGCTGATGTACGGATACACCTGGATGAGGAATTAGGAGAGGGAGGATTTGGTAAAGTATTTAAAGGGACGTGGTTAGGTGATGAAGTAGCACTAAAGGTATTGCTGAAACGAATGGAAGGGGAAGAGGAGCAAGCGTTTCGCCATGAACTTGAAGTGATGTTGGGTTTGCAGGGATGTCCAAGGCTGGTAAGGCTGCTGGGTGCAGTGTTGGAAGGGCCAAAGCAAGTGATGGTGATGGAGTTGATGCCAAGGGGCAACTTACACAGCTTGTTGCGCAAGGAAAAGGATCTAGATT
>JAGYIW010000019.1 GCA_018402195.1 Gammaproteobacteria bacterium
TGAGTTTCGGAGGAATTTTGAATTGGATATATGCAATACATAGCATCTCTAAATTTGCAGTGGTACGCGAGATAAATCCTATTGCATTGTTTGCGTGAAAAAAACCTACTATCTCATCAACTAAAGAAGGTGTTTTTTTTTGCAAGTCATCTAAAATTCCTTCGCAATGTCTCCTTATACTATCTGGGGAAAAACCTACCAGCTTGGCAACCTGTGTGTATTCTCGGTGTAATGACAGAGGAACCTCCCTTCCTGTGAGAACAACATTTTTAAACCCTAAGAGTTCCTCTATTGCCGAATCCGTACATTTGCGCGGTAGATATTCGTCATGCCCATCAAGGATCATCAACAATCTTCCAGCTTGTTCTGCATTTGCCAAATATGCCCTCAAAATTTCACCTCTATCACTTAAGCTAAGTAATGTTGCAGGCTTTTCCTTTTTTTTCCTATAACACTCTTTCCATATTATCTCGTAAGCATCATATTTTTGATTGTCTGCATCCTGCTTATCTGGATAGCGATCTCCACTGTTTAAATTTTTTAATTCAATTCTCAAAACCTCATCAAAGCTATCTCTCCACAGTGGATCCTCACCAGCAACTTTAAGGGCTAGCTGTTTAGTTAAAACTGTCTTCCCTGTCCCCGGCGGCCCCTGAACAACCATTAGCGATGATTCCTCCTGAGGAAGCAAATAACTAGCAATTTGAAACCTCAAAGTCATGTCAGCTTTCTCATCAAGTACAACATTTGTTGAATTAGTTGTACCATAGGTTCTTTCATTCAAATCCCACTTGCCGGGTTGAGCCTGCGAGAAAATTGACATTGCTTTTTGGTGTAGCCAGCTTTGTTCACTTACCAGATTACATCTTTCAACATTCTCTAACCTCATACATGCATACCAACGAGTCACTGCTTCATCGGCATCATGTTCGTCACAAATGAGAGTCAAGCAATCCTCAGGTCCTTCTTGAAATATACCAATACCAGCTTTTAATCTGTGCCGCTGGTCTGTTGTAATCTGCCAAATTATTTCAAAATGGCTCCCAAATAGCTTCGGCATAATGCTAGAGACTTGCAAGAATTTTGCCGATCTTAATCGCAGATAATACTCTGGGACTTTCTGTAGGATCGCCCATCGCACTAATCCATTAATTACATCCCAATTGGTGTTTGTGATACTTGGATTATTTAGGTTTATTCTTCCATCTTGGCAATAGGCTAGGATCTCAGTTTGAAAATACTTGACTTCCCCGCTCAGAGGATTCGATTTGTCCAGACGAGAACAGTACTGCTCAGTTGACGTGTTGAGGCAAAAATACACCCTTTGCTCTCTAGCATCCGTTATCAATGCCATTTTATGGTAGCCAGAAATTATGGAATTGTTACCCCTTATTTTTGCAAGTTCCGCCTGGGAGGGTTCTTTGATGAAGGCTAGAGTATAGTCTTGCAGATGCAATTTACGAGGCCAACGGGGCAAAGACAGCTCATCACTTGAAGCTCGAAAAGTAAGACTCTTGTTATCTTCAAATTCAGGGGAAATAAATTGCGCCCCCATGGGAATTTGATACGCACCTAAAATATTTCTCCGCTCGCTGAAAGCTTGATAAGTAGCCCATGCTTTTTTTCTCCTACTCAATATTGATGCTAGTTGACTATGTGATATATAAGATATCTTTTGTAAAGAATGACTAAGAAGATTAACTTCACCCGGACAATACCCTCTAAGACAAATATACGCCTTACCATCTCGAATCTCTAGAAGTCTTGTAAGCGACTTATCTTGCTTCAAAAGAGACTCAACAACAAAATCAATTGGAATAACCCATTTTTTACGCTTACCTTTTCCTAATTTACTTGAAAGATGTATTTTTTTTTTGCATATGACTACCACATTTCCTGATATTTCTAACCTTACAATAACAGGAACCGGTGGTGTAGAAAACTTTACGGTAGCATAGCAATAGGTTTGTTTAAGCGGAGGAATATCAATTATCATACTCTCCTGAAGCTTCCTCGTTAGAAGTTGAGGTTTCACAACATTTGGCGCATTCAGAACAAAGGTTGTTCTATAGCCAACAGACTCATTGACATTGACAGTAACACTAGACCAAATAGGAAGACCCTCAGTCACAGTGAAAACTGTATCTGTGAATTTGACGCTTTCATCCAGTGAGATTGACTTATGATCCTTAGATTCATTATTCTCCTGAATAACAAAAGAGTCAGAATGTTCAGTAAGAGGAATTGATTTGAGACTGCTTTGGGAAGCATTATCTAATTCTAAGTAAGCCGCTGTTGATAGAAAAACTTTTCTATACCCCAACATGTCTGGATTGACGCAGTCAAGTACATGAACATCAGGTACTTTGCCACCACGAGATCTAACCCAATCAGATGCCCACTTACTGATAAGGTCTTCTAGTGACTTGTTTTTGACCTGAGAACTTAGATCAGACATCGCTCCCCCTCAATTGTTTTTTGCGACAGATCAAACCTAGTTAATGCACTTAAACAAAATTTACTACATTTGTACTTATACTGAGATTACCAAAACAATTGTTCTGAGACAAATATTTAGTGGCATTTTCTCTAACATAAATCTTTCTGAGCACTTAATTTTTCCTAAGCCCTCAGCCATAAAATCATTTACGTTGAGACTGCTTTTTTGTAATGCCTCAAGATTATCAAGCAGCAATTAAGAGAGTGTTGCTAGCAAATTGCGGGATTGTCGCCCCAATGCCATATGAGGCTGGCTACGCCAGCTATAATACTGTGATTGAGCACTCCCTATTTGGTATGGAGCTCACCCGTAGGCGGGCTTCTTAACCACTCCAAAAGCAGTATCAATTCACCAAGTCGTGGTAGACGCAGATGCATTGGCGACCATGTTGTTTGTAGTTATCGAAGCTCCATTGCTGTCAAACCGAGCTTCACCCTCAGCAGGTTTTGTTTTTACTAAATCAAGGACAGTCATGAGATCAGGGGTTTGCCCAGAGTTGCCTAGGAAATATAACCAGTTGTTTGCCATGAGTGGAAGGCTTATAATGGTTTCTCATCAATCCGCGAAACATTTTCATGTCTGATCATGCCCTAAACCATCTTAATCCTTCTCAGCAAGAAGCCGTTAACTCGGATTGTCCACATATACTAGTACTAGCTGGTGCTGGAAGCGGCAAGACTAGGGTTCTGGTTGAACGTATTGCTTGGCTTGTACAAAAAAATTTAGCATCTCCTATGGAAATTATGGCAGTCACCTTCACCAACAAAGCTGCTAAGGAAATGCTTGGCCGTCTAGACAACCTCCTAAACATCCCAGCAAAAGGCCTATGGGTGGGCACTTTTCATGGTTTGGCACATCGCTTTTTGCGTCAGCACTATGAAACTGCTGACCTCCCACAAGGGTTTCAAATTTTAGACAGCGATGATCAAATCCGCCTTATCAAACGCTTAGAAAAAGAAATGAACCTCGACGACGAACGCTTTCCACCCAAGCAGGCTCAATGGTTTATCAATAATCAAAAAGAAAATGGCCGCAGGGCGGCTCATATCCAGCCCAACGGCGAATACTTTACCGAAGTCATGCTTTCCATTTACCAACAATACGAAACCTTTTGCCAACGCAATGGCCTGGTCGACTTCACTGAATTATTGCTACGCTGTCACGAAACCTTACGTGATAATAGCGACTTATTGGCCCACTACCGCAAACGCTTTCGCTACCTTTTAGTCGATGAGTTCCAGGACACCAATACTCTGCAATACGCTTGGCTACGCTTGCTGGCTGGCGAAGACAATCATTTGTTTGCAGTGGGCGACGATGATCAGTCTATCTATAGCTGGCGTGGCGCCAAAATTGAAAACATTCACCGTTTTTCTCAGGATTTCCCAGATACACAGACCATCCGCCTGGAACAAAACTACCGGTCCACTGAAACCATCCTATCAGCTGCCAATGCCCTAATTGCTAACAATGACCAGCGTATGGGCAAACAATTGTGGACTAAAGGTAACCCCGGCACTGCTATTGAAAATTACGCAGCTTTTAATGAATTTGATGAGGCCATTTTCATTTGTGAACGCATGATACAATATCAAAACCAAGGCATTCCTCTCAATGAAATGGCCATACTCTACCGTGCCAATGCTTTGTCCCGAGTCCTGGAAGAAGCCCTCAACCGTGCCAATTTGCCCTATCGTATTTATGGGGGTCATAAATTCTTCTCGCGCGCGGAAATCAAAGATGCTCTCGCCTATCTGCGCCTAATCAATTTCCCCAACGATGACCCTTCCTTTGAGCGTATTGTCAACCACCCTCCACGGGGTGTTGGCCATGCCACTATCGATAAAATCCGTGACTTCGCGTCCATCAATCAACTGTCTCTTTGGAATGCCAGCAAACAACTCATCGCAGAAAAATCCTTACCTGGCCGGGCAAACAATACCTTAAGTCAATTTGTTCAACTTATCGAAGACCTAAAAGAGCAGAACATGGATCAAGAGCTGGGGGAGCAAACCAAATCCATACTCTTAGTATCAGGCTTGATGGATCACTTCCAGCAAGATCGCAGCGAAAAAGGCCAAGCAAAAGTAGAAAACTTACACGAGCTTATTACTGCTACCCAACAATTTGCCCCTGACCCAAATTCTTTAGTGAGCCCAGTAGATGAGTTCCTTGCCCATGTTACACTGGATACTGGTGATGATGAACCTAGCACTGAACAGTGCATCCAAATGATGACCTTACACTCGGCCAAGGGCTTGGAGTTTGATGTGGTTTTTATTGTTGGCTTGGAAGATGGTCTTTTCCCCCACAACATGTGCCTGGAGACACCCGCCCAACTCGAAGAAGAACGGCGCCTTTGCTATGTGGGCATAACCCGTGCGAAAAAGCACCTTACTCTTACCCATGCTGAACAAAGGCGCATGAATGGTCGTGACATGTTTCACCGACCTTCACGCTTTCTCAAGGAAATTCCGCAATACTTGCTGCAAGATATTCGTGTGCGCAACCGCCGCACTGCATCTTCTGCCAAACCTTATGCCCACCGTAGCAACTACCTGCCTTCAACTTCGGTCATTGACAACACTGGTCTTCAGTTGGGCCAAACGGTGAATCATCCAAAATTTGGCTCAGGCACGATTATCAACGCAGAAGGCAGTGGCGAAAGCGCGAGGGTTCAGGTGCAATTTGACCAATATGGCACCAAATGGTTAGTGCTCCAGTACGCTAATTTATCTTGAAGACTGTTGCAGCAAAAGTATTTGGACTCAGAGAAATTCGAGGGTCAATTTTTCTAAGCTATCCCAATTTAAGATCGGAATTTCTGTCTGGATCGTTTTTTTGATCTGGTTTTTTCTCCTCCAAACGGCTTTGGCTTTGTTTGGCTTGGCGTATCCCATACCAATAGCTAATGTGAAGTACTAACAACAACAGCAACGAGAGAGCAATCCAATACAAAGCTGGTATACCTAACAGCACCACCATGCCATCTTGACAACTTCCCTGAGTGCTGAACAAAGCACTAAGCCAGGCATTATCGGCGTCTCCTAACTGCACTGCACAAATGCCTGAGGGCAAGTCTTGACTGCCGTGAGAGGGCAATAAAATCTGCCATACATTGGCCGCCTGAGCAGCTATCACCAGCAGTATTGCTATGACGGACATCCACCACTGGTTTCGCAAACTAGCTTTTGATAAAAAAAGTGCGCCCAAACCTGTTAATAACATCAACAAAATACGCTGAATCACACACAGAGCACAAGGCTGATCACCGAGCACAAACTGCCAAAACAATGAGCCCAACAACAGTCCTAAAGGCAGCAAGAACAAAATCCATAATAATCTCAATCCATACCTTTCAGACCAGATCATTAAGCCATCTCCAATAATGATTCGATCGCCTTACCTTGAGCCAAAGATGGAGTATCAAGCCAGCGGGCCAAAGTCTGACCAACATCGGCAAAGCTGTTACGCCCAGCAAAAGCAACGGAAGGCACTTTGGGCCCAAAGAAAACCAAAGGAATATGCTCACGAGTGTGATCACAGCCAGGCCAGGTTGGGTCACAGCCATGATCAGCGGTAATGACAATAACATCATTAGGCCCCAGCGCTTTTTCCAGCCTAGGAAGCATTGCATCCAAACGTTCCAAAGCATCAGCATAACCAGTAACATCTCTTCTGTGACCAAAATGACTATCAAAGTCGACAAAGTTGGTGAAAATCAGACTACCAGGTGCTGCATCGTTAAGAGCATCAATTGTGGCATCAAACAAGCCATCAATGCCGTTAGCCTTGATATTTTCGCTTACACCACGATGGGCAAAAATATCGGCTGTTTTACCAATGGCAATAACCGACCTGTCCATACCGTACAAAATATCAAATAAAGTTTCACCCCCAGGAGGCATGGCCCAATCACGACGATTACCGGTTCGGGTAAACCCTACTTCTCCATTGCCAACAAAGGGCCTAGCAATCACACGCCCCACATTGAGAGGATCGACAAGTATCCGTGCAATCTCACAATGGCGGTAAAGCGCTTCTAAGCCGTAATGATCCTCGTGTGCAGCAATCTGAAACACACTGTCTGCTGAGGTATAGACGATCGGTTTACCGGTAGCGATATGTTCTTCACCAAAGTCTTCAATAATTTGCGTGCCTGATGCGCGGCATTCGCCTAAAACCCCAGGCAATCTGGCTTCGCGGATAAAATCTTCTATAAGCGTTTTGGGAAAACAAAAATTATTTCCAGGGAACGTGGTCCAGTGGTCCATCACTGGTACGCCCATGAGTTCCCAATGACCACTAGGGGTATCTTTGCCCACACTAACTTCTTTGGCGTAGCCATAAGCGCCTTCTATTTTGTGTGTGGCTTCTATCCCAGCAAGAGGTTTCGATGTGCTAGCTTGGTATGCTGCTGCCAGCCCCCACCGGGTTAGATTTGGAATATGCAAAGGACCAGAGCGCAATTCAGGCTTGTCTGCCAAACCTGCCATGCAAAATTCGGCAATGTGCCCCAGGGTGTCAGCATCCGCATCTGGACCAGCATCTCTGGATGCACCCACACCCAAAGAGTCTAGCAATAACACCACTGCGCGACGCTGATTTTTTTGCCCCATACCGGTCCTATCCGTGTAAAGCCCGCCAATTTTTATCGGTAGCTTTACAATGTGTTTCTTTGATGGCCACAGCTAATATCAAGCCTAGCAAAAAGCAGACAGGGAAAATCCACATGGCGAACTGCAGATCGCTGGCAGTGTAGGCTCCTGAGATTTGTCCACCATGATGTAGATCAATCAGCTTGCCAAAAATGGGCTGGAAGATTGCACCACTAGAAATCACGGTGATAGACACCACGCTCACTGATGTCGCCGTCAACATCTGTGGGCTAGACTCTGCCACTGTCGGATAACTGATAACCTGTGAACTGGTCACCAAACCTAAAGAGAAGAACAAAAAAATCATCAGTGTCATGGAAGCATGGCTGGCAGACATAATGGCCAACACAATGAAAAATGACAGCACGGCACCGGCAATCATAGGCCTGCGACGTAACCCCATGGTATCAGAAATCCACCCCATCAGTGGCGAACCGATAGTGGCACCTAAGAACAGAGTGGTCATCACCCATGCAGCTTCATCCCGTGTGTAGCCCTGAACTTCAATCAGATAAGGAGTTCCCATGAAGCCACCCAGCAAGTAAATTGGCAGATTGAGCATACAAGTATAGAGACCACACAGCCAATTTTGCTTACGCAGCAAAGAGATACGCAAGCTTTCCATGTAACCAAGCTCAGATAATTTCGCTTCTTGTGTTTCCTTGATATGCTTATATCCCACAGGATAGTCTTCAACAAAAGTCATGATCAAAAGCAACACCACAATACCAAAAAGACCATCCATCATCATGGTCTGACGCCAGCCGTAGGCTTCTGCTAGGTAAGTCATTGGCGCCTGCGCTACCATTCCACCAGTCATTGCCAACGTAACAACCACACCAGTAACTAAGGCCAAATGTGCAGGAGGAAACCAGCGTGTAGCTAGGCGAATGCAGCTTAAAAAACAGAAAGCGCTACCAATACCGGTAAAAAACCGACTAACGACCAGCAAGGGAACAGTTGAGGCATAAGAAAACATCAAATTGCCCGCCACACAGATTCCTAGTGCTGTTATAATAACGCGCTTAGTGGAAAAGCGATCGAGGATCATTGCAGCGGGAATTAGAAACATCACTGTGGCGTAAAAGTATGAAGAAGAAAAGAAGCCTAACTGTGTTGGCGTCATGGAAAACGCTTTCATTAAGTCAACATTGATAGCATTGATGACATTCATTTGAATGAATTCGTAGAAGAAAAACATCGCTGCCGAAATCACTACCAGCCATGGTTTAAACCCAGCAATCTTGGTTTGACCATCTACATCAAAAGCGTCTGCCGTCATTGCGCCTCCAGAGCCATTAAGATGGCAAAAGTGTAACAGATTACAGGATTAAAACAAGGATACTGAGCAAAAATGGACTTCCTGAAACAAAGCCACGGCCGTTATATCTAGGAGCTTCTGCTGACAAACTGCTACTTCATTATAGTTCCTGAATATCAGCTTGGTCAGTTTCAATGTGCTGGGATCTAGTAGCTTCAAAGATTTCAAGACATAGTCACTAGCTCTTCTTGCATCATCTGTTTATCCCAACCATGAATCAGGGAAAATTGCTTACGTGATACTGAGACATATCGCTCATTACCTCCAATTTCCACTTGCTCACCCTTAAGTACAGGCTTCCCATCTGCATCAACCCTTAAAATCATCGTGGCTTTTTTGCCTGAAGTACAAATGGTCTTTAATTCTACCAACACGTCAGCCCACACCAGAAGATACATGCTGCCTTCGAAAGGCTCTCCCTGGAAGTCGCTGCGCAGACCATAAGCCAAAACAGGCAGCTCAAGAAAATCAGCCAAATAACATAGCTGCCTCACCTGCTCTTTGGTCAAAAATTGTGCCTCATCGACCAAAACACAACTCAAATTATCGTTTTCTTTTTTGGATTTTTGTACTGCTGACACAAAGTTGAAACGTTTATCAAATGTTGCTGCATCTGCAGACAGCCCCAAGCGTGAAGTGATTTTGCCTGCCCCGCCCCTATCATCAAAAGCAGGTGTGAATAGCAAAGTATCCATACCTCTTTCGTTATAGTTATGACTTGACTGCAACAGCGTGGTGCTTTTTCCAGCGTTCATTGCCGAGTAATAAAAATGAACTTTGGCCATTTTGTTTTTCCCACAATCATTAAGCTTAGCTTAACCCTGCCATATCTGTCAGCAAAAATAAAGCAGCTTTCGCACATGACGACAACTATATTATAATGTACACTCTTACCAAGAGGCTACTTGGGAAAGGAATTGCCATGAAATCTTCACAGATGTTATTGCTTGCTGGAGGCGCTGTTGTTGTCCTGGCTGGAATCATGTTTTTGGACGATACACCACCTGACTCATTTGTCCCCGTGAAACGTCCCACCCAGGGGCGATTGCTCATTAAAGGCAAACGTGTCCTTAAATACTGCCCCCAGCCCAGCGCCTTGACTTACAGCAATTTGGAGTGGACTGCACCTGGCGGCTGGCATAGTGTTGATAAGCCCTTGACTAAAAAAGCTGGCAGTTTCACCAAAGCCCAATGGCAAGGAGTCAATTTGGGTGAAGTAATTTGCCAATACAGTAGCGCAGGCGTATCAGGATTCCCCATTGAGCTACACCGCTTGATAGGTAAGGTAGTTTTTGAGCCCATTGAAGAGATTTGGAAAAAAACCCATGCAGGCACCAAAACCTGCTTTAGCCGCAAAGCCTACAACTGCCCTTTCTATCAGCGACAAAGAGAAGATCAGCAGCCATTTCCAGAAATGTACAAAAACATCTTCCAGTTTGACGACAAGGCAAAGAAGACGAATCCAAGTAAATCGTGATTGCGCCACACGACCCTAGGTCTCGCATAACTGCCTTTGGCGGCTTGTGGGGTTGCCGCACGTTTTGGCATGCTTTGCTGGTTTGGCTAGACGTGCACGGGGCCTAAGCGCTATAATCAGCCGCCTTATTACAAAATTAATTTTATTCGGTGAAAAATAGTCTTACCATAGCCACCCGCCAAAGCCGTCTGGCTTTGTGGCAAGCAGAAGCTGTGAAACAAGCCTTAGAGCAACGCTACAAATCGTTAAAGGTTGAGCTATTACCCATCACTACCACTGGGGACAGAATAACCAATGTTCCTCTTGCGGATATCGGCGGTAAGGCGCTTTTTATCAAAGAGCTGGAACAAGCTATCTTCAGAGGTGATGCTGACATTGCTGTGCACTCTGCCAAAGACATGCCGCCAGAATTACATGAAGATCTTATCCTCGCCGCAGCATTGCCTAGGGAAGATGCCAGAGATTGTTTTATTGCTGTGGGTGACACACCATTAGAAGCTATGCCAGAGGGGGCTATTATTGGCACTTCGAGTCCGAGAAGAGCAGCACAATTGAACCAATTTTACCCCAAACTCCAAATTAAGCCCTTACGAGGCAATGTCAATACGCGCATTCATAAACTTCAGTCTAGTCACTACCAAGGCATTATTTTGGCCATGGCAGGGCTTAAACGACTAGGCTGTATGCAAACCAATTGGCAGCCACTCCCCCTTGAGCAATTTGTACCTTCAGTGGGTCAAGGCACTATTGCCATTGAATGTCGCCATGCGGATAAGCAAACCCTAGCTTTACTTGCTGGCATCAATGACACTACAGCCATGACTCATCTCCTAGTAGAGCGACAGGTGATTGCTACCCTCCAAGGAGACTGCTACTCTGCTGTTGGTGTTTACGCACACGCCATGGAGGATAACCAGTTACATCTAACAGCCATGGTTCTTAAGCCAGATGGCTCGCAGCTTATTGTACAGAAAATGTCCAGTACTTTGACCGAAGCAGACGAACTTGGCCTTCGCCTTGGTAAGAAATGTCTCGAGCACGGAGCTGAGGCCCTGCTGCGCTAACAGACTTTTACATAGGAAACTTGCCCACAAGAATAGGTCTATGCCACAATGGTGACGAATATCAAAAGGGATGATTTGTGAACACTACAACCATTACTCATGTCATCGTGACCCGGCCAGCGCATCAAAGTAAACCTTTGTGTGAAGGTATTGCTGCACTGAACATTCAGTCTATTCTGCTTCCCAGTTTGGTGATTGATCCGACTGAACCCGATGCAAGCACATTGCAACATCTTGCCAAACTGCACCAAGCTGATTTGATCATTGTCACCAGCACTAACGTAGCTTCTTTTCTAGCACCTTACTGGCCACCTGGGGGCATTCAAGGCAAACTTATTGCCGTAGGGCCAAGCACCCGTTTAGCCTTAGAGGCTATGGGCATTCGCGTTGACAGCATGCCGGAGCGCTTTACCAGTGAAGGCATTTTGGCGATGCCTGAATGCCTATCAGTTACAGATAAATACTTGCTGATCCTTTCTGGCAAAGGGGGTAGGAATTTGTTAATAAATACCTTCGCAGAACGTGGTGCCAATGCCCACAAGCTGTCACTCTACCAACGCCTTTGTCCACCCCCACTGACTGAGGCACAACTTTCTCCCCTATTAACACACCAAGTCTTGGTTATCTTCACTAGCTTTGATAGCCTATCTTTCTGGTGGAACATGTTCCCTGAAGCACATCGATCTTGGCTGTTGGCGCAACAAACGCTGGTCATCAGCGACCGCTTGCAGGAACAAGTGGTGGAACTAGGCTTTAGCAAACCACCATGGATGGCTGATAATGCCACTGACCAAGCCATTTTGGCCTGTATCCAATCCCATTTGCCCATTGAGGAGGCTTCATGAATCAGCATCAACCAAAAAAGAAAACACCTAAAGTGTCCTCTCCTACCAGAATTTTTACCAACTTATTGCTGATAGGGGCTGTCGGCGCACTCGGTTTTTGGCAATTAAAACAACAGTCCCAAGCGGCTTGGGCACAAATGGCACAACAAGCCAATACGGTGTCTGAACTGCAGACACAAGTACAGCTTTTGCAAACACAAAAACATGCTCCCCAAGCTGCTTGGCGGCTTGAACAAGCCCAAGAATACGTCAAGATGGCAAATATCAAAATGTCCCAAGACTATCAGCCAAACCAAGCAATGGCGTTGCTTCAGGCAGCTGAAGATACGCTTCAAAATGTCCCTGTCCCTGATATCAAAGCTAAACTACAAGAGTACCTGCAATATTTAGCTCAGCATCACGATCCAAATGTACTGACTATCTATCAAGCCATGGGGAAAGCCAAGGCAATGATCAGCGCGTTAGAGATGTCCCGCCCATCCATGCAAGTTACTGTCGATGAAAACGCACCTCCCACACCAGGATTAAATCATTGGCAAGAAAAACTATGGTCTAAACTGCAAAAAGTCGTGATCATTCGCCATTCTGATACTACTATCAAGCCTTTACTACAAGAATCAGAGCAGATGGTTTTCAGAGCCAACTTGATAGTTGCTATGAACATGGCACAATGGAGCTTACTGCACCAAGACTTGAATGGTTTCCACAGTGCCATTGGTCAATGTTTGTCCTGGCTGCATGATATTGCCTCACAAAACGAAGGCACAAGAGCATTGGCTACGCAACTTCACACCATTGACAGTATGGCAAAAGAAATCCCCTTGATGGATTTATCACCACTGCTGGTGCTCTTTGCTGACCACCATAACATGGGCCTTGTGCCTAGCAAACCAGCGCACATAGAAGAGCACCTGACTCCACCTTATACATCATTGAATACGGAGGCAGCGTCATGAGACATAAAATGCTCTTTACCTTAACATTACTGGGCGGTGCCTGGGTTGGGGTACTCATGCACCGAGATCCTGGCTATATCTTGTTCTCCTATAAGCACCTTACGGTCGAATCTACCTTGTGGTTTGCTCTCATTTTTTTATTTGTTTTTGCCTATTATTTGGGATCATCTTTTGTGGTGGCTTCAATCTCATCGCCATGCCTAGCAAACTACGGCTGATGGCAGCTCGTAAAAAGACCGTTATCACGACGATACGCTTAGAGGAATTCAATATTTAATCCAAGGTGACTGGCTTGCTGCGGAAAAAACGCTTAGCCGTTTGGCCAAGCACAAGCACCATAGTCTGATTAGCCTGCTATTTGCCGCCAAAGCTGCCTCTAGACGAGGTGATATTCGTAGGCGGGATGATTATCTCAAAGATGCTTTCAATCATGCTCCCGAAGAGCAACTTGCTATATTACTCACTCAGGCAGAATTGCAATTGGAACATCATCAACTTGAACATGCCCTGGCCACGCTCACACAATTGCATCACAAATATCCACAGCATTTGTGGGTAGCTGGCCAACTGGCAAATCTTTATTTCCGCTTACAAGAATGGCAGAGCCTGGCAGCTTTGATGCCGTTGCTGAAAAAGCATCGCTGCTTAGATCATGACGCTTTGGTAAAGATGGAAGTTTCTTCGTACTCTGACCTTTACAGGCGCGCTGATTCGTTTAAAAAATTGCAAAAATATTGGCATATTACCAGCAAAGAAGCGCAGAAAAATCCTGAAGCGCTGGGAGCCTATTGCAACCAATTGATTGCACTTGACCATGTTCGGGAAGCATCAATTCTGCTGAGAAAGCAGCTAAATAAACAATGGGATGACAAGCTTCTTGGCCTTTATAAAGTCATAGGCAAAGCCTCCCCTTCAGCAACACTTAAGACTTTGTTGCTTTGGCAGAATAACCACCCTAACTCTGCACCTTTGAAGGCACAAATAGGTCTTTGTTATCTTGACCAAGGGCTTTTGGGTAAAGCCAAAGAATTGCTACAACAATCTGTGCGCCTTGATTGCTCACACAACCAGGCCTGGCAAGCACTTGCCAGTATGGCAAGACAAGACAATGATTTTCGCCAGGCACTGCATTATTTGAAACAGTGTTTGTAGGTTATTAGTTTAAGCATCTAAATCCAAGTAAGAGAGTGCATCTCAATGCCTAGGGGAGGTCACTAATCTTTACCCTTCATATCTTCGAAGAACTCTTCGTTGGTCTTAGAACGTTTCAAACGCTCTAGCAAAAACTCAATTGCAGCACACTCATCCATGGGATGAAGAATTTTACGCAGAATCCACATTTTCTTAAGCTCATCTTCTCCAGTAATAAGCTCTTCACGTCTGGTGCCAGAACGATTGATATTGATGCTAGGAAACACACGTTTCTCCGCCACACGCCTGTCCAAATGGACTTCCATGTTACCGGTTCCTTTAAATTCTTCGTAAATCACCTCATCCATTTTTGAACCAGTATCCACCAATACTGTTGACAAAATGGTCAAGCTGCCACCTTCTTTCACATTTCTGGCGGCACCAAAAAATCGTTTTGGTCTGTGCAAGGCATTGGCATCAACACCACCAGTCAAGACCTTGCCCGATGAAGGTACCACCGTATTGTAGGCTCTGGCTAAACGGGTCATGGAGTCTAACAAGATCACCACGTCTTTTTTGTTTTCGACCGTGCGCCTGGCTTTTTCAATCACCATTTCTGCTACGTGGACATGATTAGATGCTGGCTCGTCAAAAGTACTTGCCACAACCTCACTCTTAACCATACGGCGCATTTCTGTTACTTCTTCAGGGCGCTCATCCACTAACAAGATCATTAACTCAACATCAGGATAATTAGCTTCAATTGACTGAGCAATAGTCTGCAGCATGATAGTTTTACCTGCTTTTGGTGGTGCTACGATCAAACCACGCTGACCAAAACCAATAGGAGAAACTAAGTCTAACACCCTAGAAGTCAAGTCATCAGTACTTCCGTTGTTTCTTGCAAGCATAATGCGTTTGTGCGGAAACAAAGGGGTTAAATCTTCAAACTGGATCTTGCGCTGTCCTGGCTTTTCACCATTGACTGTATCCAACTGCTTCAAAGCAAAATAACGCTCATTGTCTTTGGGTGGGCGAATATTCCCGGCAATCACACAACCTGTACGTAAAGCAAAGCGACGAATTTGGCTGGGGGACACATAAATATCATCAGGACCAGGTCGGTAGGAAGCACCTTGGTCACGGAGAAAACCATAGCCATCAGGGAGGATCTCTAGCACACCAAAGCCTGAAACTACTTCACCCGCACCAAGTTTTTTTTCTAAGTAAGCAAAAATAATATTTTGTCGAGTTGCCGCCTTGGCGACTTCAATATCTTCTTCTTTGGCCAATTCATGAAGATCAGCCGTGCTCATCATTTTAAGATCAGTTAGGTTCATAAGAGGGTCATTTAAGTTACGTTAATGGAAGAACGAGCATCGAAGATGCTCTCACAGGTTATATAATGATTTTAGTTGTTGTCACGGAGGGCGGTAGGCAATGCCTAATGGCATTCAATATACATGAAATCCATTAGGCATGCAAGAAAAAGTGACAACTATGTTGTGGAGTTAATATGTGACCAATCCACTCGGACAATTGCCCAGCATTCATAGCACCTACGCAGGTGGCTACAGCTTCACCACCAACCACTAATAGCAAAGTGGAAATTTGAACCCCATACTTGGCGGGAGCTTCTGGATTATCGTCAACATTGATTTTAACACACACCAATTGATCTTGGTGCTCAGCGGCTACTGCTTCAATTACTGGCGCCATCATTTTACATGGTCCACACCAGGGTGCCCAAAAATCCACCAGTACTGCTTTATCTGACTGCAATACCTTTTCTTCAAATTGCACATCGCTAATCGCTTGCAACATTTCCCCCATTGTACTCTCCTAAGGTTTGACTAAATCAAAAAATGAAACACCATGTTTGAAAATGGCTCCAACACTAGTAATTGTACCATATGGATGCCTACCAATGCTATGAGAGGAGAGAGATCTATCCCCAAATCATAACGAGCAAGCACCTGGCGAATAGGTGCAAGCAATGGCGTGGTAACTATACTTAATGTGTGTTGTAAGCGCCCCGCTTGCGCCGCGGGTATCCAACTGACAATTGCATCCGCAATAATGGCATAGAAAGCCACATTGACTAACAAACTCATAACTTCAGACAAGGCCATACCCAGTAAAACGAAGACAGAAGGTACCGCGCCAGCATTAAGTACATAAATCAAGGTTAGCTTAAGCACTTCCACGGCAAAAATAAGCCCCAGCAACAGGCTGTTAGGTGCAGTTTTTGGCAAAAACTTTTCTGCAAATTGCAAACACGGATCGGTGATTTTCACGACTGCTTGTGCTAAGGGTGCATAGAGAAGTACGCTAGTCATTTGGATAAAAAGCCTCGCCAAAAAAGCAAGAAGCATAAAACTTGAGGCCATATAAACCAGATAAGTAGCTGTTTCTGCAAACACTGCCATAGTTGCAATACCTCACATTATTCTGGCTGGATTATAGCTGTATTTATCAATAAATACCAGTTATTGGAGTTGCCCCCTAAAACCAGTCCACATCTTTACACAGCTAGGCAAGGAGGCTAAGACAATGAAGCGGAAGAAATGGGCAAAGAGCTGAAGTTTAAATTAGTTTTAGAGGGTTTACAGGGAGATACGCATATATTGCACAGAACATTTGGGTAAAGTAGCTTCACCGAGAATTGCTGTTGCAATTCCGCAAGTCCTTAGCGCTTCGTTTTTCGCATAACTTGCTTCAGTAAGCAGAGGTGTTTCATGCTTATACCTAAAAAACCTTGCATCACCACCCATGGTGACAGCTCGCTGAGTTACGGCTGTCACAAGCAGATTGGCCGGCTGTCTTTGCAAGTTTACAAGGTTATGGCCTTTCAGGGCCCTCCACTTGCTTGGGTTTCTAGGGTAATCTCTTCGGATCGAGCTGCTGCTGCAATAATCGCTTTGGCCAAATCAAAAACATCTCCTTGTCCCGCCTCTAACCCAGCCAAAGTTGTGCCATTAGGTGCAGCCACAGATGCTTCTAGGGCTTTTGGTGATAAATTTTTCTGCGACAATATTTCTGCAGTCCCTGTGATCATATGCAATAGCCATTGCTGCATGGCCTCAGGCGCAATGTCAGCCCAGTGCGTTTGCAACTGCTGAACAGTATTGTCGATAATACGACAAATAAAAGCAGGCCCGCTACCCACCACACCGGTAAATGCATGTATTTGAGATTCATCCAAAGGCACAACATGCCCAAACGCGGCTAACATTGTCACTATTCGCTCGGGCGCATCCCCCACCAAAGCTGTGGTCCCAGCACCTATGCTACTGGCCAAATTGGGCATGGCTCTAAACACTTTGTGATTAGGAAACCATGTTCTCAGCTTCTCCAGAGTAATACCAGCCGCCATGGAAATCACCATTGCTTGCTCTGATAAGTTTTCACTAATCTCTTGCGCTAAGTGGCCAACATACTGCGGTTTGACAGCAATGATAGCGCATTCAGCCCCTTGCACAGCCTTGCTGCTCTCAGCAAAAACAGTCACCCCGTCTAGCCTCTCTAATGCTTGGCGCTTGCCCTCGTGGGGATCAGCCACCTGCAGTGGATAACCTACTTCATGCAATCGCTTTGCCAATACTGTTCCAAGCCTGCCAGCCCCCAGCACGGCCACTTTCATCAAAGCCATATCAATTCCTATCTCTTGCTCCAAAAATGCCTTGACCAATACGCACCATGGTAGCACCAGCTTCAAGCGCCTGCAAATAATCTGCACTCATCCCCAAAGACAAGGTGTCAACACTGGCATGTTTTTGCTTCAAATCAATCCATAGCTTATGCATGACTGCAAAGTCTTTCTCGCGAGCACCATTAACATCAGGGATTGCCATGAGGCCACGTAAAGATAACTGCGGCTCAGCAGCAACCTTATCTGCCAGCTCCAACATATTTTGCGGGTTAACCCCACCTTTTTTTGGCTCTTGGGAAATATTCACTTGTAAGCAAACCTTCAAGGGAGAGCCAACAGTAGCTCGTGCTATGGACATGGCATTGATCAACTCAGCACTATCGACGCTGTGCACCCAATCAAAGTGCTGAGCAATGGATTCTACCTTGTTGTGCTGAATACGACCAATGAAGTGCCAGATGATGGGGAAATCTCGCAGCATCAGCATTTTTTCTTGTGCTTCTTGCCAATAGTTTTCTCCAAAATGCTTGTGCCCGGCTTTGGCCAAAACAGCCATAGCCTCATGGGACTGACTTTTGCTTACTGCCACCAACACTGCTTGAGCCTGATTCACTGATGCCATAATCGTAAAGTATCGCTGCAGTATGGCTTGCGCTTCTTGCTGAGGCAACATGGCTTACTACTCTTTACTTGGCCCAGCCTTAGCAATCGATTCATCCACCGAAAACTTGGTGAAGTTATCTTTAAAAAGCCCGATCAGGTGTGCCTTTGCATCGGCAAAGGCTTCTTTGTCATTCCAATTGTTTTCCGGGTTAAGCAATGCGGTATCTAAGCCCACCAGCGCTGTAGGAATTTCAAAGTCAAAGCCAGGATATACTTCCCATTCAGATTGTTTGATAGAGCCATCAATCAAGCTGGTGATGATCGCACGTGTAGTGGGGATGTCAAAACGTTTCCCTCCTGTGCCATAACCGCCTCCAGTCCATCCAGTGTTAACCAAATACACCGACGCACCTGTTTCTTGAACTCGCTTTATGAGCAAGTCAGCATACACAGATGCCGGGCGCGGGAAGAATGGCGCACCAAAGCAGGTGCTAAACGTTGTGCTAATGCCGTCAGCACTGCCCATTTCTGTACTACCTACCAAAGCAGTATAGCCACTTAAAAAGTAGTAAGCCGCTTGGTTTTCTGTCAATCGACTTACAGGTGGTAAAACCCCAAACAAATCGCAGGTTAAAAAGATGACTACCTTCGGTGGATTGGCTAGACTATTGGGTACACGTTGCTCAATGTGCTCCAGCGGATAGGCGGCACGGGTATTCTGAGTGCGTGTACAATCAGTGAAGTCAGGCTCGCCTGATTCGTTGACCACGACATTTTCCATCACTGCGCCATCACGGATGGCGCGCCAGATCACCGGCTCACGCTCCTCAGTTAAATCGATACATTTCGCATAACAACCACCCTCAAAGTTAAAGATACCTTCTTTACTCCAGCCATGCTCATCATCACCAACAAGAAAACGGTTGGGATCTGCTGATAAGGTGGTTTTACCAGTACCAGATAGACCGAAGAAAAGTGCAGACTCACCTTCAGCATCAGCGTTAGCAGCACAATGCATGGGCAAAACGTCTTGGTCAGTCAGCATGAAGTTAAGGACACCAAACATAGATTTCTTCATTTCACCTGCATAACGCATGCCACACAACAACACTCTCTTGTTGGTGAAATCGACCATCACAGCCCCATCACTATTGACACCATCTTCTTTACCACTGAGTTTTAGACCTTCGGTGTTAAGCAAAGTCCATTCATCACCATTAAAATCCTTGGGCACTTCACGAATAAACAAGTGACGGGCAAATAAATTGTGCCAAGCCAAATCAGTAATCACGTTCACCACCACGGTGTAGCGAGGATCAGCACCCACACAAAGGCGGTTATGATATGCCTTTTGATCTTTGATGTATGCGCTTGCTCTACCCCAAAGTGTCTCAAATGTTTCACGTGAAACAGGCTGATTGATCACTCCCCAATCTACTGTTGACTCAGTGGCTGCATCTTTGACAATGAATTTGTCTTTCGGAGAACGCCCAGTACGCTTACCAGTAGCCACCACGACAGCACCATGGCTACTAAGAGTACCTTCTTTATTGACTAATGCTTCTTCAATAAGCGCCTTGGCATCAAGGCTTGTGAGGTGTTTTTCGGCTACGTCTATCATCAGTGGTTTCCCTATGGCTGCCAAATAGAAATTCCCAATATTCTACATGAAAAACCACTGTCTGTACAATCCCTCATGCACCAGCATCGACAAATCATGCCTTCGAGGATTCTTCTTAGATAACCTGGCCTAACCGCCAAGTTTTCGTTATAATTTCCCCCACTGTACAACTGGTTAGCTTACTGACATGGTGCAAGACGCTCCTATGACTTTTCTCGCTTTTGATTTTGGTACCAAGCGTATTGGTATGGCGGTGGGACAAACCCTTACCCAAAGTGCCTGTCCGATTCAGGCGGTCAAGAATCAACAAAATATTCCTGACTGGCCTGCGATTTTATCCGCCATTGAAACTTGGCAACCCCACGCTTTGGTAGTTGGTATTCCAGTCAATATGGATGGAACTGAACAACCACTCGCTGGACGCGCCAAACACTTTGCCAAAGAGCTGCAGGCAAAAACTCAGCTTACGATTCATGAAGCTGATGAGCGCCTCACCACTGTTGAAGCCAAGCAACAGTTATTTGAATCTGGTGGCAAAAAGGCGATTGATCAAGCTGATATTGATAGCGTTGCCGCCCAACTGCTCCTGCAACAATTTCTCTGTCATCATTCGCATAAGGACATGCCATGATAGCCTCATCACCTCAGCGCGAGGCGGATGGGAGACTGCGTCATATGCCAGAAAAAATTGCTGAGCTTATTGGTGACATCAAACCCTCGCTTGTCTATGGCCCACAATCACGGATTTTAGACCAAGTTCGTTATGGTATTGCTGTGCGCATGGCAGTGTTGCGTACTTTGTGCGATAATATGTGATCTCTAAAATTAAGGATCCTAATTTTTGACCGATTTGGCCATCACGCTAACCGACACTGGTTCGTTGCTGCAAAGGCTACGAAGTGATTTTCATGCCGCCATGGAAACTCTGACTGGTGATGACTTCACGCTTTACATCACCCCGCTACAATTCCAGCTACAAGGGAAAAATTTAGCTATTTTGGCCCCCAATGATTTTGTCTATGACTGTCTCAAAGAAAAATACACCGATGCTATCGAAGCCCACTTTCGATCTTTGATTGCATCAGGCAAAATCGCCTCTTATCAATTTGGTATAGGCTCAGTGACTGAAGAGACTCCGATACCACAAACGTACCACGCTGCTACCAACTCGTCTAGCTTGCGATCTCAGACAACCATCAAAGACGACCCCATTGACAGCCGCGTGAATCCATTATTCAACTTTCAAACTTTTGTTGCCGGCAAATCCAATCAGCTTGCTCGAGCAGCTGCAGAACAAGTATCGCAAAATCCTGGCGCCTACAACCCTCTACTTATCTATGGTGGTGTTGGACTGGGAAAAACCCATCTTATGCACGCTGTGGGCAATGCCCTGATAGAGCAAAACCCTAACGCCAGGGTTCTGTACCAGTCCTCTGAAGGCTTTGTTGGCCAAATGGTAAAGGCTATTCAAATGAACGCCATCGATGCCTTCAAAACCCGCTACCGCTCCCTCAGTGCTCTACTGATTGATGACATCCAATTCTTTGCTGGCAAAGAACGCTCACAGGAAGAATTTTTTCATACTTTCAACATCCTTTTTGATTCTGGCCAGCAAATTATTTTGACCTGCGACCGTTATCCAAAAGAAATCCAAGGCTTAGAAGAACGGCTTAAGTCACGCTTTGGCTGGGGTCTGGCCATGGGTGTTGAGCCTCCAGATTTGGAAACCCGCGTAGCTATTTTAATGAGCAAGGCTGAACAAGCAGAAGTATATTTGCCGCATGATGTTGCCTTTTTTATTGCCAAACATGTGCATTCCAATGTACGCGAGCTAGAAGGCGCATTGAAACGTCTGATTGCAAATGCACACTTCACAGGTGGTGAGCTCAATATAGCTTTTGCCAAAGAATCGCTCAAAGACCTAATCGCCGTCTATGCTAAACTGGTTTCCATTGATAATATCCAAGCAACAGTAGCAGAATACTACAAAATAAAAGTCAGCGATCTACTGTCTAAACGTCGCAGTCGCATCATAACTCGCCCTAGACAAATGGCCATGTTACTCGCAAAACAACTTACATCACAAAGTTTGCCGGATATTGGCCGTGCCTTTGGCGGCAGAGATCACACCACTGTTCTACATGCTGTTAGACTTATGCTTGATTTAAGCACAAAAGACACTATCATCAAAGAAGATTACGACACACTAATGCGTATCCTTTCGGCCTGACAACGACAACATAAACAGGAGGTTCTGCGATGGAACTGACTATTTCTCGAGAACAGCTACTTGACCCGCTTAATCAAATTATCGGCGCAGTAGAACGTAAAATGACTTTCCCAATTCTTGCCAATGTCAAAATTGAGGCCAAGGAAAACAGGCTGGTGTTAACAGGCACTGACCTAGAAGTAGAATTACAAAGTGCCAGCGAATTATCTGAAGCTGTGGCTGAGCCTAGCGCCATTACCTTGCCTGGTAAAAAGCTAGCAGATATTTGCAAGATGCTCCCGGAATCAGCTGCCATTACCTTAAAACTGCAGGGAGGCCAGGTTGACATTCACGCGGGGAAAAGCCGATTCAAACTTGCCTCCATGCCTGTTTCTGAGTTTCCAGCTGTGGACATGGATAAATCTGCTGGAAGCCAGTTTAGCATCACTGGTGCCAATCTTTTTAACCTATTGCAACGCACCCATTTTGCCATGGCTCAGCAAGATGTACGCTACTTTCTCAACGGTATGCTTTTCGAATTTGACGGCACAGCTACGTTAAATGTAGTCGCCACAGATGGACACCGCCTGGCCACCAATGCATCTGTCATAGAGACAGAAAATAAATCTCCCCCCTGGCAGGTCATTTTGCCGCGCAAAACCGTGGCTGAATTGATGCGTCTGGTCACCGCAGGTGATGTTCTAAATGTACAATTGACTGAACACCATATTTGTTTTTCAGGGCCCCGGTTTACCCTGACGTCCAAGCTCATTGAAGGCAAATTCCCTGACTATCGTCAAGTCATCCCTAAAGGTTGCGACCAAGTGGCTTGCTTGGACAGGGATGTTTTCAAAAACAGTCTTATTCGTGCGTCCATTCTGTCTAGTGAAAAACACCGCAGTGTGATTTTGCAATTACATGACAATGAAATGAGGATCATTGCCAACAACCCGGACCAGGAGGAAGCCACCGAAAGCTTGACCATTGATTGGCCACACCCAGCTTTGGAAATTGCATTCAATGTCAACTACCTACTCAACATTCTCAGCGCAGTGGGACCAGGAGAAGTGGAGGTGCAGTTTAAGAGCGCTGACAGCAGTGTTTTGATCACAGAAAAAGATGATGCATCCCAAGCGCTTTACGTCATCATGCCAATGCGTATTTAACCCATGGTTTTCTCGTGCTGCATTCACTAATCATCAATAACCTACGCAATATACATGCATTGCAATGTGAGTTTCACCCTAAGCTGACCATTTTTCATGGGGCCAATGGTTCTGGAAAGTCTAGTATTCTTGAAGCTATCCACCTGCTTGCCTTGGGTAGATCTTTTCGGGCACGTCATAATAAACACATGGTTCAGTACCAACAGCCTGAGCTCAGTGTTAGCGGCAAGTTACTAGATGTGAGCCGTCTGACTCACACTGTGGGTATGATTCGCTCTCTTGATAATAAAAACACCGTGCACTTTGATGGTGACCCAGTACAAAATTCTTCGCTGCTGGCACAAAACTTGCCCCTACAAATGTTAGAGCCTCAGAGCTTTGAGCTACTCAGTGGTTCTCCTGATGCGAGACGGCAGTATATTGACTGGGGAGTGTTCCACGTGGAACACGATTTTTATGCCGTATGGCGTAAAGTGCAACGCATTATTAAACAGCGCAATGCCCTGTTGAAGAAAGCCTGCCGTTATGCTGACCTGGCCATTTGGGATAAAGAATTGGCTGCACAAGGTGAAGTGCTGCACCAGATGCGCGACGCTTATGTTTCACGTTTGGTGCCTGTGCTTAATCAAATGCTACAAACCATGGCGCCAGAATTTGCCCATGCCTTGCATTTAAAATATTCGCGCGGTTGGTCTCAACAACTTTCCTTGCGTGAGGCTTTAGAGAAGCACTTTCCTCATGACTCCATCACTGGCTATACCCATATAGGACCACAGCGCGCTACGATGCAAGTGCTTCATGATGGTCAACCAGCATACCAAGTGCTATCAAAAGGACAACAAAAATGTGTGGTTTGTGCGCTGCGTTTAGGACAGAGTATTATCTTTGATCAAGAAAAACCTGATACACCTTGCCTGTTTCTTATTGATGATTTATCTGCAGAACTCGATAGCCAAAATCAGCAACGTTTTGCCACCATACTGCTGGAGCTTAAAAACCAAGTCTTCGCTACCTGCATTAACCCCAGCCATCTACAAGCATTTACCCAACAACAGCCCGATCACAAGATGTTCCACGTGGAACATGGCATTATCCATGAGAGCACCACTGTACTTGCTTAGACCAACTAACCCTTGGATTGAGGAAATACCAGTAACCACAATAGTGTAAACTGCAAATTAATGGTGCATATCGAATAACCCAACGATTAATGGTAGATTGATCAACGTGTATGCCACGTTCCAACATCAATTCTTCAATATCACGGTAGCTTAACGAATAAGCTAGGCACCACTGCAACTGCACCGCCAATAAAATAAAATCATATCCTTCTGAAAGTGCCGCCACTTAAAACTTATCATTGTTCACCCGCAGCCATATGGGTAAGTCATGATCATATCCTACAAGGGAAATCGATTTTCTGCGACACTACTGGTTTCTGTGTTATCATGTTATACAATAAAGTGGATTGACGTTTTCCCCTATGGCTATAACCTTGAGAACATTAGATTATACACCAAATAGCAACTTATTTGAGGCGCTTACATCATATCTGCAGAGTGGGAGGAGAGCCAAAATGAAGCGGGTAAAGGCACTGTGACCACGTGGACAACGCTTTGACTTGACACACATACCCACAGCTAACAACAATTTATTTTAACTAAAAAGTTGAAAATTAACATAGAAGGAGAAAACCCATGCCATTTGTTGGTGACAAACCCAACTCAACTAACAGCCAGTTTGGGGACCTTATTCGCCAAGGGGGTTGTTTTGTTGATAAATCACTGTTAATACAAGATTTTATTAATGACCCAAATGACTCAACCTTGCTATTACGCCCAAGGCGTTTTGGCAAGTCATTGCTGCTCCGTATGTTGCAACATTTTTTCTCAAAACAGGTGTTAGGACAACCAACAAACAAACTGTTTAAAGATCTGGCCATTTTTACCGCCTGCAATGGCCAATATA
>JAGYIW010000002.1 GCA_018402195.1 Gammaproteobacteria bacterium
CAATAAAACGTTTCGCTGCATTCATTTCACAGTTTTGTCTAGTTACTCCATCTGAGTTAATAATTTGTTCCGGCATAAATGGGATCACTTCCGTACAATCAGGGTGTGCTATGCCGCCAAGTTATCAAGTAAAAACTCTTTCATTCAGGGCGACTAAATACAGAATTTTTCAAGCCGTTATGTAGAAAGGTCATTCTACATTTTGCCACTTACTAAAAGGGGGTTGGGAATGCGGGTGACTTTGAGCAAGATATTCGCGGCCTTGATCATTTCTCGCATGTGTATATGAATGTGCCTTTGACGTAAGGCTTTTTTAGTTTTTGTAATAGGCTGATGCAAAAATGTGTGGGTTTTTGCTGTGGCAGTTAGTGAAATCACCAACAAGCAAGCAGATAAAACTATTTTTTTCATGATATCTTCCTCTGTTGTCATACATGTGCGCCATTTTAATAAGATAAAGGGTAGCTAGCAAGACCGCTTTTTTTACGGAAGAGGTTGGCAGGTTGGGCAAAAAGTGCTTTGCCTCCCACCAATTTTTCTCGCAATAAGCTGTGCTTGGCAGCGAGGACAAGGTTGGCCACCTTTGCCATAAACCATGAGTTGCTGCTGAAAGTACCCGGGCTTGCCAAGGGGATTTTTAAAGTCTTTTAGGGTGGTTCCTCCTGCAGAAATAGCAGTTGCTAAAGTGTCTTTAATGGTGGCTGTGAGAGCCGCTAGGTGAGCCTTTGAAAGCATGCCTGCCAGCATTTCTGGGTGAATATGAGCAAGAAACAAGGCTTCGTTGGCATAAATATTACCAACGCCTGTGACAACACAGCTATCCATAATCAAACTTTTAATGTTGCGACGACTGTTTTTTGCTGCATTGATCAACGTGGTAGCATCAAAGCCATCATCCAAAGGTTCTGGCCCCAGTGACTTGAGTAGACGGTGTGTTTGCCAGGGCTCATTTGTGATGAGCAGGGCACCAAATCGTCTGGGGTCATGATAAACAAGAGATTCACCATGGCTAAAGTGAATGATAACGTGATCGTGCTTGTTTCTTTTGAGGTCATTTTTTTGTAGTGTCAGGGCCCCAGACATGCCAAGATGTACAATGAGATAAAAGTCTTTATCTGTTAAAAAAATTAAGTATTTCCCGCGGCGTAGAATGTCCTTGATACTAGTATTGGCAAGCATTGACGTCATATTTTCAGGTATAGGCCATCTCAGTTGGTACTGGAAGATCTCAGCTTGGGTGATGGTTTTGTTCTTGAGGTGTTGCAATAGGCCTCTTCTAATGGTCTCTACTTCGGGAAGTTCCGGCATGGCAGGGTCCTTAAAGCCTTTCTGCTTGCAGTTTTTTTAGGACAAGGTCAGCAACTCTTCGGGTTTCATTCAATGGATCATATGACCATGTGTCCAATTTGCCATCAAACCATCTGACAAAGTGGCGTGATATCATGGCGTTTTGAAAATCTATCATGCGTCTGCTCTGACGTAAGCGGGTAAGTGGAAATAGGTAAATGGGCTTGCCTGTACCAGCCGCTTCAGAAATCATAGATACAGATTCTTCAGTAACAATAAAGGCACTTGCAAGGCCAAGCACGCCTTAAATAGGGGTTGGGGGTATTGCTGTCCTTAAAACAATATGGCGCTGGCTGAAAAAGCCTGGCAAATTTTGTCTATAGAGGCCTGGGGGTTCTTCTTGAGGGCAATAGGATTAATGATATTTTATGACTGTCGGCAAATGATGTAAGTGCATAAATCAGATGGTCTGTGGAAGCATCATTAAGCTTATGGCTTCGAGCGTTGCCACCAATAAGTACACCGATGATAGGTGCTTTAAGTTGCTTGTATTGGCTCGAAAGATTTTTGTAGACTTTCTGCTATACGCTCTTTTGAGGCACGATGCGGCGCACCTAGTGTTTCAATGGTGTTGTCGCCAGAATACCCATCATGGATGGGTGTAACGATGGTGTCAAAATACTTGCCAAAATATCTTGGTTTTTGCAGATAGAGTATGTGGGTGTTTGGGTTGGCTTTTTTCACTGCCAAAGCAGGGAGAATAGTGCCCTTAGCAGAGGCAACAAGTAGGTCGGGCCATGGAGGTTGCGGACAATGAAAGATTTTTGTGCTCTTGGGTTGCAGTATTAGGGGTAGGGTAGACCAAGGCTTTTGTACTTGAGTGAGGTAGGTTTTTGCTTGCAGGCCCATGGCGTCAACAAGCCCTTGCGCTTGACTGAGGCTACCCGACATAGCTTTGTCACAGGTAAAACTAACATTTCATCCGCTAAACCAAACAATAGCAAGGCGCTAAGCATAACGGGGTAAGCAGGTCATGTCTAGTAATCATAGGGGATGGGCTAAGAATGCGTCTGGAGTGGAGAAAGAAAATTATTTCATCTTCTTTTCAACAAAAGACACGTGAAAGCCAAGTTTACCAGTCTCAGGCTCATAGGCTTTGGGGTCATAACGCCTTAGCTCAAGCTTCTCAGGTGCTTGCTTTTGCACATAGACAACAACAAAAGTGCCGGTGCTTTTCCCGTTTTTGTTTTTAGCCGTAGAGACCAATCTTACCTGTTTTCTTGCTGTTGCCATTCTATTAACTCTTAAACTTTTCGCCACGTGCGATGATCATAGCAACGACAGCATCGATGCCTTGCTTGTCAATTAACTTCTAATGCCTTTTTGGAAACAGTCAGGGCAATCTTACGCTTCAAGCTCAATAAGTTTTCTTGTGTAATTGGCTTGAAAAACACGTCGTGTTTTTCGTTTGAATGCGAAACGTTGTTGCCTGAAATAGCTCCGTTTATTTGTAACTTGGCAGCGGAATACCCATCGGCTTCTCCTCTAAATATTGCTGGTTTTTATATCAAATGTCGTAGGTATTGCAAGCACTTTTCCGTAAGGGTTGAAATAAAAAGAGATAAAAAGCTTGATTTTCTCTTTTCATATGCAAGCATGCTATTCTGAGATGGGGTGGGAGAGAAGAAAATGAAACTAACCAAACAGCAAGCTTCAGCCTACCGCTTTGTAAGCAGTATATGGATATCCATGGACTATCACCTACAGCCAGTGAAGTTGCACAGGGCTTAGGCCTAAGTCCCAAGTCGACAGGCGTGGTTCATCGCCACTTTACGGCATTAGTGGATGCGGGGTTCATAACCCGAGAGTAACTGAAGGCGTAATATTGCACTAGTGCATCAAGATCATGATTTGGCAGCCAATGACGGCAGATCTAGCCCTTATCACTACCGCTCTATGGTGCTATTGCTGCAGGTCTACCCATTGAGGCTATTTCAACAATTTAGATGAAGAAGATAGTCATTCAGATTCACCAGGATATTGGGACCAATCGTTTTGCACTGCATGTGCGAGGAGACCTATGATTGGTGACAATATATGATGGTGACTATGAGCATGTGAATCCTGTGGGAGGCTGGCAATGGCGAAATTGTTGTGGTTGTTATTGATAGAGAAGATGTAACTTTGTAAAAGAGACTTCAGCGAAACGTCAGGTACAACAATAAGTCTCATACCGTCGAATCCTGCGCAAGATGCTATGGTTTATGACGCATCAATGAGTTAATGTGCAGGGAAGGTATGTGGGATTATTGAGAATTTAAATAAGAAAGGAGATTCCGTCATGGAAGAAAAATAATTGTTATCCTAAATACCTGTCTATCCTAGAAGTTAATAACAGCAGTACCAAGCTAGGATGCTCTCATGAAGAAGCTGAGTTATTGGCAATATTGCTAGCGCACCTTGATCTTGCTGCTGAAGGAGCTAAAGGGTATATCACTGATGCAAAAACGGGGCAGTCTTGGTGTCATCGAAAGGTTGCAGCGCTCTAGAAGCTTTAATTTGCTTCAGAGTTGAGAAAAAAATCGGTGGAAAATCGCTCAGGGAATAAGTCTGGATGGAGGTAGCTATTGTCCGACGGCGCCCTGTTTTTTGATACCATTGGAACGCCAATTGTCCGGATGTTTGGTTCTGGCAGATAGATTCAGTTGTTATGCCCGGCTTTTGACGATAGTAAAAAAGTGGCGCAAATGTTTGCGCATTATCTGGAGAAGATTGGGTCAGCACTGAGGTAAAGACAAATAAGATTACTGCTTCAGTTGTAGATGAGTTGCAGGCTTATTTTGCTGGAGAGCAAAAGTCTTTCACAACACCGTGGCAAGCAAAAGGTACTCCTTTCTGTAGCGCCCGGCGGGAAACACTGTTAACCATTCCATATGGAGAAACACGACCATATGCAAGTCAGGCAGCATTGATGGTAGTCCAGTGCTGTGCTGTGGCTTTAGCCAATGCAGCCAATAAGTTGACCATTTTGCTGCCATGTCATCGGGTAATTGCCAGCTCTGAGGACTGAGTGGCTATGGCGGGGGGGTTGAGAGAAAAGCGGTATTACTTGCCCGCGAGCAAGCTTATAGTTAAGTAGGCAAAATGGTGGCATTGTGAATGATGTTGGAAGACATAGACGCCTCAGAAGTGCTGTTGATTTGAGTGAAGGTGGATGAATTTGAGGGACATGTCGGTTGGCTCAGTATTTACTCAAAGATCAACAAGACCCCATGCATAAAGCCCGTGGACGGATGTAAAACAGCGAAATGGTAAGCGCGATGAAGCTGTGCTCTGCCATTTTCATAACAAACACGCCTATAGTATGCCTAGGGACCATGCTGCGCTATGCTACTGAGCGTTTATCTGAAGAGAAACGGGAAGGAATTATATGAATAAAAAAGCGATTAAAGTATCTAAATGCTGAGCTTTCATGCGTGGCAGAGTCACAAGTTTTTCCAGCCTGCATAGCAAGCTGGGTACATCGAAATTGATCGCTAGTTTATTAGTCTAACAATTGAATTTCTTCAGCGGCAGTTTTGCCACGATTCTCTATCAGCTCATAGCTAACCTTTGGCCTTCATCCAGACGTTGGATGCCAGCCTTTTCTAAGCTGGATATGAACAAAAGTGTCTGAGCCTCCATCATCGGGAGCGATGAACCCGTAACCTTTGTGACGTTGAACCATTTTACTGTACCTGTTGCCATATTAACTTCCTCTCTGGCGTGTGTTGAAAGTAAAGTTATCCGGACTTAAAGAGGCTTGCTCTTTAATGTACTCTCAATAAAAACGCCTTTAGAAAAAAAGTCAGGGAGCTAGAAAATGAAGAGTAGTCGATAGCTTAGATGGATACTAGCGATTTTATGCTAGCTTGTCATAAACTTAACAGATAAAGTAGTTAAGTTTTGCCTTGCAAGCAACTGGATCAGGAAACATTTGAGAGCTTTGTGATTAACGATATTCCCCTAGCCCCCATTACCAGCCAAATTATGTCGCAAATGCTCTCAGTCTGATGTTCACACACTGAATGCCCAAACTGAACTCCAATGACATCACTGACATATTTGTTAAGTGGGATTATGGCACAGCTACATTATTGCAACTGTCTGCAAAAATCAGCTAACCTGTACCATAATCTCATTGCGCCTGAGGAAGGGTAAAGTCCAGGGCGGATTATAAAAAGCATATTTTGTTGGCGAAAGCGCCACTAAATTGTTTTCTGCCATGTAGTCAAGCAGCAAGCCTTCATGCTTTTTTAGACTGTTTTCTGAAACCAGCCCTGAAAAACGAATCACTACATAACGTTCTGTAGGTAATAGCATAATGCGAATTGTTTTGTTATTCGGTTCGGGCAGGGTCTTCAGAGTATATTTGTCAGGCATAACAAAACGTACTATCCATGTCTTGCCCTTTTGTTGCTGAGAAACAGGTGAGGACATTTCTATGGTTTCGTTGGTTTGTTGAATAACTGGGGTAGTCATTTTGATTTTCTCGCCTACTTGTAGTCTTGTTGGCGTTGCCACAGTTATTTTTTCGTGGATTTGTTGGGTGACAGGTGCAGTCATGTCTATGGTTTCGTTGGTTTGTTGGATAACTGGGGCAGTCATTTTGATTTTTTTGCCTACTTGTACCCTGGATGGCGTTGTCACAGTAATTTTTTCATCATTTTGCTGAGTGACAGGCTTGGCCATGTCAATATTGTCTTGTACGGTATTATTGCCAAAAATATAATCGGCAAGAATGCTAAAACCACGTTTAATTGCTGTTTTTCTATCACCATGCACGGTCACTTCAGCAATAATCATGGGTTCGTACTCACGAGTCTCGATGGGGCTATCTGTTGATAACACAGAAAAGTTTGGCTCTTTGACTTTGTTAAAGAAAGCTTGCTTGATAGAGTACATGCCCCCCAAGCCAAGGCAAATAATAACAACAAATGCTAGTTTGCTCATTTAAGATAGCCATGTTAATAGTAGTAATAACAGAGTAACATATAGCAGCTCAGATGTCTTCACCAAGATCAATATTACTCAAGAAGCTAGAGGCTGATTCAGCTATGGCTGCTTTTTTATCTTGTGGCATGCGGTCATAGGTTTTATACATCATGGCAATACGGGGATTTTTATTGAGTTGATGGCGATTTCTTTGCAAAAAATCCCAGTAAAGATAGTTGAATGGACATGCATCTTTGCCATATTTCTTGGATATATTGTAAGTGCAATTTTTACAGTAGTTAGACATTTTATTAATATAGGCACCCCCTGAGGCGTAGGGCTTGCTAGCAACTACGCCACCATCAGCAAAAAGAATCATGCCTGTGACATTGGGGAGTTCCACCCATTCATATGCATCAGCATAGACGATCAAAAACCATTCGTTAACCTGTTTGGGATCTATTCCTGCAAGTAAAGCAAAATTGCCCAGTACCATAAGACGTTGAATGTGATGGGCGTAAGCATTTTGTTGTGTTTCATGCACACATTGCCGTAGGCAGTTCATTTTTGTGTTCCCTGTCCAGTAGAATTCTGGGAGGTTGCGCTTGGCACTGAAGAAGTTTTGCTCGGCATAATCGGGCATTTTCAGCCAGTAAATGCCCCTGATATATTCCCTCCATCCTAAAATTTGCCGGATAAACCCTTCCACGGCATTGAGTGGGGCTTTACCACATTTGTAAGCATCCTCCGCGGCTTGGATACATTCCAAAGGATTCAATAGGCCGCAGTTAAGATAAAAGCTGATGTGTGCATGGTACATCCAAGGCTCACCCTCAAGCATGGCATCTTGGAAGTCACCAAAATAAAGCAGGCGCTTTTCAATGAAATGGTTTAGTACTTGTAAAGCCTGTGCCCGGGTCACCGCAAAATGAAATGTATCAAGGTCACCAAAATGATCAGCAAAATGTTCACTCACTAGGCTGAGAACTTCTTGAGTGATGGCATCAGGTTCGGAGCAGTATGGAGCAGGGATATAGGAGTCAGTGCTAGCTGGTCTGCGGTTGGCTAAATCATAATTCCACTTGCCGCCCTGGGGGCTAGGTCCATCCATCAATATGTTGTAATTATAACGCATTTGTCTGTAGAAGTATTCCATGCGTAATTGTTTGCGGCCTTGAGCCCAATCTGCAAAAGATTTCATAGAACACAGAAATCGAGTGTCTTCACGTACATCTACATGGATCTGAAAATGTGTGGACCAGGAGTAGATGTTTTGAAGTACGCGGTATTCGCTAGGATGTGTAACCACAATTTTTTCAAAAGATTTTTGCTCTAATTGTCGTGAAATTTCATTAAGAAATGAATGTGTGTTATCAGAGGCGTCAAACTTGGTGTACTGAATGATAAACCCTCTATCAACAAGCTCCCGAGCAAAATGGCGCATGGCAGAAAAAATGAGAGCAATTTTTTGCTTATGATGTTTAACGTAAGTGGCCTCTTCATGAACTTCACACATAAGGATAAGGTCATGATTGACATCAGCACCATCAAGACTTGAGACGTCGTGACTCAATTGGTCACCCAAGATAACAATTAAATTTCCCATAAGTCTCCTTAATGAATCAGTCTGAAAAAGACAATTATACCAGCTTCTGGTCAAGCATGCTTGGAGGAGTATGGCCGGCAAATTCAGCACCAATGATAACAATAGTGGTCAATGTCATATGCCTACATACTTTTTGTATCATAGTAACAAAGCCAAGATAGTAATCCTACATTTGTTGAAAAAGTTGCAGGTTCATGGCGAAAAAACTTTGAAAATTTATTGAATTTATATATCCTAATATTAATGGACAAAAAAGTGGTTAGGGATGAAAACAAAAGAAGACTTTTTGAAATCAGAAATGGCGGGAGGCATTTTTCTGCTCGTCGCCTCGATTGCAGCGATTGTGGCAGAAAACTCTGAGATCAAACCTTACTATGATCTATTGTTCAGTACCAAGCTCCAAATTTCCCTTGGCTCTCTCTGTATCGCCAAACCTTTGCTTATTTGGGTAAATGATGCCTTAATGGCAGTGTTCTTCTTTTTGATCGGGCTAGAATTAAAACGTGAAATATTGGTGGGACAATTGTCCCATAAGAATAGCATGGCTTTGCCCGGCATTGCAGCCACATTGGGGCTAGTTTGCCCAGCAATAATCTACACTTATTTCAATCATAACAACCCAGTTGCTATGCAAGGGTGGGCCATCCCTGTTGCTACGGACATTGCTTTTGCTTTGGGTGTCATGTCCTTGTTGCATGACAAAGTACCCAAGTCACTAAAGCTACTTTTATTATCGATTGCCATCATCGATGATATCGGCGCCATTGTAATCATCGGCATTTATTATTCAGCGGAATTATCCATGGCCATGCTGGGCTTTGCCGCAGTATGCTTAATCATATTATGGGGTATCAATATAGCTAAAGTGAAAAATGCCACACCTTACATGTTGGTTGGGCTTGTGCTTTGGGTGTCAGTGCTAAAGTCAGGTATCCATGCAACCTTTGCGGGTATTTTGCTAGCTATGTTTATTCCCCTTGAGGGAAGTAAAAAGGGGGAAAAGCCGTTGTTAATACGTCTTGAGAATTATCTGCATGGTAGGGTAACCTATTTCATTTTGCCATTATTTGCTTTTGCCAATGCGGGTGTTAATTTGTCAGTACTACATTTTAACAGCCTTCTGAACCCTATACCCTTAGGTGTGTGCCTTGGCCTTGTTTTTGGTAATCAAATAGGCATTTTTTTCGGTACATTTTTTACGGTCAAATTAGGACTATCTAAGTTGCCAGAAAAAGTTTCTTGGTTGCAAATCTATGGGGTTTCAGCTTTGTGTGGCATTGGCTTTACCATGAGCTTGTTTATTGCTTTACTTGCATTTGAACAGGGTGATATGTTCATGGCTAACCAAGTTCGTTTGGGCATCATCACCGGCTCATTGATTTCAGCGGCCATCGGTTATAGCACACTTCACTTTGCCTCAAGACGTTAGTTGTTAGGGATTACAATATTCACAATATTGTGGTTGGGCATATTTATGTGTGTGTTTGGGCTTGCTAGCCTCTCTGTAGTCGCAAAGGGTGCAGCCTAAAAAAACTTTTTTGATCATATGGGTAGGTGCATGACAATCCCCACAAGGCAAACCACGTTCGACATCAATTTCCCCCCACCCAGGTGTTTGACAGCTTGGACAGAGTTGGCACAAACGCTGAGCAAAAATTTCACCCAAGATGCCAATGTTTTTCATCCTAGTTGGGTTTTGGTGGGCGCGCATATCAGTTTCAACCCATACTTTTTGCTTTGATGAAATATATTTGGCTTCAAGAAAAGCATCTTCTAACTCAATGGCGTTAACTATGCCTTTGAAAATAGGTAAATCGCTTTGTATGGGGTCCGGACGAACTATCAGGGCATGAGAGGGAAACAACGCTTCTTTGGCAAAATTCTTGAGCGATTCGATGGATGTCACTACCTGCATGCGATAATTGGTTTCAGTAAATAATTGTGTCAAATGCAGGCTGAATCCCCTGTCCTTATCGATAAAGAACAAGGTCTCCTGGTTAGCAGGAGTAAAGGAGACTACTGGATGAGGCCCAAAGCTTCCTTCACTAGCCAGGACAAAGTTATTCTTGGTCTGGTTCAGTGACCATTCACATTTTTGTTTGGCTGTCTCTAAAGCTGATTCTTGTCGCTTAATTTCACCAGAAAAGGTGCCAAGCGTATCGGTATTTACAACATGTTCAAGAATGCCTGCACCCAATATTTTCTCAAACGGGTTCGCCAATGCAGTTGATTTATGATGCTTGGTCGTCAGTAAAATGCATTCGCCATGATATGGGCTTTTTTTTGTTTGATTTAATCTATTTTCTGCCATATGAATCCTCTATTCAATTGCCACGGCTGGTGGGTGGAGGAGTCGAAGCAAATGATGTGGATCCATGCATTGCTGATAAGTTGATTGAGTAAAGCTTCTTGCTCGATAATTGTTACTATACGCTCTTTAGGGGCATATATGACCACTGTCAAACGTACTGGTTGATGAAAGGGGCTTTTATCATCTTGAAAAACAGATTGCAAGGGTAGCCCATGCATAAGGTCACTTGCATTGCCTTGCATCACGCCCAGCTTACCAACCACATTGTGGGTAATTTTGCTGCCACTCCCGAAAGCAACATTGTCCAGGGTCGAAAACAAATACTGAGCATTAATCCATTGAGCTACTATCATTGGTGCTGTCATGATGGTATGCAAGTGTTTTCCTTCAAAGTCAGTAGACCAGTCATAAGAATGTAAAAATGATCTGCCTTCAAGGTTGCTGCCTTTTGTCAGGGATCTTGGGCCAATGATCATGGAGGCGTTTCTTGCCAAGCCCCATTCTGGGCGAACTTGTGCCCAATCTTCTGAGCGCAGTATGGTGTGTTGGATGGGGTTGTTAGTGATAACATTGGTCTTGATTTGGCTCATGCGCCACCGAGCATTTCTTTCCTTGGCTTTGAGAAGATTCTGCTCTAACGAAGAAAGGACAGACTGCCAAGTCTCGGGGATGCTCTGAGAGAAAATATCTACCGCATCTGTGGTGGTGTTATGTTCAGCTGCAACAAATAAGGTGCTGTCTGGGATACAAATGTCTTGCCTATTAAGTGCGTTTCTTACCTCTTTATGGTTAAGTATGGTTGTAAGTACTCTGGCATTGGGTGCACCAGGGTTGCCGCCACAGGCCCCGCAATCCAGCGCTGAGGCAAAGGCATTATTTTGAGTGCTGCTGGCATGAGCACAGAGTACGACTAAGGGAGAAAATCTTTCAGTAAGACCCATAAGCTTCAACGCGTTGCTCGCCAATTCAATTTGTTGTTCTAAAGGAATGTCAGCACAGTCTGTGACCAGTTCATGATGTTGATAGCGATGGGCACAAATGCGTGCTTTGGTATAGGCAAACATACGCGGCATGAGGCTTTTTAATCCCATCCATGCGCCATAAGCCACACCCATGATCTCAGCGAGACTGAAAGGGGTCGAAAAAGTATAATTGAGTGACTGGTAGATGAGTTTGAGTGATTTTGATCTTTGTTGATCCTTGGTGAAGTTATCGCGTACCCCATTTGGCTTGTCCGTTACCTGATGGCTGGGTTTAAGTAATACAGGGCAGGATGCATGCGATTTACCCAAAATGGTGTTAGATATAGCAATGGAAACGCCAAAAAATCCAGCAAAACCAAAGGTTTCATAGTTCCCTTGGCTTTCTATCGCTCGTCTGAAGGGTTCTGATCTAACATCAATGCAGAAAACCATCTGTACCTCAGGCAGCAAGTCTGGCTTTGTGGTCGATTCTGCCATAGCGAGTTTTTCTAAAAGTTTTTTCTGGTGCGCACGTTCATTATCCTTAAGTTGAGTGAGAGTCTTGGTGGCTTCATTATTTTTCAGAGCTTGTTGGTGCCAGTCCAAAAGTTGTTTAGCTTCAGGCCAGAGTAAGCAAGTGATCAATAGGCGAAAAGCAAAGTATTCACTGGGGGTAACGACAGAAATTTGCTTATCTGCCCAGTCAGTCTGGTACTTTACGTAGGCAGACCAGCCAGGAAGGGTGGCAAGCATTAAAGTGAGAAATGCTTTCTGCTCAGTCTCAGCAACACCTAGGTACAGCAGCATACAGACGATAAGTGATTCTGGATTTTTATGATCTTTCTGTAGCCAAAATTCAATTTGGTCTTTATGTCTATTGAGATATTTGTCGTAACACATAAGTTGCATCATGCATGGAAGTAAGCCTTGATGGCGTAAGGGCATGGCTAGGGTAGACTGGCCCACATCAAAAAAGGCTTTCAGCCATTTAATGCTTTCACGATTCACGGCGTGCATGGCTGTGGGCAGATCTTTTTGACAAAAGTATGCTTGACCTTGCTGCAAAGCTTGGTCAAAGCTGAGGTGCTCAAAGCCAGCAAGAGGATTGGCAGCAATAAAATGTTGTAATGGCCAACAGGGCGCTACGCTTGCCCAGCTTTTTTCAACAGCAGTGCGCACACACATTTCTAAGTGATCAGTATTAAGGACATTGGCCTTTGGGCAAGTCATGCTATCAATGGCAACGTTCACATAAATTCCTAATATTGATAATGATTACGGTGGGTTGTTACTGTGTGGGGGTGTGGCTGACTGGCGTTTAGCATGTAAACATAAGCTTTCAAATACCATGTGGGAGGATTGTTGCTCATGAGATTTTTGCCAAGCTGGGCTACTAACCATGAAAGCGTGATCACAACCAGACTGATGTGATGGAGTAGATTGATGGGCTGAGGTTGTGAAAGTGCCAAGTCTGCTACCATAACATCAATCATTCGCATACTAAGTCCATACATGATACCCATTGCTAACGTGGACAGGCAGGCAATAGAAAATTGTCTAATCGGATTATGTTGGGGTAAAGTCAGGGCAAGCTGGGTGCCAGTAATCGTTGTAATTACAGCCAAGAATAGCGTTGTATCACTTGCGAGAATAGGCTGGAATGAGACAAGAGAGAAGGTGTAGGCGCCACAACATCCCGCCAGCAGTGCAGAAGGCCATTGCCGGATCGACGTAACATGATTTAAATCATAACGCTTCTCTTGTGCAGCGGCATTGGATGAGAGAAAAAGATAGGCTTTGAAAACGCCATGCCAGCACAAATGTGATAGAGCCAAAGAGAATAATCCTAGACCACACTCAGCGATCATAAAGCCCATCTGCGCCATGGTTGAACAGGCGAGCATGCGCTTGACATCGTGCTGCATGAGTTTCCAAAAAGTGCCGAGTAACACTGAAACCATACCTGAGATAAGGATAATACTGAGCACAAGCGTGCTTTGCAGCAGCAAGGGTGAGAAGCGAATCAACAAGAATCCACCTGCATTCACAACCCCCGCATGCATGAGCGCAGATGCTGGGGTGGGAGCGTTGAGAGAACTAATCAGCCATCGATGGAATGGCCAAAGGCCTGACTGCATCATAGCGGCAAGTAGCAGCATTAACGAGATAATAGACTGCCAGATGGGCGCAATGGGAGATTGCAGCAAAAGATTTATTGATGTTTCACCCGTCAGTATGAAGCTTAAGGCAAAAGCACAGGCTAACAATGTGGATCCTGCCAGATGATATTTTAATGCCAAATCAGCAGATGCTCGAGCTGCCGGCCATTCATTTTTGTGCAGCATGAGGCGGGATATGCATACATTGCTTGCTATCCAGAAAGCCAAAAACAATAAGAGATGGTCTGAGCAAGCTAAAACAGTCACCGAGAACAATAGTGCAAAAAGGTTCAGCATAAATGTTGAGCGTTTTCGGTCGCCTTCAAGGTGACGAAAAGCGAAAGAACCAACGGAGGCACCAATAAATGATACGAAAGCAATCATAACAATGCTGAGAGAATCTAAATTTACTAGGTTTGAAAGTTCATATAAAACAGCTTGTTAGATAATATTTTTGTACTTGCTAAATTTTATTAGTTATTAGAATTAATAAAATTAATAATATTAATTTAGTAAATAAGAATTTCATATGGCATTTGATTCCTTTACTCTAGAGTGCTTTGTAGCCATACATGATACTGGCAGCTTTACAAAAGCTGCAGACAAAGTGTTTCGAACACAATCTGCAGTGAGTCAGCAAGTGACCAAGCTGGAGATGCAGGTAGGTAAGAAATTGATTAATAGAGGTCAAAACTTGACCTTAACAGCTGACGGTGAAGTCTTGCTTAACTTCGCGAAGAAGATCATACAGTTAGATCGTGAGGCCATGGATTACTTTCGTCATCCTGAGCTGCACGGTGAGGTCAGGTTTGGTTTGCCAGAAGATTTTGCCAGTGTGTTCTTGTCAGATGTTCTGAGTAAATATGCTTCATTACATCCAAGGATTACTGTCAATATTGAATGCGATTTAACGCTAAATTTATTTGAGCGATTTAAGCAAAAAGATTTTGACTTGGTATTAGTGAAAATGTCTCGTCCAGAAACATTTCCTGAGGGGCTAGAGGTTTGGTCTGAACCTTTGACGTGGGTAGGGAGTCAAGAGTTTTTAGGCTCGAATTATCCAGTCCCATTGGTGCTATCACCACAGCCTTGTGTGTATCGTTCTAGGGCTATTAAGTCCTTAGAAAATAATAACAGATTGTGGCGAGTGGCCTTTTCCAGTGAAAGCTTTGCTAGCAAGATCGCCGCAGTGAAGGCGGGCATGGGGATAACTGTACTGCCTAGAAACATGGTGCCAGAAGGACTGACCATACTTAGGGACGACTTAGATCTGCCTGCGTTAGATGATGCGCATGTTTCCATGCTTAAGCATGATAACGATAATAGCGTGGTCAATTCATTTCAAGATTTTGTGGTTAAACATTTACGTGATTAGTTAACAAGTTTGTAATACCTGGAGTCTTAGAGCAAAGTTTGCTACTATAGCGCCTGAAATGAGTAACAAAAAAATTAACATCTGTGGGACATATATTTATCCTGGCGAGGTGGCAAATCTTGCATTGCCTCTGCCTGAGCAATATTCATGTGCGCCATTGTTTATGCCTATCAAAGTGCTGCATGGGGAGCAAGAGGGGCCATGTTTAGTAGTTTTTTCGGTGCTAAAAGGTACTGAGCTTAATGGGCTGGAGATTGCTAATCGCTTGGTCAAAGCCATCAAACCTTCGCAACTCTCAGGTACCGTTATCGCCATTCCCGTAATGAATATTCATGGACTCACGCACTATCCCTCTGTTTTGTCATCATGCCATGATTTAGCCACTTGTTTTCCTGGGGATGAGCAGGGCTCCTACGGCGAAAGAATAGCGCATTTAATCACCCAAGAAATTCTCATGAAAGCGGACTACTGTATTGAATTGCAGACAGGTGGCCTCAATCACAACATCTTGCCTCAAGTTTATTGTAATTTCGACAATATTCATGCGAGAGAATTAGCAAAAGTCTTTCGATCTCCAGTCGTAACCAACGTCACCTTAGAGGGAAACCACCTCAGGCAAACAACCGAAGAACTACAAATCCCCCTGCTAGTTTATCAAGCTGGTGAAGCCATGCGTTTTGATGAAAACGCAATAGAGCTGGGATTGTCAGGGATACAGAGTGTTATGCGTACGATTGATATGTTGGCAAAAGAACCAGAACAAGAAACCATTCCGATTTTTTCAAGAGATGAAGATTGGTTGCTTGCACACAAAGGTGGCATTTTGCATCCGACTGTGGCACTTGGGCAAACAGTTGAGAAAGGCGAGTTGATGGGTAATGTGAGTGATCCTTTTGGGGCTGATGTTATTGAGCCAGTGAAATCACCTAAGAAAGGCATTGTGGTTGGGGTCAATACCTCACCACTCATCCATGAAGGATTGCCTATTTTCAAAATTGCCTCTTTCCTAGATTGTGACAAAGCAGAAACAGCCATTGAAGCATGGGACCAAAATCAACCCGACAGTTATATAGGCTAGTCAATTATGGTTGATAATAAAATGCAAGCTAGGGGCTTTCTTGTTTGGGGCATTTGTGCGTTATTTTTTCTTTATGAATTTTTTTTAAGAACTGTGCTGGGTACATACCAGCATCAAGTCATGTTCGATTTAGATATCAACACGTTTGAGTTTTCCTTATTGAGCACAACTACTTTTTTACTCATTTATGGTGGCATGCAGATCCCAGTAGGTCTTATTGCAAATAAGTTTGGGTTGAAGAAATCTCTGATGTGTGCAAGTTTGTGTTGTGCGATTGCGGCCATAGGTTTGGCGTCTGCGCATACCTATGTTCTTGCACTATTTTACCGGACCCTAATGGGGCTGGGTGCTTCTTTTGGTTTTGTCTGTGTCTTGTTGTCTGTACACGATTGGATGCCGCATAAATACAGTGCCATCTTTATTGGTTTATCGCAATTTATTGGCACTATGGGGCCTATGATTGCCGCTGGGCCATTGGAAAGCTTGTCCTCATCAGATGCTGCGATTGGGTGGCGCAGTATATTTGTAGTGCTAAGTTTGGTAGGTTTGGTTTTGATGGGATTGACCTGGCTTTTTGTGGAAAATAATGTCAGGAAGTCAGGTGAATATAAAATATTGCATCGACCAGAAAAGGCTTTATCTGCAATGCGTGGGTTGTTTTCCGCGGTGCAGCCATGGAGTATTGCTGTAGTTTCAGCATGCTTGTATTTTTCGATTGAGTATTTGTCAGAGAATGAAGGGCGCTCATTTTTGGATTTAAAGGGTATTGCAGCAAGTCATGCAGGATACATAATTACCACGGCATGGATAGGTTATGCCATTGGATGCCCACTGCTCGGGGTAATTTCAGATTTTTTTGAACGACGTAAAAAGTTACTCGATATATGTGCAATACTATCGGTAGCTGCCGTTATCATGGTGCTTTATGCAAGCAACGAAAAGCTTTTGTTGTTTGCTTTCTTTCTGCTAGGGGTTGGTGCGGGGGGACAAAGTATTGGGTTTGCCATTATTGCTGAGCAGTTTAAGAAGCAGTTTGTCGCTGTTGGCTTTGGTCTTAACAATGCAGTAATCACCATTTTTTCAGCAATAAATGCCCCTATTATCGGGTTTTTGCTGGATTACAGTCGCCATGGTCAGTCATTATCTTTGGCTAATTATCTTTCTGTGTTCAATATTCTTATTGTCATAGTCCTTGTAGCACTGGTGGTTTCAGGCCTTTGTATTAAGGAGACATATGGTAAATCGGCTGTAGATTTTACGATTTTAACAGTTAGATAATTTGCATAATTTATTGGTAGAAGGTCAATGGGTGAAGCAATTCACCCTTTTTTAGACGGGAATGGCCACATTTAAGTAAACCTACCATTTTACCCAGCACCCATGCTATAGTTTCTGCCTATTTCGGAGAGGTGCCCGAGCGGTCGAAGGGGCACGCCTGGAAAGCGTGTGTGCGTGAATAACGTACCGAGGGTTCGAATCCCTCTCTCTCCGCCAGCTTTCGTTTCTCGAAAAGTTTTTGCTGGATTTTCTGGGTTTACAAAGTCGCCTTTAAACCCCAGTACTCATGGGCTTTTAGCGGGTTTCAGTCACGCAACACATGCGTACCTAGAGAATCGCAAAACCACCGATTTTACCCCAAAATCTCCCATTTTATTCTCCGTTTCACCGTTACATACGAACGTCGGTGGTCAAAGTACGCATGTCCAGAGCCCTTGATTTTACTGGGTTTTGCGAAAATGGGTCTTGAGGTTCGTTATTGGGGCGGAGAATAGGGGCATGTACCCGTAGAACGAGAATTTTCTGCTGAAAGGTACCTAATGTGGTAAAATTATACTAGGGAATCCTTAGGTTAATCAGTGAGTTATTTGGTTAAATAGTGGATTAATTTTAGGTTCTGTGGGAGCTATAAAAATGAGGATACAGCATGCAAGTAGAAGTAATTAAAGCCACCATAGAACAGAAGCCCGTACTGGCTAATCTATTAGAACTATACGCCTACGACTTCACAGGATTTTGTGACTTTGATATTGGCGATGATGGTTTTTTATGGATATGAACGCCTGCCTTTGTATTCGACAGATCGCTAGTGCAAACTATCTATCCTAATGTTTGCTGGTCGATGGATTTCATGTCAGACGCAGTATATTGTGGGCGTAAATTTAGGATGTTTAACATCATTGATGATTATAACCGTGAAGCTATATTAGTTGAACCATAATTACCTCGCTCGTGTAGCAGGGTTATTATTGATATGCTAGATATGATTGTACATCTGAGCGGGGTTACCCAGAGATAATTCGAGTAGATAATGGCACATGTGTAATCTCATCATCTATTTTAAAGAGTGGGCTAATCGCAGCATCACATCTTAGTTCGGTCGTAAAACCAACTCTGCAAACCACCACAAAATGGTTTTGTTCAATCGGACCTTAGAGAGGATGCGATATGAACTTGTTTGGTTCTTTGCGAGAAGTTAGGGGCTATCACTCGTGACTAAGAATAAGGGCAATCAAGAGCGTCCGCATCGTAATCACTGGAAGGTTAACGCCAGTTTCTTTGCTGAACAGAGGGAAAAAAGGTTAACACATAAGTTGGGAAACTCTACTTTTAACTAGTTTTAAAAATGGGAGGGTTACAGACCGACGTTCGCATCTAACGGAGAAACGGAGAACAAAAAGGGAGATTTTGGGGTAAAAATCGGTGATTTTGCGATTCTCTAGGGTACGCATGTGTCGGGCGACTAAAAACGCGCTAAAGCCTATGAATTACTGAGGTTCGAGGGTAGTTAATTTGAAAAATGACGCCCAAAAAAAGTTCGAGCTGTAAACCTGTTGAGGTTGCTTCCCCGTCATAGTGTTTCTAAACTGGGTGGGAAATAGAAATTAATCCCATCTGGTTTAGGTATTTACACTGTTCAGGAGCAAAATCTTCCCTAAATTAAGCTGCTCTGACTAAGCTTTGAGCTCAGATGTCCTTATAGTTACTCTATTTGTAACTTTAGGGACATGTTTCTCTAAAAAACCCAAATTAGCTTGGATTTACAAGTATTTTCTGATTAATATGTCCTTATAGTTACACTATTTGTAACTTACGGACATAATAACTATGAACTTAAAATATACATAAAAAGACGTCAGAAAAGACGGAAAACAATACTTCACTATTGAAGATGTCATCAAAAATTTCAGTTGCATTTTATGCAAGAGTTGCATTACAGGTTGGGGCCTGTTACACCACATTGTTCCACAACGCTGTAAATTTAAAATATTTGACTGAACTCCAGAATGTCCACAGTTACACCATGGCTCTCCATTCCACCACAAGAGTTAGTCCCTTTGGTGATGAGATATTTAGATGCAAATTATTATGTTGCCTTTGTTGAGTGCTGGATTATTGCATGGGGCAACCCATCAAAACCAGCAAGATCAAGTTATATCAGATAAACGTAATGCTAACTTCATCTTGGTGATGTGGAAATTGATTATATTTATAAAAATCTATTTTAAATTTACCAACTCAAGATTTTACCGTGGCTACTGCCTGGCTATCTTAAAGTTGCAACTCCTGGAATTGGTTGCGCTTGATTTATTTAAATTTCAATCATGCTGGCGGTTTAAACCATATTGCAACAGTATTTTCAGAGCTCATTGAAAACCTTAGATCCTATTAAACTAATAGATCTTGCAATTACCCCAGTCGTCAGTTGCAGCGTATTACATTCTAGACATTGATCTTATGGATGGAAGATAATGTTTGAAATAACATCAAGCCTTTACACAGCATGTGCAGAAAAACAAACCAAAGTATTCTGCATCTGAAATTTCTAAAGCAGGTTATCCAATGTGAGAAGGTAAGGAGAATATTAAACACAGGAGCTGAGAGTGATTTAAGAATGATTCTGAAGATTTTATTAAAGTTGCTAAACGTCCTGATGGCAAATGGATGAACAGAAATCAAGATTAATTATTAGCCGAGCATTATTGATTTATATAATGACCCGCATATTAGGGAAGCTCTTGTGTTTTAGAGGTGGCACTATGCTCAATAAACTGTTTTTAGAGCCTCCAAAAGAGAGTAGTGAGACATAGACTTGTCCAAAAAGACCTGATCCTATTGGGCAAACCATCTCTATTAGAAAGCTACTAAAACCATGGATGGGAGAGCCAAAATGGAAAATCACGCAGCGTGGTAAAGCTTGTAACCCTCCCTATTTTTAAAAAACTGTTGGTGGGTGGAGTCAAACATAGGTGCATTTTTTTCCCAATGTTCAGCAAAAGAAACTGGCGTTAACCCTTCCAGTGATTGATGCGGACGTCTGATTATACATAATTAGCCAGTCACGAGTGAGCCCTGCTGCAAAGAACCAAACGTTCATATCAAGAACATCCTCTCTAAAGGTCCGATTACTGCCTATCAAACCATTTTGTGATGGTTTGCCGGGTTGGATGAGTATTGAACCATGATGCCGATTAGCCTCACCTTTAAAAGTAGATGATAATGAATTCCTTGCCATTATCTATACTGAATTATTCAACCCGATGCAATCAATCTAGCATATCAATAACCCTGTTGCAGGCAGTGAGTAGCTTTTGGTTCAGCCAATATAGCTTCATTGTTGCACCATCACTGATTTTAAAAGATCTATCGCTCATTAACAGTGCGTCTGACATGAAATCCATCGACCAGCAAACACAGGGATAGATAGTTTGGTACCAGCGATCTGGCCTTCACCTCTTGGGTATTCGCTTTGCGGGTTTATACGGAATATTTAGAACACTTGCATATGCCGTACACGCTTTGAGGATTCCATGTTTTTGTCAGCCTTCAGTTTATCCATCATTTTATCAACCATCGTTTTGTTCATCACAAAGATTGTAAGCACGTTTATCGCAGCATCACCTTCATGCATTTTCTTTCGGCTTATATATATTAGTTTTACTATCGAAACCATCGCAGGCGTTAATGCTAACAGTGTATTGTCTTTCAAATCCTCGATCAACATCCGTCAGAGTATCTCTGGGAACTTTTTTTCAATTCACCTCCCTAATTTTGTGTTCAGACTAATATCAGCATACATGCCTTTAAGGTGGTTTTCAGCCTCATGCTTTCAGTGTTAGCTCTGATTAGTATCCCAATGTACTTGATTCGCTGTAGTGGGTGTTGCCAGCACCTTATATTTACGATGAGATAATATCATTGACAGGCATGCCTGCCTCTGCCTCATTTAGCATGTTAAACACTTGTGTATCTGTTAATTGGTCTCCTGTTTCATTAAAATTTAACAGAAAACTCTTCTTTTGGGCAGTCTTATTCTAGGGGAGGGTTACCCGATTTATCTCTAAAAGCGCCAGAAAAGACAGTAAGTGAAACTAAGTCTCGGGTTGCAGCTAGTAAACCCAGACCCAAGATAGTCAAAAGCAAATGGATTAGTGGTGCTTAAAAATTCTCTTTGATTATTTTTGTTATAGCGGAATCAATCAATTTACTACTTGAAGTAGCGACGCCAGCATCTTTTGCAAAATCAGACCATTTAGCAACAGATGATTTTACTTCATCAATAATTTTAAGCGCATCAGATTTTTTTATATTGCTGATTTTAGCTAGCTCTAGCAATTGATTGATGCCAGGGTTTTTGCCTTCGCCCATGACCATCGAGCAATGCTCACCACTAGGTCCTGAAGAAAAGGTTAAATCGTAAGAAGGAGAAACCTTCCAAACGCCTTTTGGATCCATTAAAAAGGAGAAGTTTTTAGAGTGATCATCTCGGTTATGGCTTAAGACGTTGAAAACGCAGCCTCTATATTGTTTTTCGCTTTCTTTCATATCCTTAGTTAAATGCATGGTTGCCTTCATGATCATTTCATAGTCAAGGCTTGGAGTTCTATGATCTGCATGTAGCAGACCACTTATCGTATGCATGTGAACTCTGGAATTATCTGTTTTATCAAATCTAGCGCTGCCAAAAAAACCAAGGCCTTTGCGCGCTGGAAATAATTTAGCTTTCGGCAGTTCAAGACCTGCATCCCCAGCCATCAGATGATAAGCATATTCAATTGCACCGATATCTTTTGGATCTAAGTGAGATGGAAATTTAATCAGCCAATGCTCATCATCAAGATGCATTAAAACTTTTGGCCGAACACCTGCAGAAGAGCCACCAAGACTCAGTAAATCTTCCACATATTTATCATCATCATGCTCTTGAAATTCAGCGATTTCTTCAGCAATTTCATCTAAAGATTCATGCGGAATATTTGGCGCGTGCTCTGCCTCCGGTTCGTAAATTAAAGCTCCCATACCACCCGAGCCTACAAAACAAAGCCTATCAAGTACAGATAGGCTGCCAGGGTTGATATTGTGTTTGATGAGCGCGCGATCTAGCAGTAATCTTCCCCAGCCATCAGGTAGAGAGTCATTAAAAACACCAAATAAACCATCAAAAGTAAAATCATCTCCTGCTATTACACCGGATTTAAGTGGTAATTTGAATGGAGATAAATTAAGACCAGTTTCTATAAAGCTCGCATCATATTCAAAAAAAAGCTTGCGGTTATTCAGGGCCAATCGACCGACAAAAATTTTATCATCCATAGGTTTGTAGTAAACATGGACAAATTTTACAAGATTAAATTTCATTTGCGGCCTCTTTTTCTAGGGTGGTCATCTAAAAGCTCATCAAGAGATGCAGGTAATTTATCATCCATTTTAGCAAAAAGATGTTCAAACTGATCCATCTCACCAAGCGCCAGGGCAATTTTCAGCAATGACTCCAATGATATTTGCCCCTTTTGCTCAAACTTCTTCAACGTGCCATAACTTACCCCTGACTTTTCAGACAGAGTTTGCTGACTCAAGTTGAGTTTCAAGCGCTTCTCTTGAGCTTTTTTAGCAATTTCGTTAGCCACCTCAAATGGCGATTTTATTGATATCATAACAACCCTTATCTGCTATTTATGCCTATAGTAGATATTATAATATCTACTCAAGAATAAGTCAACTCAGGTCTCAATATCTCCCAGCGAACGCTTTATAGTCAGTTTCTGAATATCACCCCTAAGAGGCATGGAATTTTAGGAAATTTAAGAGAATAGGCAATGTATAACACTGACGATTTAGCGCAAATTGAAAGCGCCATATTAAAACTGCAAAGCGGTGAGCGCGTGGTATCGGTGGCTTATGGCGACCATGCCGTTAAATATGCTGAAGTAGATTTGCAAGAATTAATTAGCCTACGCAATAAAATCAGACGTGAGCCTTGGCTTAGCCGGGTACTACTTAAACTCTATGAGCTTGATCAATATGATGATGCAGAATTAGTGCGTAAAAAAACCGCTGCGATGTTTGCAGGCTTTATTACCAGACTTGATCCTGAAAGTAATTTCGTGGGTGAAGCCGACAGATTCTTTCTCTGTAGACGGGTTACTAGTGTCTAGAGCACAGGTATAAAAAAGGGCAGAAACTTGAAGGAGAATCTCTCCCAAGGTCCTGCCCTTTATTAGTGACAGTGAATTAGCTCTCGTCTTTGATCTCTATTGAGTGGGTTTTTGCTTCTTTGGCTTTGGGAATGGTGAGGTTAAGTACACCATCTTTGTAAGAGGCCTCAACTTGTTCACCAGAAACCGAGTCAGGCAAGCTGAAACTGCGTACGAACTGGCCATAAGCACACTCCACGCGATGAGATTTGCCTTCATCACTCTCTTTTTTATAATGCTTTTCGCCTTTTATAGTGAGGGTGCCATTCTCAAAAGTTACACTGACATCCTCTTTACTGACGCCCGGCAATTCAGCTTTGATGGTATAGGCATCTCGCCTTTCTGCAATATCAACACGTGGCGCCCAGTCCGCCAAGGCCTTACTAGGCTGTCTGCGTAGAAACTGATCAAAAAAAGAATCCATTTCGGTGAGTGGGCTGGAAATTAGCATGTTCATCATGGCCTCCAAATTGTTGCATTAAATAAATGGTGGCTCTGACATCCTTAGTCGGCACAAGATGTCTTCGCTACACCACACTAAGTGGGGTTTGTTTTGATCATTTCAAGGGGCCTTTTCCATTGCTCATATGAATGAATCATCGTATATTAGCGTTTTTATCGGAGGTGTTCTCTTTGCAATACGAATCTACAGCCCGTTCGGGGTATTGGTTTGCCACTATGGTTGGGCAGATGGGTTTAACGATGTGGGCCTTAGTTTCTGCACTTATGGCTCTGGTAACCCGTTTGCCGGCAGCGCAAATTTTGATGACGGTATTCACGATTAGCGCCTGTGTGTCTTTTACCTTATTGACCGTCAATAAAAAGTGGGATCGTGTTCGCGAGCAGTCCATCCCACTCTGGATAATCAACATTGCTGGCGTGTGTGGATCAGAAGCTTTGTTTGTATTGGCATCAAAGAATGCACCCCAAGCACACGTGAATTTAATCAACTATCTCTGGCCAACATTTGTCATTGTATTGGCACCACTCTTGCCAAATGAGGAGTTTGAGCTTAAATACATTGTGTCAGCTATTATTGGGTTCTTAGGTATCACGATTTTACTTACACATGGGCAAGGCTTAAGTATGCTGGAATGGCAATACAGTTTGGGATATTTCTATGCTTTTAGTTGTGCCTTGCTCTGGGCAGTGTATTCCTTAGGCGTAAGGAAGTTCACCCGGCAAATTCCTGAGGCAGTAGGACTTTACTGTGGATTAGGGGCTGTCATCATGTGGCTAATAAACCCTCATTTTGATGGGTATATTCAGCCAACAAGTTTTGAAATGGGACTATTGATCTATATGGGGGTGACTAGCCACAATCTGGCCTATTCCTGCTGGGCTTACGGAATTAATAAAGGTCATTATCGTCTCTTAAGTTTGTTATGTTACGTAAGCCCTTTCATTTCAATTGGTACTTTGGTTGTTTTGGGAATCGCAGAAACCTCCCAGCAACTTTGGATTAGCGCCATATTTATTTGTTTAGCTGGGCTGAATTCTGCAATTAATTGGCATCATGTGAGTCGTTTATTTGATCGTAAAGCACCTAATGGACACTTTTGAGTGAGTTAGGGGGAAAATATGCTGGTCAAAGCCGGTGGCTGCAGCAAAGGTCTTTGCCTAGGTCGGTATGATTAGGGAATAGTGGCGTATCATCAAAGTGTTCATCTCTATGGCCCATGTGCCTAAAAAAGGGTGTGGCGATGGCAGTGGCATGCATTTTCATATGCAATCGCCCCTGTTGTTTGCACCAGGTTTCTAACATGTTGAGCATGGTTTTGCTGTTACCCTGATTGGCATGTTGCGGGTGACTAACCAGCCAACGCAAAGCAACATCGATTTCATTATGCAAAAACTCAATATGAGCTGCGGTAATTATCTGCCAGCCTTTATACTGGATGAAATGAAAATTCTTTTTTGAAATAATGCAGTGATGATTCTGATTATATTCGATTTTGTTTGGCATAAATAAATATTTTTCCACCAATTCATGGTAGGCACGCCATTCTGTTGATGTATAAGCAAGTACAACGCGCTTACCTTGCCATTCAGTTTTTTTGGCAATATTCGCAACAAAAGAATCTTTGCCAGCTGTGTACGCAAGAGTGTTGTTGGGGTGCTCTTTAGCAAGACGTTGTTTAAGGTCACCATAAGTTTGTTTGTCAGTTGGGTGATCTCGCAGCCAATCACGGAAACACAAGTGACGTTGAATTTCCGGGTGACCATGCTCGAATACATGTAAATGATGCGTGCGTCGGTCACCGCCTTTGGAGAAATAACGGCGAAATAGTACGCCTGCCTCTCCTTTAGCTTCATAACCCATGTGTCGAAGCTTAGCATAACTGCGGTCCACCATGGCTAGTTCTTTGACTATAGGCATGATATCGATCACTGGTTTGGCAAGCAAGTCGGGCACTGCAGTAGAACCAATATGGTGGACGGCTATGCAGTTTTTACCCAGCGCTTCCTGCACCCTATCAGCTTCCAGGGCAAAAGAATTCTCCCATTCTGGGCTGTGCTGGACTACTTCGATTTTCTGGATCATGGTGCTTTTGGAGACTAGTCATCAAACAATTAAAATAAGTTACACGCGATAGTAGCATGAGGCACAGAAACTCTCAATGAAACCGTTCACATGCACTTTTTCCTTTTTCAGCTCTTAGAAAGTGATAACTTATTTCAAGGTGGGAACAGGCCGGCAGGTCTAGCCCCCTTTAACACAACCACCCCTCGCCAGATACGTCTTTTCTCTTATTGAAATCTTCAGTAGCCATCTATGCCCTTAGATGAGCGAGAGAAAATGCCCACCCCCGGGAAGAGGGTGGGCTGGAAAGTTGGATACCTGACAACGCCTTGCCAAGACTCATCTACTGCAAGACACAACAGGTTTTTTTCTCATTTCCTGCCTGACTGCTTTCACCTGATGCCTTCAACATGGTTTTATTTGATCCCTTCGATGATTGATCACACCCCGTACTTGACTGGTAACCCTCCCCTAGAATAAGACTGCCCAAAAGGAGAGTTTTCTGTTAAATTTTAATGAAACAGGAGACTAAAGATGAAGAAAAGTAAATTAACAGATACACAAATGTTTAACATGCTAAATGAGGCAGAGGCAGGCATGCCTGTCAATGATGTATGTCGTAAATATAAGATTGCTAATAGCACTTACTACAAACTGAAATCAAAGTACGCTGGGATGAGCTTGTCAGAGCTAACACGCTTGAAAGCGCTTGAGGCTGAAAACCACCGCCTTAAAGGCATGTATGCTGATATTAGTCTGGAACACAAAATCCTTAAGGAGGTGATTGAAAAAAAGTTCCCAGAGATACTCGACGAATGTTGATCGAGGATTTGAAAAGACAATACACTGTTAGCATTAACACCGCCTGCGCATTGGTTTCGATAAGCAAAACTGCTTATTACTATAAGCCGAAAATGCGTGAAGGTGATGCTGCGATAGAAGCATGCTTGCAATCACTGGCTGATGAACACAAACGATGGGGTTTTGATAAAATGATGGATAAACTGAAGGCTGACAAGAAACCATGGAATCATAAGCGTGTACGGCGCATATACTGTAAATTAGGTCTAAATATTCGTATAAAGCCACGAAAGCGAATACCCAAAGGTGAGGCCAGATCGCTAGTGCAAACTATCTATCCTAATGTTTGCTGGTCGATGGATTTCATGTCAGACGCACTGTATTGTGGGCGTAAATTTAGGATGTTTAACGTCATTGATGATTATAACCGTGAAGCTATATTAGCTGAACCAAGCTACTCACTGCCTGCCAGCAGGGTTATTGATATGCTAGATATGATTGCATCTGAGCGGGGTTACCCAGAGATAATTCGAGTAGATAATGGCACAGAATTCACATCATCTACTTTTAAAGAGTGGGCTAATCGGCATCACATCTTAGTTCAATATATCCAACCCGGCAAACCATCACAAAATGGTTTTGTCGAGCGGTTCAATCGGACCTTTAGAGAGGATGTTCTTGATATGAACTTGTTTGGTTCTTTGCGAGAAGTTAAGGCTATCACTCGTGACTGGCTAATTATGTATAATCAAGAGCGTCCGCATCAATCACTGGAAGGGTTAACGCCAGTTTCTTTTGCTGAACAGAGGGAAAAAAGGTTAACACATAAGTTGGGAAACTCTACTTTTAACTAGTTTTAAAAATGGGAGGGTTACCCCCTATTCAGGAGTAGTCTTGTAGAGTATTGTGATGACGGGGGGCAATAGCATCAAGACGATGCCACCCAGCAGAAATCCTTCATATCGCCACAAAGCTCCTACGGCTATGCGTTCAGGTGGTAGAAATCCTAAGCTAATGGCGATGATGCAGCAAGTTAGCCCCATGCCAGCGATAAGCCGCATGCCAATTTTGCCGCCAGGTATTTGGAAGGCACGTGGCTGATGTGGATATTTTTGTCGCAGTTTTAGCCCTGTGGCAAATAAAATGGCGTAGTAGGCTAGGCCCATTTGTGCAGTCATGGCAGTGAGCACCCAATAGCCACTTTCGATAGAGGGCATGAGTATCAATACACTGCATAAACCTGTGAAAATCATACCTTGTATAAATAGGATAGTGACAGGCACCTTGTGCTGGTTGGTGTAGCTCCAAGATGTGGGCAGGTTGCCGTCTTGCGCGGCGATGAGTATGCCTTTGGTAGGACCAATAATCCAGGCAGAAACATTGCCTAATCCACTGAGAATAATCATAATGCCAACCAATGGTAGTAGCCAATTGAGGTGTTGGTTATCTAGCATGGTTGCAAAGGCTTGGGTAAGCCCGTTGATAACGTTAAGGTTGTGGTTGGGTACGGTGATGGCAATGGCCAATGAGCCAAGTATCAGTGAGCCAAGGATTATGCCTGTAGATAGTAAGATGGCTTTGGGGTAAGTTTTGCCAGGAGTGGCAATGTCATCTGCGTGTACAGCTGACATTTCTATACCGAGTAGGCCAAATAAAATCGTGGAGAAAAAAGCGAGGTTTTGTCCATGGCCGCTTTGTGGCCAGAAATACTGCAAGCCAATGGGGGTGGCGATGGGCTGGTCTTGCCACAGCCATGTCATGCCTAACCCTATGATTAACCCTAAGGGTATTAAGGTGCCAACGATAGCACTGAATGCACTGAACGCAGCAGAAAATTGCATGCCAAAGCAATTTAACCAGGTCGCTCCCCAAAACAAGCCCAAAACTAAGGCTAGGATGAGGCCATGGTGTTGTGCCCAATTTGGAAAGAAGATGCTAAGACCAGTTTCGACAATGAATACCAAAATGGTTGGGAACCAAATCAAGTTAAATATCCATTGCATCCATATGGTTAAAAAAGCCCACCGATCGCCAAAGGCTTCGCGTACCCAGATGTAAGCCCCGCCCCGCGATGGCCAGGCTGTGGAGAGTTCTGCAGATATTAGGGCAATAGGAATAAAGAATGTGATGGTGGCGACAAGATAGTAAAACAACAGACTAAAGCCATATTCTGCACTGAATGGTAGCGTGCGTAAGCTGGCGACTGCCATGATGTTAATCATGGTGAGGGTAAAGACGCCTAATTTTTTCCCACCAGAAGATGCAATAGCAATCATGATGATTTTCCTAGAAAATTGCCATGAGATTCCCCCATTTTGACCGCTTTGTCAATGGGCAGCTGGGCTTGCCATTCAACCAAATTCTCAGAAAATAACACTAAGATGGATGAGCCAAACTGAAAATGTCCTAGTTCATTGCCTCTTTGGTAAGAGTGTTCATTGAGTTTGTAGTTGTGACGGGTGATTTTGGGGCTGCTAGGATCCGGGCAAACGGCGCCTGCCCAGTGGGTATGAATGCTACCTACTAAAAAAGCACCAACAAAGATGACTGCCATTTGGCCTCCTGGGACATCGAATAAAGCAATTACCCGTTCGTTACGGCTAAACACGTCTTTGGGAGCCAGATTTTCATTTACGGAAAACAATTGTCCAGGTACGCTAAGCATGTGGGTTAATGTGCCTGAAAGTGGAGCATGTACACGGTGATAATTGTGTGGTGCTAGGTAGTAGAGGGCAAAATCACCTTTGGTAAAGGGGGCGCTGAAATTATGGTATTCTCCAAAGAGAGACTCTATTGTGTAATCATGGCCTTTGATGTTGATGTGCCGGTGATTTTGCACTTTGCCTATGGCACTTAGAGTGCCATCCACCGGGGATAAAATCGCTGGTTCGGGGGCGAGTGGTCTGGCGTCAGGTTTGAGCTTGCGAGTGAAAAGGTCGTTGAGGCTGGTAAATTGCTCTGTTTGGGCTTCTGACAAGTCAATGTTTAGTTGTTTTATGGCCATGCGAATGGCGAATTGGCTAAATCTAGGACTTTTGCAGTTGGCCAATCGCCCCATCAGGCGTGAAAGGGAGTGTTGAAGCTTGGAGGATATAGACACGAGGTAATGCAACTAGGTTGGTGATTGATTTTGCCATTATACGGATTTTACTATAAATTACCATGAGATAAGGAAAAGGAATATTGATGGTTATGCAAATTTATTTGGTGGGTGGTGCACTTAGGGACGAATTATTAGGGCGTGTGGTCACTGAGAAGGATTGGTGTGTCGTTGGTGCTACTGTTGATGAGATGTTGGCGCAGGGCTACAAGCCAGTAGGTAAAGATTTTCCGGTTTTTCTCCATCCTGAGACAGGTGAAGAATATGCGTTGGCAAGAACTGAGCGTAAATCTGGTCACGGCTATCATGGTTTCACTTTCCATACGGGTTCTGAAGTGACGATTGAGGATGATTTGTGCAGGCGTGATTTGACCATCAACGCCATGGCCCGTTTGACTGGCGATAATGTGTTGATAGATCCTTATGGTGGGAGAAAGGATTTGCAAGGCAAGGTGCTGCGGCATGTGTCTGAAGCTTTTGTTGAAGATCCTGTTCGTGTACTGCGTTTGGCCCGCTTTGCGGCTTTTTTCCCTGATTTTGAAGTTGCTGATGAGACTATGACTTTGTTGCAAGAGATGGCGAAGAGCGGAGAGTTGGCGAATTTGGTGCCTGAACGCGTTTGGCAAGAATTGGGCAAGGCACTGTCGGCAGAGGCACCACAGCGTTTTTTTGCTGTATTGCTAATGGGGGAGGTGCTGTCCATTTTGATGCCTGAGCTTGTGGGGATTCAGGATGGCTTATCAATTTATATAGGGCAGGTTGTTCAAGTTTTGGAGGATGTAAAAGGGCGTTTTGCAGCGATTTGGGGGCGATGCAGTTTGGAAGCTTTACAAGCTATGGACACAAGAGTACGTGTGCCATCGGCAGCTATGGAGATGGCGCAGATGGTAAGCAAACATGGTGAAAAAGTGACCCAATTGGATGCTTTGTCAGCTGAAGATTTGCTGGCAATATTTGAACAATTAGACATTATTCGTCGTGAAGACCGTTTCTGGCAATGGTTACAAGTAGCGCAGGTAGTGCATGGTGTCACGGTAGATATTGAGCGTTTACAGCGAGGTTTTATTGCGTGTCAGCAAGTTGATGTAGCTGCATTGCAGGCGCAAGGGTTTTTTGGCGCTGATTTGGGCAAAGCTATTCATGACAAGCGCGTTGAGTTGCTTGATGGGGCGCTAAGTGTTTGAAATTTTTGCCGCATTGGGCTGCGTAGCAGCAGCTGGGGATTGTAATTACAGTATTTAAGGAGGCCAAGCAAAGAATTTATCAAGCATGCGGTCTTTCTGTGTGTATCAGTAACGATCCTGATACCTGGCCGTGGAGTTGCCCCCTAAAACCGATCCACATCTTTACTGGAGTTGCCCCCTAAAACCGATCCACATCTTTACACAGCTAGACTGCACTTGCGAATATACTGTCTAGGCGACAACATTTGCAAGCCTTTATGTGGCGCGTGCTCATTATAATCCTCAAACCAGGCTGGTAATTGTTCCATAACCCGCTTTGCTGATGATAAGTCACCCTGCCATACATAATCTCTTTTAAACGTTTTAACAAATGCCTCAGCCATCCCATTACTCTCTGGGCTGTAAGGCCGTGTCGTACAAATTTCTAACCCGATAGATCGACCAAAGGCAACGGTCTTTCTAGCAATATAACAAGGACCATTATCACTGAGCCATAATTGTATTTTATGGGAACCTTACCGACTCACCAAAACGATATAGCATCGTTCTGCCATCAAGTCGCTAATCATTGCGCCATCAATGCCTTTGTTTGAAGTAACATAACGGCGTGGTTTCACGATCGCAGGTATCTAGTGAAAAAGCCACTTGAACCCGCGAACCATCGTCACACGTAATATAGAAGCCATCAGAACACCATCGAGTATTGAATGCAACGTACCGATCTTGCCGTCGTGTACCTGCACGGTCTGGTTACATAGCGAGAAAGCAGTAAATTATTATCTCGCATTATCCTATAAACACGCTTGTGATTAATATTACTTTTGCCTGATTGATATTGTCCAGCATTTAATAGCGCCAGCAATCTGGATATAACCATAGGTTGACGAGAAGAGAGAATACATTTTATATCAGCTGAATATAGCGTTATCTGGCAACGCTGGTTTATCAGGGCGGAGATTATCCATGTGATTTCTTGTTAATCGCGCCGCTAAATTAGAGCGATGTTTGCAATGTTGCTGCAATCAATCGTTGACTGGTAACCCTCCCCCCTAGAATAAGACTGCCCAAAAGGAGAGTTTTCTGTTAAATTTTAATGAAACAGAGACTAAAGATGAAGAAAAGTAAATTAACAGATACACAAATGTTTAACATGCTAAATGAGGCAGAGGCAGGCATGCCTGTCAATGATGTATGTCAAATATAAGATTGCTAATAGCACTTTACCATAAACTGAAATCAAAGTACGCTGGGATGAGCTATCAGAGCTAACACGCTTGAAAGCGCTTTGAGGCTGAAACCACCGCCTTAAAGGCATGTATGCTGGATATTAGTCTGGAACACAAAATCCTTAAGGAGGTGATTGAAAAAGTTCCCAGAGATACTCGACGAATGCTGATCGAGGATTTGAAAAGACAGTACACCGTTAGCACACGCCTGCGCATTGGTTTCGATAAGCAAACCGCTTATTACTATAAGCCGAAATGCGCATGAAGGTGATGCTGCGATAGAAGCATGCTTGCAATCACTGGCTGATGAACACAAACGATGGGTTTTGATAAAATGATGGATAAACTGAAGGCTGACAAGAAACCATGGAATCAAGGCGTGTACGGCGCATGGGTAGTGTAAATTAGGTCTAAATATTCGTGTATAAAGCCACGAAAGCGAATACCCAAAGGTGAGGCCAGACTGCTATGCAAACTATCTATCCTAATGTTTGCTGGTCGATGGATTTCATGTCAGGACGTGCACTGTATTGTGGGCGTAAATTTAGGATGTTTAATCGTCATTGATGGATTATAACTGTGAAGCTATATTAGCTGAACCAAGTTAATTTTCACTGCCTGCCAGCAGGTTATTGATATGCTAGATATGATTGCATCTGAGTTGGGGTTACCTAGAGATAATTGAGTAGATAATGGTACAGAATTCACATCATCTACTTTTTTTTTTTAAAGAGTGGGCTAATCGGCATCACATCTTAGTTCAATATATCTCAACCCTGGCAAACCATCAAAATGGTTTTGTCGAGCGTTCAATCGGACCTTTAGAGGATGTTCTTGATATGAACATGTTTGGTTCTTTGCGAGAAGGCTATCACTCGTGACTGGCTAATTATGTAAGACCAAGATGTCCTGCATCAATCACCGGAAGGGTTAACGCCAGTTTTCTTTTGCTGAACAGAGGGAAAAGGTTAACACATAAGTTGGGAAACTCTACTTTTAACTAGTTTTAAAAATGGGAGGGTTACAACATTTCCATCACGCTTCAAGAGACCAAAAACAGGTGTTTTACCAGCAGCACCTCGCCCTCGTTTACCACGAACTCTCTTGGCACCAAAGTATGATTCATCAAATTCAATTTCACCAGAGAATAAACCGCCTGAACTAAAGGGGAGGAAACTATTGTTTGCCGAAAAAGATTGAAATAACGGTTGATTATATTCCTATTGATGCCTAAAAGACTTGCTGTCTTGGCGGCCGTTATATCCTCACAAAAGTATAGCATTATCTTTTGCTATACAAGCCGTGGCGAACAATCACCTATACCAAATTGCTACCTGCCCGGGATAAATAAGTTGTTAAGATCCGAATCTTCCATGCTTGGTTTCTGGAGGTCTGTGTGGGCGCTTTCTGTTGATGATGTTGGCGAACTCTCTTCCTTTGTGTTGTGGCGATTGGATTTTGGGTGGCTGGCGCCTTCCAACACTGGTTGTGTAATTAATTTTTCATGCATGTGCAAGGTCGATGATTGCACAGCGTTATTAGGTAGTAAAACGTAAGCCACTGCAAGATGGCTTACTCCCACGAGCTGGGTTAATTTGATGCTGGCAGCTAAGGCATATGTCACGAACCCAACAATCATAAGAGTTCCTGCAAGAGGGAGGTTAAAAAAGGCAATTATTGCGGCAGCCGTAATCACGGTTGCGCCAGCACCTGCAAAAAGCCAAGAGCCTACATCGAAAGTGAGTTTTTCATAAGCGTTGATAAGAGCGCTTCTTTCGCCACTCTTGTGTGCCTCGTTAAGCATCTTATAGGCTTCATCAGCTTCTTCCACGGCAAGCCAAAATCCGGTGATAGCAAAAACACCACATCCAATCGGTCCAATTAAGATTTGCAATGGCAGTGAGCTAAATAAAGTGCCGTGACTGACAAAAGCAGCTAGCCCGTAAATCAGGGTGGCTAAGCCAACAATGCCAAGCAGCAAATAATCAAAAGTGCCATGCAGTGTTCTGGAGTTTTTTAATCCTGTATCTTTGGTAAACAGCCCCAAGCCATCAACAGTATTCCAAACAGGTCCCGCCAAGGCCAAGACAATAAAGCTTTCTATGGGTGTAAGTGCTGAAAATAGGGCGACACCAAGAGCCACAGTTGCAATTATAAAGAAAACTTTGAGTATCACAGCTTCATTATCTCTGCGTTTGACAAAATGATAGTTATTGCCATTCTCGCCATTGGATTCTATTGGATGTATGTGCTCAGAGCCTGTCATAGGCGTATCCTCATTAATGATGGCTATAGGCAATAAAGTTATTTTAATGCGCTGTCCTACATTCCGGTGATCTCTGGACAAGAATAGTCAAATAAAAATAAGTTACATATAAAACATCCACCTAAGAGAAGATTAACGGATTATGGAACTTGTTGTGGATGAACTAAAACCCGAAAATTTTGATTAGTATGGCATAATTTCTGGTGTCTGTAGACAACTTAACTTGATTAGAGGCAAAAATTGTTGCTTAGGGAATAGTGCTGGAGGAAATTACTGCTTACGAATATCCGCGCTTTTTTGGTGAAGTTGCGATGGAGATTGCATTAGAGAAAGTCCTGTTAGGAAAAACAGAAAATCTAGATTCAACAAGCTTTTCACTGACTGGTGACTCTTATTGGCAATCTTATTCAGAAAGTGCGAAGATATGTTTCATGTTATATGAGACAAAATCTGGCAAAAAGATCAACAACAATCAAAAGCTAGACGAACAGGTGGCAGCACTCCAGCATGAGTTGTCGGGTGAAACAATTGATTGACCTAGTAGCTATATGGTGTATTTGTTAGGCCCAGAGTAGCTGAGGTTTTATCAGCTCAATGGTGATAGGCTGTCTGATTTCTTTGTCGCGAATCAGCAAAACGATGATTGGGCAGTGATGAGGAAGATGCGTTAAGGTATCTTGTTATTAAGGAGATTGTGTTGGAAAAAAGCATTTGGCTAACAGCACTCAATGTTGACATAGCAAATAGGCGCGGTAAAAATACCTTATGTGAACACTTGGATATTCGATTTATTGAAGTGGGTGACAACTACCTCAAGGCCACCATGCCTGTGAATACAACAACAAAACAACCCATGGGGTTGCTGAATGGTGGAGCATCTTGTGCGCTGGCAGAAACAGTGGGTAGCACAGCAGCAAATTTTTGTGTGGATCAGTCGGTCTTATTTTGTGTAGGTCTGGATATTAATGCCAATCATGTTAGGGCGGCAAGAAATGGTTTGGTGACTGCAACAGCCAGGCCCATTCATTTGGGTAGAAAATCTCAGGTTTGGGGGATAGAAATTTGTAATGCGGGTGGTCAGTTAATCTGCATGTCCAGATTGACCATGTTAGTAATGGAGAAATAATGATGGAGTTACTCAAAGAAAAAACCGGTATTGTCCAAGTCAAAAAACTTGATGCTCGACTGGGTACGACATTTCCTGAACCTCAATACGCCACGCCAGGTTCAGCGGGGCTAGATTTGGTGGCATGCTTAGATAAGCCGCTACGCCTTTGTCCTGGTGATGCTGAGCTAATTCCCACAGGGATAGCTCTGTATATAGCCAATCCATGTTTGTCAGGGATGATTTTGCCGCGTTCTGGACTTGGGCATAAGCACGGTATTGTGCTAGGTAATTTGATCGGCTTGATTGATGCCGATTACCAAGGTCCGCTCATGGTATCATGTTGGCATCGTGGTGATACACCATTTCGTATCATGCCAGGTGATCGAATAGCGCAGTTGATTTTTGTTCCCGTCATGCATCCAAGCTTTGCGTGGGTGGATACATTTGATCAAAGTGAGCGTGGTACAGGTGGCTTTGGTTCAACGGGAGTATCTTCCTAAGAGAGGTTGTGTGTGCGTGTTATGACGTTGAATATCAATGGTATTCGTGCTGGAGCTCGCAAAGGTTTTTTTGATTGGTTTGCGCAGCAATCAGTGGATGTACTGTGCTTGCAAGAAATCAAAGCCCAAGAAGATCAGTTACAAGATCCCGTGTTCAACCCCGATGGTTATCATCGTTATTTAGCATGTGCAGAAAAAAAAGGTTATAGCGGGGTGGCGCTTTATCTCAAAAAAACTCCTGAGCAGGTGGTGCAGCGTTTGGACTGGGCTGTGTCTGATCAGGAAGGGCGTTATGTGCACGCAGAGTTTGCCAATTATGTTGTGGCTTCAGTATACCTGCCATCAGGAACGAGTGGCGATACACGCCAGGCTGTAAAATTTGCCTATCTGGACACGGTGATGGTGCATTTGAAGCGTTTGCAAGAGTTGGGTAAATCACTGATTATATCGGGTGATTGGAATATTGCTCATAAAGCCATTGACTTGAAAAATTGGAAAGCCAATCAGAAAAATTCAGGATTTTTACCAGAAGAGAGAGCGTGGATGGACGCTTTGTTTGCTGAAGATATGTTGGTGGATGCACTCCGGGTGGTTAATAAAGAGCCTGATGTCTATACCTGGTGGTCTAATCGAGGCAGGGCTTGGGATAATAACGTTGGATGGCGCATTGATTACCAAGTGGTGAGCCAGGATTTGATGCCAAAAATTCAGGCTGCAAGCGTCTATAAGCAACAACGTTTCTCTGATCATGCGCCCCTGATTGTGGAATATGATATTAAGGCATAGCGCTATGTAGATTCAGAAATAGCCAGCTGTTGTAAGGCAAATAGTTCACTGATGCCTTGCTTGGCAAGCTTTAGCATGGTTGCCAGAGCTTCATCATCAAAGGGTTTTTTTTCCGCGGTGCCTTGGATTTCAATAAATTTGTTCGCATCATTCATAACCACATTCATATCTGTGTCTGCCTGGCTTGTCTTTTTCATAGTCTAGGTCAAGTACTCGCTTCGCCCATCGACCATGCCTACGGAAATAGCAGAAACCCAATGTTTGAAAGGATCTTGCTTAAGTTTCCTGCGGCTAAAAGGTGGTTGATGGCTTGACGCAGGGCAACACAGCCCCCGGTGATGGCTGCTGTGCGTGTGCCTCCATCAGCCTGAAGGACATCACAGTCTACTGTGATACAGACATCCTTAAGCCTCTTAAGGTCAACCGCTGCACGCAAAGAACGACCAATAAGGCGCTGGATTTCCAAGGTCCTACCACCTTGTTTGCCTATGGCTGCTTCACGGTTCATGCGCTCATGGGTAGATCTTGGGAGCATGCCATATTCAGCAGTAACCCAGCCACGGTCGCTATTTTGTAAAAAACGGGGCAGGTTGGAAGCGATGCTGGCGTTGCACAGTACCCGGGTGTTGCCAATAGTGATTAGTACTGACCCTTCAGCGTGCATGGTGTAGTCATTTTCTAGGGTAACTTGACGCATAAAAAGCTTTTCCTTATAAGTTAAAGCATTGGTTTTTCATGGGTTTTGAGTTTGTTTTTACAGAATTTTGAGTCAATAATAAGTATTATAACATGTGGAGATGGGGGAATGGAATCCTTGCTTGATGATATTATTTATGATTTTTATTTATATCAATTGGTTATGTTTAATATGGAAGGGGGTTGTGGTAAGAAAAACTGAAAAAATGGGTGTCTTCTGTGAAAGGATTCGTTAGTATAGTCATCCTCAGTGAGTAAACGGATGACGAATTGATGGTCTCAAGTATGACAGCATTTGCGCGAGAAGTCATGCAAACTGACATGGGGATTCTTACCATAGAAATGAGAACATTAAACTATCGATATCTCGATGTTCATATGGTCGTGCCAGAAAATTGGGATCAGTTTATCGATGAGGGGTCTCAGGTAGTCAAACATTATCTGCGCCGTGGCCGGGCAGAATGCCGGGTCCTATTTGAGCCAATCCAAGATGATAGTGCATTTCGAGTCAATATGCACCTTGTTGAGCAGTTAACAGAAGCAGTCGAAGCCATGGCGTCTGTATATCCACATGCGCAAGGGGTGAACGCTTGGGATTTATTGTCATGGCCAGGAGTCTTGCAGGCAAAGTCTATGGTGATTGATGAAGTCAGGAAGGATGTAATGTCATTATTGAAGTCAGTGACAAGCTCCCTGGTTAAAGTGCGTATGCGTGAAGGGAAAGCCTTAGGGCAAGCCATCAAAATCCGTTTGGAGATATTTCTGGAAGAGGTAGCCGCCATTAAAAAGCGTATGCCTTGGGTGTTGCGAAAGCAACGAGAAAAGCTCCATGCCAAATTGAGCGCAGTCAAAAGTGGTTTCGATCCCATGCGTCTAGAGCAAGAAATGATTATTTTTGCCCAGAGAATGGATGTTTCTGAGGAGATTGAGCGCTTAGAAGTTCATGTTAACGAGGTCTTGCGAGTGTTGGAGGGGGATGGACCCATAGGCCGCCGCTTAGATTTCATGATGCAAGAATTGAATCGTGAGGCGAACACCTTGGCTTCGAAGTCAGTAGATGCTAAAATATCGCATGCTGCAGTGCAGTTGAAAGTTTCAATTGAACAAATGCGCGAACAAGTTCAAAATATTGAATAATTTATTATTCCATTGTTTTTTATCGGAGTTGCTTTATGGATCAGGGTGGTTTATTTGTAGTTTCAGCTCCGTCTGGGACTGGGAAAACCAGCCTTGTGGCTGAGTTGGTTAAGCGTCTGCCAAATTTGATGGTGTCAATCTCCCACACAACGCGATCCAAGCGTTCGGGCGAGAGGGATGGTATCAACTATTTCTTTGTTGGGCGTGACGCTTTTGATCACATGGTAAGCAGTGGTGCCATGTTAGAGTATGCCAATGTCTTTGGTGAAGGCTACGGTACTTCCAAGGACTGGGTCTTGGCTAAGTTGGATGCAGGGCAGGATGTTATTTTAGAGATTGACACTCAGGGCGCTGAGCAAGTTCGGTCAATGTATCCTGAGGCAGTGTCAATTTTTATTTTGCCACCATCTATGCCTGTACTACGTTCACGCATTCAGGCTCGTCGCCAAGATGACGAAGCAAGTATTGCTAAACGTATGGAGCAAGTTCAGGGTGAGGTGGGGCAATACAAGCATTATGATTACTTGCTAGTGAATGATGATTTTGATTTGGCCTTAAAGCATTTGGCTTGCATTGTTCAGAGCGCACGGTTACGGATTAAACGTCAAGAGCCAGCATTGAGAAAAATACTGGAAAGTTTTGCTCTAAACAGTTAAACTAATGTTTTTAATTATCTATATGGGATTGAGGCATGGCTAGAGTAACGGTTGAAGATTGTATCGAGCGAATTCCCAATCGTTTTGATTTGGTGCTGAGGGCTTCTGAAAGAGCGCGCAAGCTAGATAGGGCAGATGCACAATCCCCTCTAGATATAGAGAATGATAAAAACACGGTTGTGGCCTTGCGTGAAATTGCCGAGGGCATTTTTATGGAAGAGTTTGAGCGAGCAGACTTGCAGGGTGAAGAAGATGATGCCAAAGTGAAAGCTAGCAAAGAGGAAGAAACCTCTACGGCTGTTACTGACGTTGAAGGTGAAGCTGCTGAGGCTGGAGAAGCCTCTGAAAATAATGCCCCTGCTGAGGAAGACAGTTAATTGCGTACCCAGTGAGTGATTGCATGATAAACGCCACCTTCAGGATTTTTTTCTTGTGACAAGGGCTTTATTGTGTGGCTTTTTTTTAAACTTAGATACAAATTATATTATCTAGACAGAGAGAAAATAGCACTTATCTACAAGGCTTTTCGCTTTGCTAGAGCGTGCCACAAAGGCCAGATGCGCCACTCTGGTATTCCTTACATTACCCATCCTGTTGAGGTCGCTTTAATCCTTTCTGCCATGAAGCTGGACTACCAGACTATTGCGGCTGCGCTGTTGCATGATGTTATTGAAGATACTGAAGTTGAGAAAGAAGTAATAGCCGAGCGCTTCGGTGAGCCTATTGCCATGCTCGTCGATGGTGTGAGTAAACTCACAAGGTTAAACTTTAAAAACCGTGAGGAAGAACAGGCCGCTTATCTACGCAAGATGTTTCTTGCCACGGCTTCAGACGTACGTATTTTCATGATTAAGCTGGCAGATCGCCTACATAATATGCGTACGCTAGAATCCTTGCCGCCAGAAAAACAGCGCAGAAAAGCTGAAGAAACCTTAACCATCTATGTGCCAGTAGCCAACCGATTTGGTATGCATGAATTTGCCATGGAAATGGAGGATCTCAGTTTTACTGCCAAATATCCACTTCGCTCAAAAGTGCTAGCTGCTGCAGTAGAAAAAGCTGAAGGTGAGCGTGCTGAACAATTCAATCAAATCAAGCAAGATATCAAAGAAGTATTGGCAAGAAGTCCTTTGGTACAATATGAAGTCAAAGGAAGAAGAAAGCAGCTATACAGTATTTACAAAAAAATGCGCGATAAGAAATTGTTGCTCTCTGAAATTTTAGATGTATATGCATTTCGGGTGTTGTTAGAATCTGTAGATGACTGCTATCGCTGTTTGGGTGTAACTCATCAGCTCTATGTGCCATTTTCTGAGCGATTCAAGGATTACATTGCCAATTCTAAAGCCAACAAGTACCAATCATTGCATACAACACTTTTTGGTCCCAACGGTGTGCCTGTCGAAGTGCAGATTAGAACCTATGAGATGGATAGGCTTGCCAGTCATGGCCTAGCTTCACATTGGCTTTATAAGGTAGGTGAGGTTGATGTCAGTCAGGCCGAGCTGATTAAGCAAGAGTGGCTTCAGAATCTCTTAGATATGTGGAAATTATCTGGGAATTCCGTTGAATTTATTGAAAATGTTAAGATGGATTTGTTTCCCAATACCATTTATATATTTACACCACAAGGCGAAGTGCGAGAACTCCCACAGGGCTCTAGCGTACTGGATTTTGCTTATGCGGTGCATACTGACATTGGTGAAAACTGTGTAGCGGCTCGGGTTGATAGGCATTTGGTGCCGTTATCTACTATTTTATCCAGTGGGCAAACAGTGGAGGTAATCACATCACCTGAGGCCAAGCCAGAATTCTCTTGGTTGAAGTTTGTTGTCACAGGGAAGGCACGCAGCAAAGTCAGCAATTATCTCAAACACCAGCGTCGCAAGCAGTCGATTATTTTGGGTGAAAGCTTGTTTCAGCAAATACTGATTCAGCAACAAGTTGCCCTTCAGCATGTGAAAGAATCATATCTAAAGAAGCTATTCGAACGTTATAAATGCAAGACCATCGACGATTTATACGAGACCATTGGTTTGGGCTATCAAGAGCCGGAGCAGGTGGTTGAAAGCTTGTTGGCGTTGTTGGGGGCACAAAAATCATCAGAAGATGACAAGGCCATCTTGATGCCTGAGTTAATCATTGGTGCTGCTGATGATCCAGGCATCAAAATGGCCAATTGTTGCTACCCTGTCCCTGGTGACAAAGTGCTCGGAGTGATGACGCCGGGTCTGGGGATGACGGTGCATGTGGCGCACTGTAAAAAAATCGGCAGGGTGAGACAGCAGGGGCGTATGATACCTTTGCGTTGGTCTGACGAGATAAGCAGTGAATTTCCGGTGGAATTAAAGCTTGTTGTGGAGGACAAAATTGGTTCTTTGAATAACTTAACCTCTATTTTGGCAGCCAGCCAAGTATCTATCATCGATTTGGATGTGAGGGGTTTGGAGAATGGCTTTGCTGAAGGTAATGTGAAAGTGTGGATAAAAGATCGATTACATTTAGCCAAAGTACTGCGTTTGTTAAGGCGTGAGCGCATTGTGATTCAGGCTTCTCGACACTGTGGCTAATGGAGGTAGGGGATGACAGCGAAGCCGTGCCTATCTAGTGTTCCTTGTACGCAGTTGGCTGGTGTTGGTACAAAAGTGGCAGAAAAACTTGCGGGGCTTGGTATTCAGTCAGTGCAGGACGTTCTGTTCCATTTGCCCCGATCCTATCAAGATAGAACCACCATTATTCCTATCAATCGCGTGACCGTAGGGATGCAGCAATTGGTGCAGGGTGAGATTCTCTCTGCGCAAGTAATTTACGGACGGCGTATAAGTCTCTTGGTTAATCTTTCCGATGGTGCAGGTCTTCTGACACTGCGTTTTTTTCACTTCAGCCACGCCATGAAGACTCAGCTATCCCAAGTTGGAGGGATACTGCGTTGCTTTGGGGAAATCAGGTTTGGGTCAAAAGGGCTAGAGATGGTGCATCCTGAGTATCAGCGTGTTGATAGCCAGACTAAGGCACCGTTGTCATCAGCATTAACACCCGTTTACCCACTGACAGAAGGGCTGGGACAAGTGATGCTTAGATCGCTAGTGGCAAAAGCGCTGGTGTATTTTGCAAGCCATGGTGCTTTACAAGAGTATTTACCTGATTTTATTCGTCATCAATATGGTTTTGCTTCCTTAGAAGAAGCATTACAGTTTGTCCATAACCCACCTTTGCATGCAGATACCAAATCAATAATGAATGGAAATCACCCTGCAGTGCAGCGTTTGTCTTTTGAAGAATTGCTGGCACATCAGTTGGTAATGATACAAAGTCGTGAAATATTCAGGCGCCAACAGGCACAGGCGCTGAAGCAGGATGACTCCCTGCGCCAGCAGTTGGTGAAATGGTTGGGATTTGACCTTACAGATGCTCAGAAAAGGGTTATCAAAGAAATCGATGCAGATCTCAATCAGTCTGTGCCTATGATGCGTTTGCTGCAGGGTGATGTTGGCTGTGGCAAAACTGTGGTCGCTGCTATGATCATTTGTCGTGCCTTGGCCTCGGGTAAACAGGCAGCACTGATGGCGCCCACGGAAATATTAATGAAACAGCATTTTAATGCATTTTTCACAGTGGTTTGGAAAACAGATATTAAGGTGCGGTTTTTTCGGCGAAGGTAAAGGCGCAAAAGCACGCAGAGATGTTTTGCAGGCGATAGCAAAGCAGGCTCCTCTGGTGGTGGTTGGCACCCATGCTTTATTTCAAGATGAGGTGACTTTTGCCGATCTTGGATTAGCTGTTATCGACGAGCAGCACCGCTTTGGGGTAGGACAGCGACAAGCGTTAATACAAAAAGGTTCTAAAAATGGGTTTGTACTACATCAACTTATCATGACAGCTACACCCATTCCGAGAACCATGGCAATGACAGCCTATGCAGATCTTGATTATTCTATCATTGATGCTTTACCCAAAGGGAGAAAGCCGATACAAACTGTCGTGTTGGCCAACAGTCGAAGAGATGATGTTGTTGAACGGGTGTTAGCTAATTATCAGGGCGGAGGGCAAGCCTATTGGGTGTGCACACTAATTGATGAATCTGAGGTCTTGCAATGCCAAGCGGCTGAAGCCACTGCTGATATGTTGGCCAAACGTTTGCCAGGCGTTAATGTGGGCTTGGTGCATGGTAAAATGCCATTTGATGAAAAAGAGACTGTAATGCAACAGTTCAAAAATCAACAAATTGCCTTACTGGTAGCAACAACAGTTATTGAGGTTGGGGTTGACGTGCCCAACGCCAACTTGATGATTATTGAAAATGCAGAGAGACTAGGGCTGGCACAGCTGCATCAGCTGCGTGGAAGAGTTGGTCGAGGCAGTGCTGCAAGTTACTGTGTGTTGCTCTATCAGTCGCCTCTATCTAGCCGTGGGCAAGCTCGCTTGCATTTGCTGCGCAGTACCCACGATGGTTTTGTCATTGCAGAAAAAGACTTACAGTGGCGTGGGAGTGGAGAAGTGCTAGGGACAAAGCAAACTGGCCTACCTCAGTACCGTATTGCAGATGTTTTACGAGATCAGGCTTTGCTTGAGGGGGTGCAAAAAGTGGCCAAGTGGTTGATGCAGCATGCGCCTGAAAGGGTTACTGCCTTGCAGCAGCGCTGGGTCAATGTCAAGCAGGCCAGCTACATGCATTCGTAAAAAAAAAGGTAATTTGAAATGGTTAGTCAGTACATTTGCCCGTTGTTATGTGATAGCATAACTGAGATGTAGGTCTCTAGGAGTATTGTCATGACCATGAACGATCAAGCCTGTGCAGATGATTGGGTAGAAATCACTGGTGAGGATTTACCATTAGCTTGTCCCATGTCTCACCAAGGTATTCAGCATGCACATCCTCGCGTTTATTTGCCCATAGAAAAATCTGGCAAAGCCACGTGCTATTACTGTGGGACTTTGTATGTACTCAAAGATTTTTCAGGCAAAATGGATGAATGAGGTGTCTGCGTATCTCCGGCTTTGGCTCCTGCCGCGCTCATGGGGGTGGGCGTTGCTCATCACTTTCTTAAAAACCATATCGCGAATGCCTTTCTCCAGCAGAATATGGTGTGGTAAATGGATAGGTAGGCTGATTCGCCTTGCACTTCGGGAAAGAGCTCGGATTGTTCAAGCCAATGTCGCTGCATGTTTTCCAGATCTGGTAGCAGTCAGGCAGGCTCAGCTGGTTTCTAATCATTTTACCAGTCTTGGTACTGGCTTTTTGGAGATGGGTTTAGCTTGGCGGCAGCATATGGGTGCTTTACCTATAGCGCCTTGCGTAACTGAGGGGTTGGGCCATTTGGCTAAAGCCAAAGCTAGTGGCAACGGCATATTGATTGTCACTGCGCATTTCGCTCCTCCAGATTTGATGGGTGTTTATTTGGGGAGGTGTGTTGACTACCATGCCATGGTAAGGCCACAAAAAAGCCAAGTACTCAACGACTATGTGGCTCAAAAGCGCTCTTATGCCAAGTCAGTTTTCTATCAGCATGAACAGCTTAAAGCCTGTCGCTTGCTAAAAAAAGGTGAATGTATGGCTTATTTTGCTGATCAAGATTATGGTATCAAACATAGCGTATTTGCACCATTTTTCAACAACCCTGCTGCTACCGTGGTGGCGGTGGAGAAAATGGCCAGGATTTCTGGTTCTGTGGTGCTGCCGGCATTTTTTTTCAGGGATGCTTCTATCAAAGGCTACCGTTTGGCATTCATGCCCATGATTGAACCTTTTCCCAAGGAAAATCCTGTGGCGTCAGCCGCTGCAATAAATTCTGTCATAGAGCAAGCTGTGAAAAGATTTCCCGAGCAATATCTATGGGGGCATCGGCGTTTCAAAAGTAGGCCGCCGTCCTTTAAGCCTCTGTATTAATGTCGTGCCACTATTCAGTGGGTTCAGTGACATCTTCATGCCTGACCTGCATGACAGTCGGGTCTTTCATTGGGTCACGCTCAGATTTGAGATAGGTGAGTTTTGCCTGCAGCAACGGCGCCAGAATTTGGTCTTCTTTTCCTAGAGTAACGGTGTCATAGTCACCATGTAGTGGCTTAAGCTTCAGGGTTTTCCCATCACCAATTAATTTTCTAAAAATCAAGTTGTTGTCGCTTAAAGCCAGCACAAAATCTTGGTCGTGATAAGCTGCTTCAGGATCAAAGATGAGTGCTGTATTGAGTGGGAAAATAGGGAACATGCTGTTGTCTGGGGCAATGTAGGCAAATGCTCTGGAAGTAGTGTGTAAGTCAGTGGTAATGAAATGTGAGCATGGGATAGCATGATCATAGCGCATGTGCTGCACCACTTGCTGGGCATTAAGAATGGGGAGGGTAGTGACCTTAGGTAAGCCCAGCGTCATTGGTTGAGTACCAAAGAGCTGTTCAACTTGAATGCCAAAATGTTGGGCAATGGGCAGTAGTGTTTCAATTTTAGGGTTGGTGGTATCCCCTGCAGCAATGCGATGAACCACGGGCTGCTGAATGCCTGTTTGCCTAGCTAATCTCGAGGCGCTAAGACGATAATGTTTGAGTAAGAAGGATAGATTTTTTGCAAGCTTGTTCATATGGTTGGATTCTATTTTATTGCTTCGATTGTCTCAGGTTGAAAGATAAAATTCAAATTATTCACCACAGGTGTTTTTTATGTATTGTTGCATCGAATTTAATGTGTTATGATTTATTTGGTTGGTAGGAAATCATAACCACAATAAGGAGCAATGATGGAACAATCGTCAAAGATAGTGGATAACCTCTGCTTAAGTCAACCCAGTATGCCAGACTGGGATAAATTTCAAGTAAAATTACAGAAAATAAAGGCTGATCGTCACCCCACGCAGATAACGCGGCGGCACTTTAAGATCGATGCCAGGTATGGTGATGTTTACTTCACATTGCGTGAAGCACAATGTATGGCTCAAATCATGCGTGGTAGAACAGTGAAATCAACCGCACTCTTTTTGGGACTTTCACCTAGAACAGTTGAGTATTATTTGAAAAACATGAAGGCGAAAATGAAATGTAGGACCAAGTCAGAATTAATGCAGCTTATTGCAGATACTGAGTTCATGACCACAATTGGTCGTTTTTAATCCTATTATGATGTGTTTTGACCGCAGAGGGGGCGACATGATACTCTTGTCGCCCTCGATAAGTGCTTGCAGGCAGGTGTTTTATGCAGCTTGTGGATAAAGACTTGTGGCATGAAAGCCAGCCTCATATCTGAAGAGGTAGTGCTAACCTCTGGTGCACTCAGGTTTCAGAGGCTGCAGTGAGCTGCATTTGGCCTCCCGCCCGACGTGCTCACTGATGATGAAAACAAAATAGCTCGTATTCAAGCGCCTGTGGTGCAGCCAGGTGCATGGGCGCAAGAGCCTGCATTTTGCCAGGGTTGCTGCCAAGGTCACACCATCAAATCAATCCCTAAAATATTTCTTTGTTATTAGGTGATAATGGCAAACCATATTTGCCTGAAACACAAAACAAAGCTACAGTTTAATGTCACCCATACAGATGGACTGGATGCTTGTCGCATTTGGTCTAGGCAGCTTCTGAAGCCGCGTTGACTCATGGAGCATCAAATCTTGAAGGCGGCGGTACGCTTTGATGGCATTGCCGCCAGTGCCACGGCAAGTTTTCACCAGAAGAATATCAGTGGACGTGCGCAGAAAAATGAACCAGGAAGGCGCCAGCGCCAAGAGGCGCGTTTCCGGCGCCCGGGGTGGCAAAGGAAGCCTTGCCTAAAAGCCGGGGGTATGGGGGCCACAACCTGCGCCTAGATGCTTCTCCGGAACCTCTTCGAAGGGAGGATAAAGGGGGCGCTAAGCACAGCTCCTTTATCGCTGCGCGTGCAGGAAACCCTCAGAGAAATCCGTTGCTTCCTCTGAAGCGTTGCCAAGTATATTTATCCCGATACCAAGCCGCTTTGTCGCTGAATAATCTGTAAGTGCAAACGGTTCTTTGTTGTCGATATGCTGACAGATAACGCTAAAGTGCGATAGCAAGGCTTGCACAATCAGGTTAATGGCTTCGATGATTTCAAAAGCGGTTGTTTGTAGCGCCAAGTCCCTTTATACTGTAACGGTACGCTTCGGGGAAACTGTCGTACGGCCGACATTGCTACAGTACGAGAATAGCGCCATTTTCGGGAGGGGCCCCGGAGCGGTCAAAGGGATCAGACTGCAAACCGGCGACTTAGCTTCTTTAGTGCCTCAGCAGGTTCGAATCCTACCCCTCCACCACTGGTGGGTAGAAAATAAGCGGGTGTAGTTCAGCGGTAGAACTTCAGCCTTCCAAGCTGATTGCGTGGGTTCGATTCCCATCACCCGCTGGCTGAGGTTTGGGCAAGCCCATAAGGAAGCTCCTCAGGCTTGGTAGAGCACTTCTTGGTAAGGAAGAGGTCACCGTGTCTAATTCCGGGTTATGGGGCACCAAGATGGAGTAGGACAACTCGTAAACATAACATTTGGGTAGAGGGCATGAAGGCACTGGCAAAGAAACTGAGCTGAAGCAAACCGGCATATCACCTGTGTAGGTACAATTGGTCACTGCAGACTATGGTGCTGAATGACGCTGGGGAATTGAAGGGTGTAGCCAGACATAGCTGATTATAAAATGCGTCTGAAAGTTGAGCATGGTGGCAGCTCAAAACTATGCGGATATAGATAAAGCGCCAGAAGAGAAAGCGCGAGGGCATCGATCACTCTCAACCACAGACGCTGAGTATGCAGTGAAAGTGCGACATCCCCACGCAGACTGTCCCATTACGGATTATGTAAAGAACATGATCAGCGGTAGCAGACATGGGATTGAGCGATACTGGTTGTATCAGCGGCGGATGGTCCAATGCCACGTGACAAAGCAGAGCTATATTGTTGGCAAGGCAGGTAGTGCCATCGATGGTGGTATTTCCTTTTGAACAAAGCAGACATGGTAGATGGCATTATGATACAGATTTGGCAGAAATGGAAGTACAGAGAGCGGTTGAGCGAGTACGACTTTCCGGCGTGACGAAGTACCAGAATCATCAAGGGATCAGCTTGAAAGGACTGGCGGCGGTAAAGCAGTGCATTACAAAGTGGCGCAAGTTGATCAAAGATTTGGTGTTGGCGATGGATGAGTACTTTGAGATACCAGAGCGTCCGTGTAGACAAGGACTTTTTGATGCCGATTGAAGACGTATTTTCTATTTCAGGTCAAAAAAGTGGCCAGCAGTACGCGACAGGGCGAATCGAGCGTGAGGTAGTGCAAAGTCAGGGGATCTGATAGAGATTGCAGGGTAAAATTCAGAGGCACCGCAAACAACAATTACGTACGGGTGCGTATATTGCTCTCGCAAGTTGTTGGACGAAGGTTTTGCGGAGACAACGTGTATTGTTGGCGGGGCGCTTAGCTATGTAGCAGCTCAGAGCGAGGCCAAGCACGGAAGGGCAAAGCCAGGCAACGACTCCGGCCTGGCCAACACCAGCTCCAGCGGGAAGTGTACGTATTGACCAAAGATTTAGTTGCGGGCGTCATGCTTAAGCCCCCGATGATACGCCACAGCCCCCACTGGAGAATTTGAGTTGCACTCCTTAACGTGGAGATCAAGCCACTGTGGACTACGGTAGAGATGAAGTAGGTTTTTTCCAGGAGACAATGCACAGCAGTAGCGAGAGCCGACCTGTTCCAATTGCGATGGAGCGCGGTAAGTTTCCTCATTCGCGAAGGTAATGCAAACAGTAGGTGCCGGGAATGTAACTGAGGTAATTACTGAGTAAGATGCTGTGGGTGAGCTTGTTTTTGCAGCCTCCGGGCATAGGCTAGTAGCTCAATCTGGGTGGTGATGCAGCGGATCTCAAAACCGCAGGTTGGGGGTCTGAGTCCCCTCCTCCTAGCCTGCCACAACTCACAGCCAGGAAATGAGTACCAAGCAGATCACAGGTAAAAATGCTGCTGACACCCGGTGGCCCTTTGTGACTGCTTTGTTGACGTTAGCATTGGTAGCCAATATGTGGTTTACTGATGTTGATGGTATTACGTGCTGCGGTTGGTATTGTTGTTGTACTATTGGCGCGCTTGGTGGCACAAGCAAAACAATGTCAAGGCAAAGACACTGCAAATGCTCTCAACAAAGACACATGGAGATGCGTAAAGTGGTTTGGCCGACAAGACAAGAAGCTTCCAGATGAAATACCATGTTGGTGGCACCACTGTTGTATTAATGTCAGGTGTGTTATGGGGCATTGACACATGACAGTTTGCATGGGCCAATTATGAAATTTGTAGGGTAAAAAGTGCAAACACGGTCGTGGTAAGGTCACCGAACTCTGCCTATAATATCCATTTTGTATCCTTTCAAAGGAAAACGTGTGGTAAAAGACTCCGGTATAGTCCTACCTGCATTGCATAATCCTGGGTGACTAAATTTTGGTGAAATCTTGGTTCCTTCGGAGACTGTGATGGAGATCAAAAAGGTGGCACTAAGAAAAGCATTGAGCGTAAAATTTTTCCTGGCTATGTGTTGTTGCAGATGCACTGACTGACGAAACTCAGTATGGTTAGGGAAGCACACCTTAATGTTATGGGATTTATTATGGCAATTTCAATGACGTCCAACTCCCTATTTCAAATAAAGAGGTTTGTATTTCAAACGAGGCTATATTGATACGTGTTGAAGAGGGTGTCAGCAAGCCTAGGGCCCCAAACATTATTCGAGGTTGGTGAGGTTGTGCGTGTTGTAGGGTGGCCCATTTGCCGACTTGGACGGAGCGTTTCATGAAGATATCACTCGATGACAAGAGTCGGCTACGGGTGGCTGTAAAAATGATCATCCCTGGACGATCTACTCCGCAGGTTGAACTAGAATTTGGCGAAGTAGGAAAAATAGCTAGTAAAACAACAGTGGGAGCCGGAAGGCGTTTGAACCCATAGAGGAAAAGTCAAGTGGCAACTAAAAAATCGTCAACTACGTGAAGCTGCAGATTTCTGCAGGTTCTGCCAATCCTGCACCGCCGGTTGGCCCAGCACTGGGGCAGCACGGCTTGAACATTGTGGGGTTTTGTAAAGAATTTAACGAAAAAACCAAAGATTTGGAGAAAGGCCTGCCAGTACCAACGGTCATTACCGTATATTCTGATAAAAGCTTTACTTTTATACTGAAAACACCACCAGCATCTGTGTTGCTACTAAAGGCTGCTGGAATCAAAAAAGGCAGTGGTGTTCCTCATAAAGAGAAAGTAGGTCAAGTGACGCGTGCTCAGTTGGAAGAAATAGCCGCCACTAAGATGCCTGATTTGTCAGCCAATGATATGGATGCAGCTGTCTTAATTATTGCAGGTACAGCGAGAAGTATGGGGATTGAAACTAATTTAGGTGATGGGGGTGCTGCATGACTATAAGTAAAAGAAAAGGGGTCATGCGCGAGCAAGTAGACATCAATCGCACTTACCCTATCGAAGAAGCAGTGGCATTGCTTAAGTCAATGTCGTCAGTAAAATTTGATGAAACCATTGAGTTTGTTGTACGCTTAGGCATTGATGCAAAAAAATCAGACCAAGTAGTGCGTGGCGCAACAGTACTGCCTCATGGTACAGGTAAAACGGTTAGAGTCGCAGTGTTTGCACAAGGTGATTTGGCTGAGGAAGCCAGCAAAGAAGGTGCTGACATTGTTGGATTTGATGATTTGGCAGATAAAGTTAAGAAAGGCGAGTTGAACTTCGATGTTGTTATTGCTGCACCTGATGCCATGCGCGTTGTTGGTCAGTTAGGACAAATCTTAGGCCCTAAAGGGCTGATGCCCAACCCGAAAGTGGGTACTGTGACAAAAGACATTGGCATTGCTGTGAAAAATGCCAAGTCTGGGCAGGTACAATATCGTGTAGATAAAGCTGGTCATATCCACGCTGGTGTGGGTAAAGTTAGTTTTGAAGTTGATGCATTGGTAGCTAATATAAAAGCATTGGTTGAAGATCTCAAGCGCTTGCGCCCAAGTGCGGCCAAGGGGATTTACCTGCGCAAAATGTCTGTCTCTTCAAGCATGGGGATTGGTCTTGTGGTAGATATATCTTCAGTAGAGGGGTAAGAGGCAATCAGTTCGCAGTAGTGTTGGTTTTTAACCTGCACACTGTCGAAGACCGTGGGTGCCTGGCATATGTGAGGCTTAATTTTCCCGCGCAGATGGTGGTAGTGTTTGGAAGCACTGCTGAATATTAATGGTGTGATGAGAGGAGTAAATTCATGGCACTAAAATTAGAGCAAAAGAAGGCAGTTGTCGCAGAAGTCAAAGCAATGGCTTCCGAGGCCGTGTCCGCTGTTGTCGCAGATTACCGTGGTTTAACCATGTCTGCGTTAACAGAATTGCGCTGTAAAGCACGAGATGTCAACGTCAAAGTGCGTGTGGTTCGTAATACGCTCGCTAAACGTGCAATCCAAGAGACAGGCTTTGCTTGTTTGGATTCTGTCCTTAGTGGTCCGGTTATCTTGTTGTTCGCTATGGATCATCCTGGCGCTGCAGCCCGATTGGCCAAAGAATTTACGAAAAAGCACAATAAATTAGATGTAACAGCCTTGGCTTTTGAGGGCAATTTGATGTCAGCAGATCAGCTGGCTATGCTCGCAAGTTTGCCAACATACGAAGAGGGTATCAGTTTGCTTATGGCAATGATGATGGCGCCTTTGACGCAAACTGCGCGTTGCATGTCTGAGACAGTGGGCAAATTGGTGCGTGTTACAGATGCTGTAGCGAAACAGCAAGACGCTGCTTAATTTAATGAATAAATCGTTGGAGAATGAACAATGAGTGAACTATCTAAAGAAGTACAATCAATGCTTGATGGCATAAAAAAGTTAACTGTGGTACAAGTGGTTGAGCTTGTGAAGGCAATGGAAGATGAATTTAGCGTTTCTGCCGCAGCCATGGCTGCGCCAGCTGCTGCTCCTGTCGGCGGTGCTGGTGGCGAAGCTGCTGAAGAAAAACTGAATTCGACGTTGTAATGACTAGTTTTGGCCCTAACAAAGTTGCAGTTATTAAGGTAGTTAGGGTGATAACGTCTCTTGGCTTGAAAGAAGCCAAGGACTTGGTTGAGTCTGCACCCTCATCTGTTAAAGAAGGTGTCTCTAAAGACGAAGCAGAAGACATTAAGAAACAGCTCGTAGAAGCTGGTGCTGAAGTGGAAGTGAAGTAACTCCCTGAAGCATTTTCGAAGCCTGTGGTGCTCGCTAATGGGCGTCACAGGTTTCTGTGGTTACAGGCTGTAAAGTGATCAATGTGATATCAAGAGGGCGCGTATGACGCAAAATGTTTCCAACAAAAAGAGAGCTGGTGAAGCAAAGTTGGGTTTCACCGAGTCAAAACGGATAAGAAAAACCTTCAATGGTTCGACTGATGGCACATATGAGGCCTTTGACGTTCCTCATTTGTTGTCTATTCAGTCTGATTCATACAAGCGTTTCTTACAAGCCGATGTTACCGCTAGTGAGCGGGAAAGTGTTGGTCTGCATGCTGCGTTCCAGTCTGTATTTCCCATTGAAAGTTATTCAGGCTACCAAAAGCTAGAGTACGTAAGGTATAGGCTTGGTAAGCCTATCTTTGATAAAGCACAATGTATCAATCGCGATAGCACATTTTCAGCGCCCATCCGTGTTGACATGCGCTTGGTTATTTATGATAGAGAAGGCGATCAGGGCGACCAAAAAGTTGTCAAAGATATCCGTGAGCAAGAAGTATTCCTGGGTGAAATTCCTTTGATGACCGAGACGGGCAGTTTTGTTATCAATGGTACTGAGCGAGTGATTGTATCGCAATTACACCGTTCGCCAGGAGTGTTTTTCGAACATGACAAGGGTAAAACACACTCTTCGGGTCGCTTATTGTATGCCGCCAAAATTATCCCGTACAGGGGCTCTTGGCTGGATTTTGAAATGGACCCCAAAGATTGCGTCTATGTCCGTATTGATCGCCGACGTAAGATTCCTGCCACGGTGTTGCTCAAAGCTTTGGGTTATACCATGGATGAAATTCTATCCATGTTCTATGAAGTGAACATGTACCATATCGATCCTAAAAACCCAGACATTGTTGTGGCTGACATTGTCCCTGAGCGTTTAAAAGGGGAAACATCTGTTGTCGAAATCACTGATACATCAGGGAAAGTGATTGTCAAGCCAGGTGATCGTATTTATCCACGTCACATTGCTGCGATGAAACAAGCTAAGTTGACTCAACTGACCCTGCCATGTGATGCATTGATCGGCAAAATACTTGCTAAGGCGCTGATTGACAAGGAAACTGGTGAAGAACTATTGCCTGCCAATACCGAAATCACTGAAGAGACGTTAGCTGTGCTGTTGTCATCTAGCTACTTGGAGATTCCTACCTTGTATGTCAATGATATCGACAAAGGTAGCTACGTTGCTAGTACACTTCGCATTGACTCCACGACTAGTCGTGAAGAGGCTTTGGTTGAAATTTACCGAATGATGCGTCCAGGTGAGCCACCAACACGTGAAGCAGCAGAAAACCTTTTCGAAGGCTTATTCTTCTCGCAGGAGCGCTACAATCTATCTGAAGTAGGTCGTATGAAATTTAACCGTCGTCTGGGTCGTGAGCAGTTAGACGGTGAAGGGGTTTTGTCCAAAGAAGACATTGTTGATGTGCTGAAGCTGTTACTGGAAATACGTGATGGTCGAGGTGACATTGATGATATTGATCACTTGGGTAACCGCCGTGTGCGATGCGTGGGCGAGATGGTTGAAAACCAATTCCGCATAGGTTTATTGCGTGTAGAACGTGCTGTACGTGATCGATTGAGTGCTGCTGAAACTGATAACCTTAGCCCACAAGACTTGATCAATGCGAAGCCTGTATCTGCTGCAATCAAAGAGTTTTTTGGTTCTAGTCAGTTGTCGCAATTCATGGATCAAAACAACCCATTGTCAGAGGTAACACACAAACGTCGTGTGTCAGCCCTAGGTCCAGGCGGTTTGACGCGTGATCGAGCGGGATTTGAGGTGCGTGATGTACACTTCACCCACTATGGTCGTGTTTGTCCAATTGAAACGCCTGAAGGCCCAAACATTGGTTTGATCAATTCATTGGCTATGTATGCGCGTTTGAACAGATATGGCTTACTAGAAACCCCTTATCGTCATGTGGTAGACGGTAAGCTGCAAGATGAATGCGAGTACTTATCTGCCATTGAAGAGGGCAATTTCTACATTGCCCAGGCCAATACGGAAGTGAACAAAGAAGGTAAAATTGTTCACGATATGGCTGCTTGCCGCTATCGTGGTGAAACGATGATTACATCTGTAAACAAAGTTCAATTCATCGATGTGTCTCCAAGACAAATTGTTTCGGTTGCGGCTGCGTTAATTCCTTTCCTTGAGCACGATGATGCTAACCGTGCCTTGATGGGTTCAAACATGCAACGCCAAGCTGTACCAAGTGTTCGTGCTGAAAAACCTCTTGTTGGTACGGGGATAGAACGTAAAGTTGCCAAGGATTCTGGGGTAACAGTGGTTGCTAAACGTAGTGGTACCGTCGATTCTGTCGATGCTTCACGTATTGTGATTCGTGCTGACGAATCTGAAGTGGGTGAGGGCGATTCTGGTGTTGATATTTACCGCTTGGTAAAATTCTCTCGTTCTAACCACACCACATGTATTAATCAGCGTCCTATCGTTCAGGTTAACGATAAAGTTTCTTCTGGCGATGTTTTGGCAGATGGCCCTTCAACAGACTTGGGTGAATTGGCTCTTGGACAAAACCTCATGGTCGCATTCATGCCGTGGCATGGTTACAACTTTGAGGATTCCATCCTGATTTCTGAACGGGTAGTTTCTGACGACCGCTTTACCAGCATTCATATCCAAGAGTTGGTGTGTATTGCTAGGGATACTAAGCTTGGGCCAGAAGAAATCACGGCTGATATCCCTAACATTGGTGAGTCAGCCCTATCTAAGCTAGATGAAAGTGGTGTCGTCTACGTGGGCGCAGAGGTTGAAGCTGGTGATATTTTGGTGGGTAAAGTAACACCTAAGAATGAAGCACAGCTTTCACCCGAGGAAAAGCTTTTGCACGCTATTTTTGGTGAGAAAGCCGCAGATGTTAAAGACACTTCAACGCGCGTGCCTTCAAGCACGGTAGGTACAGTCATTGGTGTGCAAGTCTTTACCCGTGAAGGTGTACAGAAAGATGATCGTGCGCAAGAAATTGAAAAAGCCATGCTTGACACGGTGAAGAAAGACATCGATGACGAATGGCGTGTCCAGCAAGGGTCATTGTTTGGCCGTATTGCCAAGTTACTGATAGGTTGTGAATTGGCCAAAGGTATCAAAACTATTAAGGCTGGTGTTAAACTCACGGCTGACCATTTAGAAAAAATTGAGCGTGAAAAATGGACTTCTGTGGCATTGAAAGATGACAAAAAGAGCCGATCATTAGAAAAACTGGCTGAACAATTGATACAATTGCGCAAAGATCGTGACTCTAAGTTCCAGCTTGAGTCAATGAAGATTACCCAAGGTGATGATTTGTCGCCAGGTGTCATCAAAGTGGTGAAAGTCAGCTTGGCGGTTAAACGTCGGGTACAGCCTGGTGATAAAATGGCTGGTCGACACGGAAACAAGGGGGTATGCTCCATGATTATTCCTGTGGAAGACATGCCTTATCTTGCTGATGGTACTCCTGTGGACATTGTGTTGAACCCACTAGGTGTGCCTTCACGTATGAACATCGGTCAGGTATTGGAAACCCACCTTGGTTGGGCAGCCAAAGGCATGGGCAAGAAGATCGGCAATTTGTTAGATAGACGTCCTTCTGCCAAAGAACTGCGTGACATGGTAACTGAAGTTTACAAAGTAGGTGGCGGCGATCCTGTCGACATCTCCAGCCTGAATGACAAGTCTGTGAAAACATTAGCAGAAAACCTCCGGGGCGGTGTGCCTATCGCAACACCTGTGTTCAGTGGTGTTTCTGAAAAGCAAATCAAAGCCCTGTTACAATACGCTGATTTGCCTGAGTCAGGACAAGTCCAATTATATGACGGCCGCACAGGCGAGAAGTTTGACCGCCTGGTGACAGTAGGTTACATGTACATGTTCAAGCTTAATCACTTGGCGGATGACAAGATGCATGCGCGTTCTACCGGTTCTTATAGTTTGGTAACCCAGCAACCACTGGGTGGTAAAGCCCAAGGTGGTGGTCAGCGATTTGGTGAGATGGAGGTCTGGGCATTAGAAGCCTATGGTGCCGCCTATACCTTACAAGAAATGCTCACAATTAAGTCAGATGATGTCAACGGACGTACCAAAATGTACAAAAATATCATTGATGGCAATTTAGAAATGGATCCAGCAACGCCTGAATCATTTAACGTGTTGGTGAAAGAGATTCGTTCCTTGGGTATTAACATGATTTTTGAATATGAAGATCAATAATCCTAAGTTATTTGTAAATAGTGAAAGGTTATTTAACGCATTGAAAGGGGAACGCTGTTGGCTAGTATCGTATCACATCTAAACCAGAAGAATGCTGACTTTATCAGCTCAGTCCAGGTCCGTATTGCTTCGCCTGAAGATATCTTGGCTGAATCGTATGGTGAAGTCACAACACCAGAAACAATTAACTATCGGACTGGGAAGCCCGAGCGTAAGGGGTTGATGGATGGTCAAATTTTTGGTCCAACCAAAGATCACGAGTGTATGTGTGGGAAATACAAACGCTTGAAGCACCGAGGGGTGATTTGTGAGAAGTGTGGTGTTGAAGTCACCTTGTCTAAAGTGCGTCGAGAGCGTATGGGGCATATTGCGTTGGCCTCACCTGTGGCGCATATATGGTATTTGCGCTCATTACCCTCACGTATTGGCTTGATTTTGGATATGACCCTCAGAGACATTGAGCGGGTGCTATATTTTGAAGCCTATCTTGTGGTAGATCCTGGCTTGACTGAGCTTGAAACCGGCCAATTGCTGACCGAAGAAGGTTACCAAGAAGCCATACAGATGTATGGCAATGATTTTGAAGCATTAATGGGAGCAGAAGGGATTCAGAGGCTTCTCAAGCAGCTTGATTTAAAAGAAGAATCTGCACGACTGCGTGAGGAAATGCCAAGTATTAATTCAGAAACCAAGCTCAAGAAAATTGCTAAGCGACTGAAAATTATTGAATCATTTATTAATTCTGGCAACAAGCCAGAATGGATGGTATTGACAGTATTGCCAGTTTTACCACCAGATCTTCGTCCCTTGGTACCTTTGGATGGTGGACGTTTCGCCACCTCTGATTTAAACGATTTATACCGTCGGGTAATCAATCGTAACAACCGTTTGAAGCGTTTATTGGATCTGCATGCTCCTGATATCATCGTTCGTAACGAAAAACGTATGTTGCAAGAAGCGGTAGATGCTTTATTAGATAATGGCAGACGTGGTCGAGCTATCACTGGTGCTAATAAGCGCCCACTGAAATCTTTGGCGGACATGCTTAAAGGTAAGCATGGTCGATTTAGATTGAACTTGCTAGGTAAACGTGTTGATTATTCAGGACGTTCCGTGATTGTGGTTGGTCCTGAGCTTAAACTTCATCAGTGTGGTCTACCTAAGCGTATGGCTTTAGAGCTGTTTAAGCCTTTTGTGTTCTCAAGGCTGCAGGCCAGCGATCCTAGCATTACTGTGAAAGCTGCCAAGAAGATGGTAGAAAGTGAAGTAGGTGAGGTTTGGGATGTTTTAGAAGAAGTTATTCGTGAGCATCCTGTCCTGCTTAACCGTGCACCTACCTTGCACCGTTTGGGGATCCAAGCATTTGAGCCTATGCTAATCGAAGGTAAAGCCATTCAGCTCCACCCTTTGGTTTGTACTGCTTATAACGCTGACTTTGATGGTGACACCATGTCTGTGCATGTGCCATTGACGTTAGAGGCACAAATTGAAGCTAGAACTTTAATGATGTCGTCTAATAACATATTGCATCCTGCCAACGGTGAGCCAGTGATCAATCCTACTCAGGATGTGGTCTTGGGGCTATATTACATGACGCGTGATCGTGTGAATGCCAAAGGTGAGGGCATGATTTTTGCCGATGTGAACGAAGTACAGCGTGCTTACGGTAACGGTCTGGTTCAGCTGCATGCCAAAGTGAAAGTACGTATCACTGAGCACAGCAAAGATGAAAATGGCGAGTGGAGTGAGTCAAGAGCTATTCACGACACCACCGTGGGTCGTGCTTTAGCTTGGGAAGTGGTACCAAAAGGTATGGCATTCTCGGAAATCAACATGGTTTTGACTAAGAAAGCCATTTCAAATCTATTAAAAACTTGTTATCGCCGCTTGGGCTTGAAAGCCACTGTAGTATTTTCAGATCAATTATTGTACACCGGTTTTACCTATGCCACACGTTCTGGGGTGTCTATCGGCATTGATGATCTGTTGGTTCCTGAAGAGAAGCAAGGCATTTTGGAAGCTGCTGAGAAAGAAGTGCGTGAAATTGACAGACAATTCAATTCTGGTTTGGTAACTCAGGATGAGCGTAAGAATAAAGTTGTTGATGTCTGGACTGTAGCGGGTGACAAGGTATCCAAAGTGATGATGGCAGGAATCTCCAAAGAAATGATTGAGGATGCTGACGGCAATGCTGTCGAGCATGCTTCCTTCAACAGTATCTTCATGATGGCAGATTCTGGCGCAAGGGGCTCTGCACCGCAGATCCGTCAGCTGTCTGGTATGCGGGGTCTGATGACTCGACCGGACGGAAGTGTTATCGAAACACCAGTAACAGCAAGTTTCCGTGAAGGTTTGGATATTCTCGAATACTTTATTTCTACGCACGGGGCACGTAAAGGTCTCTCTGATACTGCTTTGAAAACAGCAAACTCCGGTTATTTGACCCGTCGTTTGGTTGACGTTGCACAAGATGTTGTTGTCTTAGAAGATGACTGCGGAACCGATGAAGGTTTAATCATGACACCTTGTATTGAGGGTGGTGAAATAGTAGAACCTTTGCGTGATCGGGTACTGGGGCGTATTTTAGCTGCCGATGTTCTCAATCCTGGCAATGGCAGTGTGTTAATTGAATCAGGTGAGTTACTCAATGAAGCCATGGTTAAAACCCTTGATGAATATGGTATTGATAGTGTCAAAGTGCGCTCACCAATCACCTGCAAGACTGATCATGGTATTTGTGTCAGTTGTTACGGTCGTGATTTAGCCCGTGGCACACAAATCAACCAGGGCGAAGCTGTCGGTGTGATTGCGGCACAGTCTATTGGTGAACCTGGTACTCAGTTGACAATGCGTACTTTCCACGTCGGTGGTGCTGCGTCTTTGGCAGTAACAGCTAATAAGATTGAAGTATGTAACAATGGTGTTGTGCGCCTAAAGACCGTGAAGACGGTTGAGCGCAAATCTGGTCATTTGGTCGCTGTATCTCGATCAGGCGTGCTAGCAATTCAAGATGAGCAAGGCCGTGAACTAGAGCGTTATAAGCTTCCTTATGGCGCTGTTATTGCTATCAAAGATGGTGGCAAAGTGAAAGCGGGTGATATTGTCGCGGAATGGGATCCTCACACACATCCAATCATCACTGAGGTTGGCGGTGTCTTGCGTTTGCTTAATATCGAAGAGGGCATTAATGCTACCAAGCAAACTGATGATTTAACTGGTCTTTCAAATATTGTCATTACGACTGGCAAACACCGTGACATGGATGAGGCACGACCTATGGTTAAGCTAACCGATGCCAAGGGGGAAGATTTAATGATCAGTGGTACCAAGGTACCTGCGCATTATTATTTGCCTGTGGGTGCAATCATTCAGTTAAAAGATGGTGACAAAGTAGGTACTGGTGAGGTTATTGCTCGTATACCACAAGAGACTTCAAAGTCTCGTGATATTGCTGGTGGTTTGCCGCGGGTTGCTGATTTGTTTGAAGCCAGACGTCCTAAGGATGCGGCTATCTTGGCAGAATTATCTGGGGTAATTAGCTTTGGCTGAAACCAAAGAGAAGAAACGCCTTGTGATTACAGCACTGATGGTGAAACCTATGAGGTAGTAATTCGAAATGGCGTCGTTGGTGTGTTTGAAGGTGAGCAAATCGAACGTGGTGAAATTGTGGCTGAAGGGTCCTAGCGATCCACATGATATTGTCCGTTTGTGGGGTCAATGCTTGGCCGAGTATATTGTCAATGAGATCCAAGAGGTTTACCGCTTGCAAGGTGTAAAAATCAATGACAAGCATATTGGAAGTCATATAAGACAGATGCTGCGAAAAGTGGTTATCAATCCTGTGACACCGCGCTAATCATTGGCGAGCAGGTGGGAGCAAGGACGTTTAATGAGACTAATGCAGCATTGAAGAAGGCAAAGTACCAGCACGCTGTGAACCACTTTGTTGGGGATTACAAAGCCTCATTGGCGACAGAGTCATTCTTGTCTGCAGCGTCGTTCCAAGAAACCACGCGTATTGACAGAAGCCTCTGTTGCCGGGGAAAAAGACAATCTTCGTGGTCAAAAGAGAACATGATTGTCAGTCGCCATCCCTGCGGAACTGGTTTGGCGAAGCGTCGTTTAGATGCTAAGCGTAGGGCGGAGGTTTGGCTCGGGAAGCCATAGGTGTAACACCAGAATCTGCTGAGCAAGCACTTTCAAGCCCTGCAGGATAGCAGTGCTGATGCAAAAATAATTTTTAGATAGTTTGGCTTGCCCCTTGCACCGCGTTGCGGCAACGGGGCTCTCCCAAAGGTATAAATCCCCAGGTTAAACCATTTTGCTTGGTTTGTCCTAGGCAATATTGAATTAAAGGCGATTCTTGACGAGAAAAGCCCACACAGAAACCCTGCACTTTGTGTGTGGGCTCTTAATATTGGTCTCAGTGCCTAATCCTGAGACTAGAGAAATTGAACAGACAGGTTATGTCGATTGGTGAAAAGACGCTTAAAATAGCGATTTTGCGCTTGACAAGAGATGGTGTGTGCTTTTAGAATCGCGCGTTCAATTTAAATTTCCAAATGTTTTCACCGCGTCGGTTGAGCAACAATTTAGTTATGGCTAGAATAAATCAATTATGCAGGAAGCCACGGAAACGAAGTTAAGAAGACATCGTCACCAGCGTTGAGTCGCTGTCCCACAACGTCGTGGTGTATGTGTGCGAGTCTACACAACAACCCCTCGTAAGCCCTAACTCTGCGTTACGTAAAGAAGCTAGGGTCTTGTGACAAACAGGTATGGAAGTCCCTGTTTACATTGGTGGTGAAGGCCACAACTTGCAAGAACATTCCATTGTGCTTGTGCGTGGTGGCAAAAAGATTTTGCCAGGCGTGCGTTACCATGTGGTCCGTGGCGCTCTAGATACTTCAGGGTTGGCAAGACGTCAGACGACGTTCCAAATATATGAAAGAAGCCAAAGAAAAATAAGAAGCTAAGGTTTGCCATGAGAAGAAGGCGCGCTGGCACTATATTGCCCTGACCCTTTGCTTAAAAGTGAACTGGTTGCCAAGTTCTATCAATTGCATCATGATGGATGGAAAAATCTGTAGCAGAGAGCATTGTGTATGATGCAGATGAATTGTAAAGCGTCAAGGTCCCTAAGGGTATTGGAAAAATTGATGGTGAAGAAGACGCAGGTAAGAAGGCGGCAAAGGTGGTTCTATAGTCGCACCAACGACCGGGCGCGTCGTCGCTTTGGGGCTTTCGAAGACCATTGAGGCAGTCAAACCCTCAGTTGAAGTAAAGTCCGCCGCGTGGGTGGTTTCTAACTACCAAGTGCCGGTGGAAGTTCGTCCCAAGCGCCGTTTGGCTTTGCCATGCGTTAGCTCAAGACTGTTGCCGTGGCAAGATCCCCTGAGAAGTCCATGTCCAAACGTTTAGCTAACGAGTGCTAGATGTGCTTGGCAGGGCGAGGGAATACTAAAGAAGCGTAATGATACGCATCAAATGGCTAAGGCAAATCAGGCATTTGCCCATTACATGTGGGGCGAAGGCACAAGTGAGACAACATATCGAGTTGTACCGTAATATTGGTATTATGGCGCACATCGACGCCGGTAAAACAACAACGACAGAGCGCATTCTTTTATACGGAAATCCTACAAAATTGGTGAAGTGCATGATGGTGCTGCCACCATGGACTGGATGGAACAAGAGCAAGAGCGTGGTATTACGATACAATCAGCTGCAACAACTTGCTTCTGGTCTGGTATGGATAACCAATACAAGGCGCATCGCATTAACATTATTGATACGCCTGGCCACGTTGGACATTTCCATTGAAGTTGAGCGATCGCTCAAAGTCTTGGATGAAGTGCATGTGCTGTATTTTGTGCTGTGGGTGGTGTCGAGCCTCAGTCTGAGACTGTATGGCGTCAGGCTACTAAATACAATGTGTACCTCGCATGGGCTGTCCAGATGGACCGTGCTGGTGCCATTTGCGTGTGGTCGAGCAAGCGTTTGCGATTGGGTTTTCTAATCCAGTGGCCATGCAGCTGCCAATTGGCGCTAAAGATTCTTTCGAGGGCGTGGTTGACTTGGTATTGATGAAGGCTATTCACTGGGATGAAGCCTCACAAGGCACTAAATTCGAGTTGAAAGATATCCTCAGAAAATATGGTCGACAGAATACAGCCGCTACCGCGAGAAATCTTGAAGCTGCGGCGGAATCTTCTGATGAATTAATGGGAAGCTTATTGAAAATGGTGACCTTTCTGAAGATCAAATACATGTAAGCTATCATTGCCCGTACATTGGCTAACAGAAGTGGTTTCCTGTATTTTGTGGTTCTGCCTTTAAGAACAAAGGTGTGCAAGCCATGTTGGATGCAGTTATTGAGTACATGCCTTCACCTGCTGACATTGGATCCTGTGGTTGGTATTGCTGGATGACAAAGATGGATCAGAAATCCAGTGCCCACCCTAAAGATGATGAGCCTTTTGCTGCTTTGGCATTCAAGATTTCAACTGACCCATTTTGTGGTACTTTGACTTACTTTCGTGTACTCTGGGCTATTACAATCCTGGCGATACAGTTTTATAACCCTTTGAAAGGCAAGCGTGAACGCATTGGTCGTTTTGCGCAAATGCACTCTAATTCTCGTGAAGAAATCAAAGCAGTATGCGCTTCTTGGTGACATTGCAGCTGTTGTTGGTCTGAAGACAGCTGGGACAGGTGACACCTTTGTGTGACATAAACCGTATATTAACGCTGATCCTGGAGTTCCCAGAGCCAGTAATTTCGGTTGCCGTTGAGCCTAAGACCCAAAGCTGACCAAGAGAAAATGGGTACAGCTTTGGAAATTGGCTCAGGAAGACCCCTTCTTTCAGGTACATACTGACGAAGAATCAGGTCAGACAATTATTTCTGGCATGGGTGAACTCCACCTTGGTAATCGTTGATCGAATGTTGCGTGAATTTAAAGTGCAAGCCAACGTTGGTAAGCCACAGGTCGCTTACCGTGAAACTATCCGAGGGTACTTGCGAGCAAGAGCACAAATTTGTGCGTCGACAGGTGGGCGCGGTCAATTTGGCCATGTCTATATTCGCATTGAGCCACAGAAGCCGGAGGGCTTTGAATTTGTCAACGAAATTGTTGGTGGTGTGATTCCAAGAGAATACATTCCGGCTGTTGAGAAGGGTGTGGTTGAACAAATGAAAAATGGTGTGGTTGCCGGATACCCTGTTGTAGATGTTAAAGTTACCTTGTACGATGGTTCATTTCATGCTGTAGATTCTAGTGAGATGGCATTCAAGATTGCTGGCTCATTGGCCTTCAAAGAAGGCGCACCTAAAAAGCCAATGCCGTCCTACTTGAGCCTGTCATGGCTGTTGAAGTTGTGGACACCTGAAGAATACATGGGTGACATTGTTGGTGACCTGAACCGTCGTCGTGGTGTCATTTTAGGTATGGATGAAATCTGTTGGTAAAATCATCAAGGCTGAAGTACCCTTTTTTTTTGGCTGAGATGTTTGGTTACTCTACAGATCTGCGTTCATCTTCGCAGGGACGTGCATGTTATACAATGGAATTCTTAAAATACAACGAGCTACCTAAGAATATTGCTGATGGTATTGCTGAAACTAGAAAATCTTAACTAAGGAGTTGAGCATGGCAAAGAAATTTGAGCGAAATAAACCGCATATCAATGTAGGTACAATTGGTCACGTAGACCATGGTAAGACGACGCTAACAGCAGCGATAGCGACAGTAATGTCGAAAGAGTATGGTGGTGAAGCTCAAAACTATGCGGATATAGATAAAGCGCCAGAAGAGAAAGCGCGAGGCATCACGATTTCAACGGCACACGTTGAGGTATGAAAGTGGTGCGCGACACTACGCGCCACGTAGACTGTCCTGGTCACGCCCAGGATTATGTAAAGAACATGATCACGGGTGCAGCGCGAGATGGATGGAGCGATACTGGTTGTATCAGCGGCGGATGGTCCAATGCCACAGACAAGAGAGCATATATTGTTGGCAAGGCAGGTAGGGTGCCATCGATGGTGGTATTTTGAACAAAGCAGACATGGTAGATGATGCAGAGCTATTAGAGCTGGTAGAAATGGAAGTAAAGAGAGCTGTTGAGCGAGTACTACTTTCCAGGTGACGAAGTACCAATCATCAAGGGATCCAGCTTTGAAAGGATTGGCAGGTGAAAAGCAGTGACATAGGTGAGCAAGCGATCAAAGATTTGGTGTTGGCGATGGATGAGTACTTTGAGATACCAGAGCGTCCAGTAGACAAGGACTTTTTGATGCCGATTGAAGACGTATTTTCTATCGGTCGTGGTACAGTAGTGACAGGGCGAATCGAGCGGGGTAAAAGGTAGCTAGGGGATTGGATAGAAGATTGTAGGTATCAGAGGTACTCAAAAACAACATGTACGGGTGTAGAGATGTTTCGCAAGTTGCTGGACGAAGGTTTTGCGGGAGACAACGTAGGTGTATTGTTAAGGGGTACGAAGCGAGAAGAAGTAGAGCGAGGCCAAGTATTGGCAAAGCCAGGCACGATCAAGCCACACACGAAGTTCAAAGCGGAAGTGTACGTATTGACCAAAGATGAAGGTGGGCGTCATAAGCCATTCTTCGGAGGATACAAGCCACAGTTCTACTTCAGGACGACAGACGTAACGGGAGAGATCAAGTTACCGACGGATGTAGAGATGGTGATGCCAGGAGACAATGTGACAGTAGAAGTAGAGTTAATTGTTCCAATTGCGATGGAGCAAGGGGTAAGTTTCTCTATTCGCGAAGGTGGCCGCACAGTAGGTGCTGGTGTCGTAACTGAAATTACTGAGTAAGATTCATGGCAACAAAGTTAATGAGAAATGAGCGTATTCGCATAGTCTTGAAAGGCTTTGACCATCGTCAGTTGGACGAGTCTACACGTGCCATTATTGAAACTGCTAAGCGTACAGGTGCAAGAATTCGTGGGCCTATCCCATTGCCTAACCGCACCCAGAAGTTTGTGGTTTTGATTTCACCGCATGTGAATAAAGACGCGCGTGAAGCTTATCAAATGATAACCCATAAACGGTTGATTGACTTGATTCAACCAACTGAGAAAACAGTGGATGCACTGATGAAGCTGGATTTATCTGCCGGCATTGATGTGCAAATTAGTGTGGACAAGATTGAAGAATAAATGCCTTTTTGGTGTGTGACTGAGAGAGAAGATCATGACAAAAGCCTTAATTATTGGCACAAAAGTGGGAATGACGCGAGTCTTCGGTCAAGATGGTGAATCCATCCCTGTAACCGTACTGCAAGTTCAGCCTAACCAAGTGCTTAAGCGTGAGGAGTTATCAGAGCATATAGCCCTGATTACGACTAGCTATGGCGAAGAAAAACCACTGGCGCGAATGACAAAAGCTGTGGCAGGTAAGTACCGCCACGCCAATGCTAAAGGTGCACAAGGGATGCGATCCTTTAAAGTGCCCTCAACTTCTGAGTTAAAAGTTGAAGATGCCCTAGACGTTACTGCTTTTGCTGAAGGTGACTATGTTGATGTGGCGGGTATTTCAAAAGGTAAAGGCTTCCAGGGTGTGATTAAGCGACACGGTTTTGGTATGCAGCCAGCAACCCACGGCACGTCATTGGCCCACAGAGCCCATGGTTCTACTGGGCAGTGTCAGGATCCAGGTAAGGTTTTCAAAGGTAAGAAAATGGCTGGCCAAATGGGTAACAAACGTGTTACAACACAAAACTTACGTGTTGTACGCACGGATGCTGAAAAGCAACTGTTGTTGATCAGGGGTGCCATTCCAGGCGCTCCTGGGACTTTTGTAGAAGTCTCTGCAGCAATAAAAAAGAAAAAAGAAGGTGGTGAACCGTGAGTGTGAAATTAGCAGTACGAAAGAGTGACGGCAAAGCAGGCACACCAGTGAACGTTTCTGAGCAGGTATTTGGTGCCAAATATAACGAGGCATTGGTGCATGAAGTGGTTACTGGTCTTATGGCCAACACTCGCTCAGATACCTCAATGCAAAAAAACCGCTCTGCAGTAAGTGGTGGTGGTATTAAGCCATGGCGTCAAAAAGGCTTAGGTCGGGCCCGTGCTGGTAGTATTCGTAGTCCGCTATGGCGTAGTGGTGGTACCACGTTTGGTGGTCAACAAGCTTCTCACCAGAAGAAAATCAACAAAAAAGCTTATCGTGCTGCGATTCGTGCTATGCTATCTGAGTTGGTACGTATTGAGCGTTTATTTGTGATTGATGATTTGTCACTTTCAGCGCCTAAGACCAAAGATCTTAAGGTTAAACTAGATAAAATGAATCTAAGAAATGCGTTAATTTTGATGGAAGAGTTTGACGAAACCTTATTCCTGGCTTCACGCAATATTCCTTATGTTGACGTGATGCTAGTAGAAGATATGTATCCTGTCAGCCTGTTGGCATATGAAAATTTGATATTGACATCTGGCGCGGTGAAGCAAATTGAGGAGTGGTTGTCATGAATGAGAGAGATATAAGTGTGTTGATCGAGCCTCGCCTTTCTGAGAAGGCTAGTAATCTTTCAGAAAATTTCGGTCAATACACATTTAAAGTCCTGAAAACTTCAGGAAAGTTGGCCATCAAACAAGCTGTTGAAGCGATGTTTGAAGTAAATGTGGCATCTGTACGTACCGTTAGCTGTGTGGGTAAAACCAAGCGTTCTGGTAAACGTATGGGGCGCACAAAAGCTTGGAAAAAAGCATATGTCAAGCTACAAAAAGGCCAAAAAATTGATATGGCGTCTCAAGAAGTCGCGTAGGGGAAGAGTTTAAAATGGCAGCAAGAATAAAACGATATAGGCCAATTACACCAGGCCAACGTCACAAAGAGACAGTGAATCATAAGCCTGTGGTTCACAGTGGAGGTCCTGTTAAAGCCTTGACCAAAGGCAAAAAGCAGTCTGCAGGCCGTAATACACACGGTTGCATCACAGTACGTGGTCGTGGTGGCGGTACCAAAAAGAAGATTCGTACGGTCGATTTTAAGCGTCATGATAAATTTGGTATACCTGCTAAAGTTGAGCGTTTAGAATACGATCCTAATCGTAGTGCCTATCTTGCTTTGTTATTATACGCAGACGGTGAGCGTCGTTACATCATTGCTGCTAAGGGTATGGAGCCAGGAATGCAAGTGCATGCTGGCCCTGATGCACCTATTCAACCAGGTAACTGTTTGCCTTTGTCAAACATTCCTCAAGGTACCGTGATTCATGGTATTGAGTTGAAGCTTGGTAAAGGGGCTCAGTTGATAAGATCCGCAGGAACTTCAGCCCAATTAGTAGCCAAGGGTGATTCCGATGATGCAGGTGATTATGTGATTGTCAGGCTGGGTTCAAAAGAATACCGAAAAGTGTTGGCCAAATGCTGTGCAAGCATTGGTGAAGTATCAAATTCAGATCATGGCTTGCGTAAGCTGGGTAAGGCTGGTGCCAATCGCTGGAGGGGACGTCGTCCTAAAGTCCGTGGTGTGGCCATGAATCCTGTCGATCACCCACATGGTGGTGGTGAAGGTAAGTCTTCTGGTGGGCGTCATCCTGTGAGTCCAACAGGTGTACCTGCCAAAGGATTTAAAACACGGGCGAAAAGTCATCGAACTGACAAGATGATCGTCCGCTCGAGAAGAAAGAATCAGAAGAGGAGTGACTAGTGGCACGTTCAGCTAAAAAATGCTATTTCATTGACGCTTCACTGCACGAAAAGGTGCTTAGAGCGCAAAAAGAAAAGTCTAGAAAACCCATCAAAACGCACTCCAGGCGTTCAACCGTGATTCCGGCCATGGTCGGTTTGGTGATGGCTGTACATAATGGCCGTGCACATGTGCCTGTACTGGTTGTAGAAAGCATGGTTGGTGAGAAATTGGGTGTGTTTGCTCCAACTAGGACGTTTCATGGGCATGCTGGTAACAAGAAAGCCGACAAGAAGAAATAAGTGAGGTGACAAGTGGAAGTTAAAGCAGTATTGAAGAACGCTGGCATGTCTGCTCAAAAAGCAGGGTTGGTAGCGGATCAAATAAGAGGGCTTCCTGTGGGGAAGGCGCTAGAATTGCTACATTTTAGCCGTAAAGAGGCCGCTCAAATGATGAAGAAGGTTCTTGATTCAGCCATTGCCAATGCAGAGCACAATCATGGTGCTGATGTAGATGAGCTGAAGGTTTCTACTGTGTATGTGGACAAAGGCATGATGTTAAAGCGCATGCGTGCTAGAGCCCGAGGTCGTGGCAACCGCATATTAAAGCGATTTTGTCATATTACAGTAAAAGTATCTGATAGTTAACGAATAAGAGAAGTAGTTATGGGGCAAAAAGTAAATCCTAATGGAATGCGTCTTGGCATTGTCAGAGACTGGGATGCGAATTGGTTTGAACAAAAGCATTATGCTAAATATTTGGCAGAAGACATTCGCGTTCGTCAGTATATTGAGAGCAATTTCACCAATGCAGCGGTAGCACGTATCCTGATTGAGCGTCAAGCAACTAAACCAATCGTCACCGTTTTTTGTGGCCGTCCTGGTGTTTTGCTCGGGCGCAAAGGCACCGGCCGTGATGAGATTGTTGCTAAGCTTAGCAGCATGCTGGGTGTTAAGGTGCGAGTTCAGATTGAGGAAGTGAAGCGTATTGATTTAGATGCGACTTTGTTGGCAGCAAATATTGCTCAACAACTGGAGCGGCGTGTCATGTTTCGTCGGGCCATGAAGCGTGCGGTCCAAACAGCTATGCGAGCTGGTGCTTTGGGTGTTAAGGTTGCAGTAGCTGGTCGTTTGGGCGGTGCTGAGATTGCGCGTACAGAATGGTATCGTGAAGGGCGTGTTCCTTTGCATACTTTCCGTGCTGATATTGATTATGCCACTGCCAGAGCATCAACTACTTATGGTGTGATTGGTGTCAAGGTTTGGATCTTCAAAGGTGAAGTTCTGGGTGATAAAGACTCAGGCAGCATGAAAGATAGAGAACAGTAAACAGGTTAAAGAGGGGCTTTAAAGATGTTATTGCCAAATAGAACAAAATACCGAAAGCAGCATAAAAATGTGAAACACGGCATGGCCCACAGAGGAAACCGAGTTTCTTTTGGTGATTTTGGTATAAAAGCAACTGGGAAGGGTAGAATGACTAGCCGGCAAATCGAAGCAGCTAGACGGGCTATCACACGTTGCTTGCAACGTGCAGGCAAAGTGTGGATTCGCGTTTTCCCAGACAAACCAATCACCCAAAAACCCTTGGAAGTTCGCCAAGGCAAAGGTAAAGGTAATGTTGAGTACTGGGTGGTTGTTGTACGCCCGGGCATGGTGTTATTCGAAATTGGCGGCGTTTCTGAAGAGTTGGCTCGTGAAGCGTTCAGGCTGGCTGCTTCCAAGCTGCCGTTTTTGGTTACATTTGTTGAGAGGACTACCTTATGACAGATTTAAAAGCCTTGCGTGAGATGTCCTTAGAGGCGCTCAAACAACGTTCAACTGAGCTCGTAAAAGACAGAGTTAAGCTTCGTTTCAAGCGTTGCGTCGGGGAAATGAGTCAAACGCACCAATTTGCAGCATTACGCAAAGAGCGTGCACGTATTGAAACTATCATCCGTGAAAGAGGTCAAACAGATGAGTGATGAAAATAAAACACCACGCCAGCTTATTGGCACGGTAATAAGTACGGCCATGGATAAAAGTATTGTTGTATATATAGAACGACGTGTACGTCATCCTTTATACGGCAAGTACATGAAACGTTCTACAAAACTTATCGTTCATGACCCTGAGGGTGTGGCTGGTAAAGGAGATAAAGTCCGGATTGAGCTCGTGAAACCTATTTCTAAGCGCAAATCTTGGGTCTTGGCTGAAATTCTAGAAAAGAATGCAGCCTAATTGTTTTATTTTTTTGTGAATTGATGGCATAATAGATGGCCATTATTTGGAGATAACAATGATTCAAATGCAGTCGCTGCTAGAAGTTGCGGATAACAGTGGTGCGAGAAAAGTAATGTGCATCAAAGTTCTTGGTGGCTCTAAGCGGCGTTACGCCAACATTGGCGATGTGATAAAAGTCAGTGTCAGGGGTGCAAGTTCTACTGGACGTGTGAAAGCAGGTGATGTCATGACCGCTGTGGTTGTGCGTACGAAGAAAGGCGTTCGTCGTTCTGATGGATCACTGATCCGTTTTGATGAAAACGCTGCGGTGCTAATCAATGCGCAAAACCAACCGATTGGTACGCGCATTTTTGGCCCTGTAACTCGTGAGTTGCGTGCCACATTTATGCGTATTATCTCATTGGCTGAAGAAGTATTGTAAGGGTTGAGAAAACATGGCGATGCAAAAAGTAAAAGTGGGCGACGAAGTCATTGTCCGTACCGGTGCCGATAAAGGCAAGCGTGGTACTGTGTCTAAAGTTTTCGTCAAAATGAAAAATAGAAAATCTCGATTGATGGTTCTGGTTGAAGGTTTAAAGCTTATCCGTAAGCATGTGAAGCCTAACCCACAAGCAGGGCAGCAAGGCGGTATTGTTGAGAAAGAGGCGCCTATGGATGCTTCCAACGTAGCTTTGTACAATCCAGGTGACAAAAAGGCTAGCCGTGTTGGCATCAAGATGCTGAAAGACGGTAAGAAAGTTCGTTATTATAAGTCTAACGGCGAAGTCGTTGATGGTGGAGAAGATAAGTAATGGCAACGTTAGCAGTACAGTACAAAAAAAAGATCGTCCCTGAGTTACAGAAGGCTTTTGGTTTTTCCAGCGTGATGCGCGTGCCAAAACTTGAAAAAATTGTGCTCAATATGGGGGTTGGTGAAGCCATTAATGATAAAAAACATATTATTAATGCGGTTCATGATTTGGGTTTGTTGGCAGGCCAGAAGCCAGTGGTGACTTTGGCTCGCAAATCTGTGGCGGGCTTTAAAGTTCGCGAAGGTTGGCCTCTTGGATGTAAGTAACTGCGCGGTGAACGCATGTATGAGTTTCTTGACGTTTGGTAGTTATTGCTATTCCTCGTATCCGTGACTGGAGGTTTTAGCCCCAAAGAGTTTGACGGTGATTTCAACTACAATTTCCCATTACATTAAAAGAACAAATCGTTTCCTAGGTTGGATTATGATAAAAGTTGATTCAAGTTCGTGGGTTAAACATCACATTTGTAACTACGAAGACCCATGAAGAGGGCGTGGCTTTGTTAAAAGCTTTGGGTTTTCCTTTGAAGAGAAAAGAAGGCATAGGGTATGGCAAAGGAAATGTATGGTAGCGCGCGAGCGTAAGCGCGTAGAAAGCAGCCAAAAGTGGTGCTGAGTGCAGAGACAAGCTAAAGGCGTTAATAAAAGACGTTAGCGCTGATTTTGACACCAAGCTCAAAGCTATCTTAGATTTAAGTCGTCGCAAACGTGATGAAAGTGAAGTGTCGTCTGCGGCATCGTTGTATGTGCTGCGGACGTCCTCATGCAGTTTATCGTAAATTTAGACTTTGCCGTATGTGTTTACGTCAGGCGGTGATGAGGTTGGTTGCCTGGGGTTGCAAGTCTAGCTAGTAAGAATAATAAAGAATTGAGGGTAACAGACTATGAGTATGCAAGATCAATTTCTGATGCATTGACACGGATTCTGCTTGCCGCCACGCTGTCGGGCACAAATCCGTGAGCATGCATACATCAAAATTGCCGCAATATATTGAAAGTAATGCAAGACCAGAAGGCTACATCCGAGACTTTGCTGTACAACTGGTAGAGAGGACTCAGCTACGAAAGATATTGTGGTGCGTTTGTTTTGATGGTGCACCAGTTATTGAGCACTTCAAAAACATTTGAGTACCTGGTCGTAAGCAGCTACGTCAGGGTGTCTGATTTGCCCAAAGAAAAAGAAGGTTTGGGTATTGTAATCATGACAACATCGCAAGGTGTAATGACAACTCACCCAGGCTGAAAAGCTTGGACTGGGTGGTGAATTATTGGTGGCTATTTACCAACAGTTAAGGTTTAACTATGACACTTAGTACAAAAAGACAATTTGATCTAGCATTTCTAGGGTTGCCAAGCAACCTATCATGATACCTCCAGGGTAACTGTGGCTGTTGACGGGCAAAATGTAAATTGTCAAAGGACCTAAAGGCAGGGTGACCAGTAGAATTGCATGCCTCAGTCGAAGTCATGCTGCGCAGTTAGTGGAGAAAAGGTGGTGAGGGACAGTTTGCCCAGTGGTCTAATGTTGCTTACCTACCTCCTCAGTGGCGGATAGTAACATGCGTACCGGTACTGCTAGAGCACTTGCAACAACTTGGTGACAGGTGTATATAAGGTTTTGAGAAGAGAATTAGTTATGATTGGTGTTGGTTATCATTGCATAAATACCAAGGTAATAAACTGGTGTTTACGCCCAGGTAAATCATCCAGATGATTTGTTTTACCAGAAGGTATTTCTGCTGAGTTACCAAGCCAAGCTGAAGTTATTCTCAAGGGTATCGACAAACAAGCTGTGGGGCAGGCGCTAAAATCAGAATTTTAGACCACCATTCTGCAAAAATTAAAGAGCACGCTATACCCGATGAACATATAAGATGGAAAGAAGAGGCTAAGAAGTAATGTCAGATAAATTAAAACGACAGAAGAGAGCGCTAAAAACACATTACCAATATTGTAAGGCTCAAGAAGATTAATTGTCAGTTACAAAAGCAGCCAGCATATTGAGGCGCAGTTGATCGATCCTCAAGGGAAGGTATTGGTATATTTTCCACAAAGAGGTGAAACTTTCAAAAACTTGGCTTGGCTCTTGGAAGCAATATTCAAGCAGCCTCTAGAAGAAACTGGGGACGTGGTCGCCGATGCAGGATGCAAGCTTGGTTTTTGAAAAGTGGCTTTTGATCGTTCTGGATTTCGATTCCACGGACGCATCAAAGCGTTGGCTGATGCTGCGTGAAGGCGGTTTAATTTTGCTTAAAGGGTGAGCATGGCTGTTCCAGCAGAAAAACAGCTGGATACCGATGGTATTCTAGAAAGTTAGTGACAGTGCGCCATTGCTGCTCACGTGGCCGAGGCGGACGTGTGTTTGGCTCCGCCTGGTAGTGGTGGGTGATGGTGAAGGCGCGTCGGCTTTGGTTTTTGCCAAAGCTTCAGAAGTGCCTGTTGCCATTAAGAAGGCCATGCAAAGTGCTAGGCGTAACATGGTGTTGATTCCTTTTTAAATGGAACAACGCTGTATCACCATTAACAGATTTTGCGCTACAGTGCAATGATTCAATGACACTGCTAAGCAGGTACCGGTGGCATGATTGCCAGAGCAACGCAATGCGTGCCTGTATTCGAAGTCTTAGGTGTTGAAAACGTGTTGTAAAATCTCTTGGGATTTCGACTACCCAATTAATGTCGTTAGAGCAACCATTAAAGGTCTGAAGTCCATGACTGCGCCTGACGTTGCATAAACAGGAAAAAATCTCTAAGAAGCAATAGAAGAAGTTATACGATGGCAAAGACGGTTAAAGTGACGTTGAGTAAAGTAAGTTTGGTCATAAGAAACCTGGACACAGAGAAACGTGTAGAAGGTCTTGGTTTGTCGTATACATCAGAGCAGTTGATGTACTGGATACATGAAAATCAAAGGGCATGATAAATAAAGTTATCTACATACTTAAAGTTGAAGAAGAGCTAAACCATGAGTATGCGACTAAATACCTCAAGCCTGCAGAAGGCGCAAAGTAAAAGAAAGCAAATTATTGGACGTAGGATCAGTAGTGGTTCTGGTAAGACATGTAAGCGCGGTCATAAAGGTCAGCGTTCTAGACGTGTTGCACCACATGCATTTATCGGCTTTGGTGGTCAAACGCCATTGCAGAGACGATCTACCTAAATCTGGCTTTAATTCGCGTAAGCAAAGAACGCTGTGTCATGCTTTGTCTGAATTTGGCTAAGGTAGAAGGCGATATTGCTGACATGGATGATGTTGTGGCGGGTTGGTTCAAACCTTACCAAACAATGAAGATAATGTTTAATCAAGGTGAAATTTCACATTAACTGATAGTTAAAGGCACCGATTCGTTTGACCAAAGTGCCAAGAAAGCTGTTGAAAAAGTAGGTGATAGAAAGTAAGCAGGATGCGAGGTTGAAGAGAAGCATAAAACTGCATGATTCAACAAGGGTCATCCCAGGTGCTTTCGCAGAGCTAAAAGAGCCGTTTGCTCTTTTGCTGGCATCTTGATATTTCCTTTAGGGTGCATCCCGTGCCAAGATGATGATGTGCACTGGCAAAACTTTTTGGTGATGGTAGTCGCTCCCTTGCAGGTCACCAATATGTTTTCAAACGGAACCTTTAAACCTTGTGCAGTTTTTGCTGGGCATAATACCTTATATTTCCCAGCTCATGTTATACAACTGATGTCTGTCACAGTGCACCAGAGATTGGAGCTGCATGAAGAGGAAGGTGATGCAGGAAGGCAATAAAATTACTCAATAATACTCTCAGTACAGCACATAAGTATTAACAGTTTCAGGCATGGTTTATGAAGTATCTGATAGCAGCACAGGTATTTGTCATTAATCCTGAGTATGGTTTCTTCTGTCCACCACTCAACCTTCGTTTGTTCTCTTTTGGTAGTTGGGCAGACAAATGACTGAAAGAGGCATTATTAACAGGGTATCTTTAATTATATATAGTATTGACCCTCAACTTTCCTGAGGCTATTTCAAGTTTTCTCAGTGCAGGCAGCTTGGTCCTATTTCCTAATTGTCTTGGAATTGCTTTGGTTTTGCTGCAGTAACATATTTTGTAGTTTATATGGAGCGGGCTGGCAATCATTCCTGTGCACTACGCTAAGCGTCAGCAGGAGCCATAAGCTTTATGCAGCACAAAATAGCCTTTTACTTAAAAATCAATATGTCTGGTGTGATTCCTCCCATGCTTTGCTTCAAGTATTATTTTGTTTCCTCAGACTATTTCTAGCTGGTTTGGCCAAAGTGGGGTTGGAATTGGTTCGTACCTTAAACATACAGTTAGGCCATGGTCAGCCTTTGTATATGATTTTATTTGTATCTGCGTTGGCTTTTCTACCTTTTTCACAGCGTTGGTGTTTAATTTCAGACTGCTCAAAATCTAAAGAAGTCTGGGACTTTATACCCAGTATACGTCTAGCGAGCAGACGGCAGCATATCGTAAGGTATTATTTGTTGACTCTGGTTGGCGCATGTTACTTATCTGCAGTGGCTTTGCTACCAGAGTTTCTAATCATAGGCTGGCACGTGCCATTCTATTTTTTTTAATTGGTACCTCTTTGTTAATTGCTGGTGGTTGTGTTGATGGATTTGATAGCGCAAATACAAGCGTTACTGCTGTCTGATCAATACGGATCACTGATGAAAGGCTTCTAAATTTGGAAGCCAGGTGCCAATTTGTTAGGTTAAATTAAGCGTAAGGAGTAAGGCAAATGAAAGTAGGTGCGTCAGTGAAGCGCCGGTTGCAAAGATTGTCCAGATTTATCAAACGCAAAGGCCGTGTTATAGTTATTTGGCGATACCTACTTCCTGCAGCGCCAAGGTTGATACGTTGATTAAAGCGGCAATTTGGCAAGTAAAAGATTGATTTTTGCCCAGAGCGTTAAAATGTCGCGCTCTGGTTTAAATCAAGATCACAAGAGTTAGGAGAATATTGAGTGCCACGTATTTTGGCTGTTAACGTTCCGGGTGAGAAGCACATTGTTATCGGGCTTACTCATATTTATAGCATTAGCCTTCCTAGAGCCAAGGCCTTTGTAAGCAATTAGGCATCAATCCACGAAACTAGGGTGATGACTTGACGAAATCAGATTGAATATAGCATTCGCGAGCTGTTAAAGTCTTACACGCTGAAGGTGATTTAAAGCGTGAAGTGATGATGTACATCAAGCGATTGATGGAAATTTAAATACACACCGCGGACGTAGACACCGTTCTGGTTTGCCACTACGGGGCAAAGGGCAAACAATGCGAACTCGCAAAGGTAAGAAAAGCAAGCTCAATAACGAGCGATAGACAAAAAGTGAGAGAATGACATGGCAGATAGTACTGAAGAAACAATTGAAAACACAGAGCAAGTTGAAGCACCTGTGTCGGAAGCTACTCAAGCTGGGGTAAAAAATCTAATGAAGTCATAGCTAAAGTAAACAAAGCTGAAGCTACGCTAGCGTCTTTGCAGGAGTCGAGTGAAGGTGCGACGGGAGCTTCAGCAGTGACTGCGGCTAAGAAATCTTCTAAAAACAAGAAAAAGATTGTGATAGAAGGCGCTGCGCATGTAACAGCTTCATTCAATAATACAATTGTTTCTATTACCAACTTGCGTGGTGATGTGTTGGCATGGTCTTCTGCAGGTGCCTGTGGTTTCAAAGGCTCTAAGAAAGGTACGCCTTATGCTGGCCAAATGGCAGCAACTGCGGCAGCCAAAGCTGTGATTGACCCTAAAACCGGTTGTGGCATGGAACGTATTAAGATTTATGTGAGTGGTTTTGGTGCTGCACGAGATTCTGTTATCCGTGCTTTATCATCGGTATTGAAAGTGTCAGCATTGATTGATACAACATCGATTCCATTCAATGGTTGTCGTAACCCCAAAGAACGTCGAGTTTAGGAGAGAAAATAGGTGGGAAGGTATAGAGGTCCAACGTGTAAGCTGGCTAGAAGAGAAGGTACAGACCTTCTACTGAAAAGCCACCTTCGTGATATTAAAACCAAATGTAAGTTAGATACGTTGCCAGGCGTTGCAAAAATGCGCGGCCGCTTGTCTGATTACGGCGTTCAATTACGTATGAAGCAAATGATTCGCCGTTACTACGGTGTGTCTGAGAAGCAGTTCCGGCGATATTATGCTATGGCAGATAGACGCAAGGGTGCTACAGGTACCGAACTGTTGCGTATTTTGGAATCTCGTTTGGATAACGTTGTATACCGTCTTGGTTTTGCAGCAACGCGTGCTGAGGCACGTCAGTTGGTCAGCCATAAAGCCATTGTGGTGACACCTGCACCTAGCGTTGATACTGACGCTGGTATCTCACGTAAGCATGTTCCTACAGTCGTTAGTGTTGCTTCGTATCGTGTGCACCCTGGTGACGTGATCTCTGTGCGCGAGAAAGCCAAATCTCAAATGCGTATTCAAGCAGCGTTAGAACTCAGCCAGCGTGTTGAAGCACCTGGTTGGTTGGCGTTGGATTCTAAAGCCATGACAGGCACTTTTAATGCGTATCCTGGTGAAGATGACTTCCCGGCCGAATTTAAAGTGAATCTCGTGGTTGAATTGTACTCTAAGTAGAGGTAAGTATATGTCTAGTCAAGAAGAGTCAAGTACTGTAAATGTGCAGGATATTTTTCAAAATATGCTTGTACCTACAAAAATTAATGTCACTGAAATATCTGAACACTGCTTTAAGATTGTGCTAGAGCCGTTTGAGCGTGGCTACGGCCATACTATCGGCGCAGCCTTGAGGCGCATCTTGCTTGCTTCTATGCCTGGTGTGGCAATTGTTGAAGCGCAAATCAACGGTATTGTACACGAATATTCTACCATGGAAGGCGTGTCTGAAGATGTGGTGGATATTCTGCTTAACCTCAAAGGTTTGGCATTCCGCTTGTTGGGAAAAAAAGAAGTGATGTTGTCTTTGAATAAAGACAAAGCAGGCCCAGTGACTGGTGAAGACATTGAGTTGAGCGAAGGTGTTGAGTTAGTGAATCCTGAGCATGTTATCTGTCACCTGACCAGTGACAGACCACTTGAAATGGTACTTAAGTTGGCAACTGGCTACGGTTATGTGCCTGCTTCAGTCCGTCGTGGTGACAATAAATCTGGTAAACCTGTAGGTTCGCTTCACCTGGATGCCAGCTTTAGCCCAGTAGTCAAAGTGTTCTATCAAGTTGAGAACGCACGGGTTGAAAATCGTACTAATTTGGATAAATTAATATTGACGGTTGAAACTGATGGCACCTTGATGCCTGACGAAATCATCCGCCGTGCAGCTACTATCCTGCAGCATCAGCTGTCTGCTTTTGTGGAGTTGAGAAAAGAAAATCTCTCTGCTGAGGAAAACGAAGGTCCTTCATTCGATCCTATGTTACTTCGTCCAGTAGACGACTTGGAGTTGACTGTTAGAGCGGCCAATTGCTTGAAAGCTGAGCACATTTACTACATTGGTGATTTGGTACAACGCACAGAAGGTGATTTGTTGAAAACACCCAACCTTGGTAGAAAGTCTATGACTGAAATCAAGACAGTGTTGCAATCACATGGGTTGAATCTTGGCATGCAAGTGGATGATTGGCCACCTGTTGAGAAATAAGAACATAAGGTGTTAAACGATGCGTCATTTAAAGGCAGGAAAGAAACTAAATAGAACAAGTAGCCACCGTAAGGCCATGTTTGCTAACATGTCTGTTGCCTTGGTTGAGCATGAGCTTATCAAAACTACCTTGGCTAAGGCCAAGGAGTTGAGACGTGTGATTGAGCCTATTATCACACGCGCTGCTGTCGATTCTGTGCACAATCGCCGTTTGGTGTTTGCTGACTTGCGTGACAAGGCAGCCGTAGCTAAGTTGTTCAATGTGCTTGGTCCACGCTATGAAGCGCGCCCAGGTGGTTATTTGCGTATTATCAAATGTGGTTTCAGGCCTGGAGACAGTGCACCCATGGCTTATGTAGAGCTGGTTGATCGTGGTATGTCTCCTGAAGAGACTGCTCAGAAAAAGCCTACTGCTATCGAGAAAAATGCTCATGAAGAGGGCACCACGACGGAAGCAATACAAGTAGCTGATGGAATTAAGCAAGAAGCACCAGCAGACACAGCTGTTGAAGAGCAGCCTGCTGATAGAGCAGGTGAAGAGCAGCCTGCTGATAGAGCAGGTGAAGAGCAGCCTGCTGATAGAGCAGGTGAAGAGAATGTCGCAGCTGAAGAACAGCCTGTTGAAGTTTCTCAAGCTGACGAGCAGCAAGAAAAATAGTTGTTGTCATCTTTAGCAAGATGCAGACTGAAGCCGACATAATCCTCAGATCTGCTGAAATTATTTGCCATTCTCCTTGGGGGGGTACAGGCATTCAGTGAGGATACTCTAAGGACGCAACTTTCAATATCAGCGTGTCTAGTCCCCTCGAATGTTACTGCGTGGTCACAGAACTTCTCTGTGCATATTGCCTTGGAGAAACATTTCTTCATAGGACCAGGGGTGACTGTCAATACTACAAGTCTTTTGGGCAACGGAATCCATCTAACATGCCGGTGGTTAGTGGATTGACTGCTACAGTTGTGGTGGCATCAAAGATAGCTTCGGCATCGTTGAATCTGAAGGTGAGAGTGAAATGCTTGGTGTCGCCATCACTAGGCGCCTCAGGTGTTGCTCGTCGTAAGGCTCTAAGCCATGCCCAAGGTCCTTGGTAAACCTGTGAAGTACTTAGATGATGCTTATCGTCGAAGGTAAGCGTGATAGATGGTTCTTGCATAGGTATGGCGATTTCTACGCGCTGCTTTTCCAATTGGCCAGTTTTGAAGGCTACTGTTTTGCTTGGTGAGATGATTTGCATCTGTGACAAAGATTCAGACATGGATTTTGGTGTTAGCTGCCAATGCATCAAAGGTGCCTTTGCGCTGTCTTCAGTAAAAAACATGGCTTTGATCGCGTCTGCTTTCATTAAGGCGTCAATGCTCTGTGATGACTGGCTGAGTGCTAAGCCATCACATTTTTTCCAGCTCCAACCGCTTTTATCTTTGTCGATGAATGGTGCCAGCTTGTCTGCAATAAAGTTTTGCAAAGGGCTGCTAGGGCCAAAAAATCCAGCAAAGGCATTGCGATCAATATCTACTGAGGCTTTAGAAAAAAGAGGGAAGCGTTCTTCTACATGATTGAGATAATCTTTATATATTGTCCTTTGCCACTCGCTGCTAAGATAGGCATGGGTTTCTGACAGCATGCCTTGCCAGGTTTGCTGTATCAGTGTATCCAGCCAAGCGGTAACTTGGGGAGGAAAGTCTCGTGCTTGTTGTTTTAGATAGCTTAGCCCATCTTTAGGAGCATTTAGCAGGCGCTGTTTGCTTTGAATGAATACCAAGTGTTTAGATTGCCCAATATGTAGATGAACCAGGTAGTCGTGTAGCTGTTTTAGCCAATTGTCCAAACGTTGACCCAACTTATCTTTTGGAATGGGGGAGTGTCCCAGTACTGAAACAATCTGTTTGCTAAAATTCTTGTCTTCAGGGTGATAGGTGTTGGCTAATATCGCTTCCAGCATCCCTGAAAGGCGTTTCTGACCTTGGTAGAGATCCAGTAGAACTTGATCAGCTTCTGCCAGGTTAGCAAACTTTGGCATGTGGATGTTGTTTAGGGCTTGCTGCCATACTTTGTTGTATTGATCTAGGTAGTGGCTTTTGCTAAGCGCCAACACGGGCTGGTCTTCTTCTTGTTGCTTATATTTTCTCAAAGTTTGATAGTTCTCTGCCAAACCATGATCAAGAACTGGGTGAAAGTTGTCATAGGTGTAAATGGATTCGATTTTAAATGGCAGTGTGGTTGGTCGATCTTTTTCTAATTTGTCCCAAGCATCTTGAGTCAGGGTGATGATTAGATCTGCCAGGGGAATATGACTGAGATAGGCTTGAGCTTTTGTGATGAGTTCATGGTTCAATGCACAGTGGCTGGGGTGGGTTTGTAGGGCTTTTAAATGTTTTTCAGCACTGCTGCGCTCTAATGGGCTTAAATGTTGCCCCCAGTAGCTGTCAAACCATTCAGTGAGAGCTTCGTCATCACGAACTCTGTCGTCACATAGCATCATATAGACAGAAAAATCTTTGATGGTATTCGATGATAGGTTCACTAGTGCGCCTTCCAGTTGTTGCTTAATCCAAAATTTAAAGTCATTATCAATGGCTTTTTGGTAGTCTTGTGATACTTGATCTTCAAGGTTGGCTAGTTTATTAAGCTTGAGCTTGGGGGAGGGTAAGGATTTTGCTAGATCAGCTGCCTTGGCAAGTTGATCCAATTTGGCCAGTATTGGATCATGGTTAAGGCTGGCTCGGTGAAGTTGTTGTTCAATTTCTCCAACCTGTTGTTTATTAGTTTCGAGAATTTCCCAAGTATTGACCGCAAACAACCCAATTATGATGGCTGCTACAACCAAGCTATGGGTGAATGCCAATTGGTTTAGTTGAATGCGTGGTACATGTTGTTGGCTAAGCCATTCATCAAGAAATAGTGGAGGATTGGTTCGCGTACTACAGAAGCAGATGCTACGTAAAAAACTGCCTTCGGCGCTGATGCTTTTGGTAGTTTCTAATAATTTGGGGCCCATGGCATCAAAATGTGCTAGCAGCGGATGTGCCTCATCTTTAAGAAAGTCTCCGAGCTGATCAAACAATTGACCGAAGCGTTTGCTAAACGCCTGTTCTGGATTTAGAAGAACGTTTTTGTGTTTAAATAAAAGACCAAATTTATTGGACTTCTCTTCTAAGGGAAGCGCAGCAAATGTACTGATAAATTTAGGTATTTTATCGCATTTAGTCAGCATCAGCTGTAGGCAAGGCATTTTCTTGCCGCTCATAAACTGATGATTGAATTGACACACTTTGCTCACAATAGCTGGAAGTAAGGGAGAGTGTGTTTCCATGGCGTCGAGGGTGATGCTAATACTCTGCAGTGGGTGACTGATTTGGTAAACAGACAAAGCTTGGAATAAGGGGGCTAACCATCTGGTTTCTTCTATTGTTTCTATCCCTGGAGTATCGATAAACAGCATGCCGTGGTGCCAATAAGTCTGGCAGCCAAGTACTACTGTGTTGTTGGGCTCAGTGTTTTCTAAGAGCTGGGTTTTGCCTGACTGGCTGGTGCCAATAATCATATGAGTACCGATCGGGCGTATGCCTAGATTGGCTAATATACTCTTCAGTTTAGGAGTTGATTGTCTGATGGATTGGAAATACTCACAGTAGAGAGGATTCCTTTTGTACGCAAGGTGCTGGGTATAACTTTTCAAGGAAATTGGTAACCTTGAAAGTATGACCAAGCCAGTGAGCCACAAAGCCCAGAGGGGCACTGACAGGTAGGGATACACCAAAACTAGGCATGACAGAAAGACGCCAGTAACGACAACGTGGGTGAAAAGTCCGTAACCTGGATTTTGCACGTGATTTCCTCAAAAGCGTAAAGGGACTATTTTAATGGCGTTGTATTGAAGATGCAACCCAGAGAAAATAAAGATATTTTTGGTAAAATATTATATTAATCAGTAATAAAGCTGTATTGTTTTAGTTTTTTTCTAAGGGTTCCTCTGCTAATACCGAGCAGCTCTGCAGCTTTGGTTTGATTTCCTTTAGCAAATTCCATCACTGTTTCCAAAAGTGGTGGCTCGACTTGCGACATTAACAAATCATAAAAGTCATTGGGAGGTGTGCCGTCCAACTGTAAAAAATACAGATCAAGCGACTTTTTTACCGAGGCTTTAAGAGACACAGTTTGGCTAGGCATGATGGCAGTACGACTTCTTCTCGTTATGGGTTTACTTGCTGTAAGTATCATGGCATAAATCCTTTTACTTTTATAAATACTCAGCCATCCTAAGCTGGTATATTTGCAGTATACCGTAGTCATCTTTGATAATTCAAGTAAAACCACTTTTTGTGCGGTTTGGTGGGTTGGTCAGTTATTTGAGGTGGAAGAACATTTCTGACGGCCTGATTTTTGATAGGTATTACAAATACTAATTTAGTAAATTGTCAATTTTTCACAAATTATTTATTATTAAAATATTTTAATATCAATTAATTTGTTGTTTATTTTATAATTGACTCATCATTTCCCAAATAAATACCTAATTATTTTAAGCCAATTTCCTACAGCCATTTTAGAGATATCTTCTGGTGCCTTTTTGTGAGTGGTATGTATGGCCATGCCTGAGTGGGGTGACAGGTTAATGACAAGCTTTGCCCCAGCGTTTTAAGCGCCAGTAATTGTAGGGCCAAGGGGTTAGAAATCCTGCTGTTAGTGCGACAGGAACAACCCACCAGACCAGTTGGGCACCACCAGCGAGCAGGTAGTCGGTGAGGTTCATAGCGATTTCCATGGCGGTCATGGAGATGAATGACATGCCGATAGCAATTTTAAAGGCACTGTTGAATGTCATGGCTTGTCGGCGCATAAGGATGTATGTCTCTAGACACACTGAGGTTAGTAGACCATTGAACGTTGCCAGTACCATTACGTGCAAAGGATGCCAGATAATCTGATACCATTGAAAAATTCCGATGGTGACAAAATCCCCGATGCTGCAGCCTAGTAAGCACCAGGCTGTGTTGATGGCAGATTGTTTCCAAGTGTGTTTGCAGTGCCAGTTCATGATTTTCCCATAGGTTTTTGCTGTGCCATGACTAAGAGTGCCCATTCTCCAATTTGTTGGCTAGCTTCAACGTCAAAGCCATGCCAGGCATAAGCTTTTATAACCTCTTCTTCTTGGTGCGTTAATATCCCTGAAAGCAAGATTTTTCCGCTCGGCCTTAGTAGAGATTTAAATGTCTCAGCCAAATCTATCAATACCCCAGAGACAATATTGGCCATGATAATATCAACGCTTATGCTGGGCAGTTCTTCTGGTAAGCATATGGGCATTTGTTTAGGATTGATAGCATTAGCTTGGGCATTATTTAAACTTGCTTTGATGGCCTGTGTGGCATTGTCGACGGCATAACATACTGACGCGCCAAGTTTTAGTGCAGCAATGGCCAAAATACCTGAGCCACAGCCATAATCTAGGCATTCAGCATGGGTGTGAAGGTGTCGGTCTAGCCAGGACAAACACAGTAAAGTGGTAGGGTGTTCGCCACTGCCAAATGCTAGGCCAGGATCAAGCTTGATAGGTGTTATGGCTTCAGCGGGCACAGGATGGTGACTGGGACAAAGCCAAATTTTGTCGCCTATCTGCTTTGGGGAGAGGCTTTTATTCCAGCGATCAATCCAGTTTTGTTCTGCCAAGACATCTAGGCTTAGTGTAGTCAGCACGGTACCTGGTAAAACTGTAGTTAGCTGTTCATGCAGAGCTGCTGTTGTGTAATCCTGCGGGAAAATGGCGGCGATCACCACGTCATCCCAAAGTGGTTGTTCATCTGGAGCATGGTATAGGAGTGGCTGGTCTCGCCCATCGGACAACGTCACCGCTACCGCGCCTATGCCTGTTAGGGTGCTTTTCGATGAATGGGATTGCTGTTTCTTTAGTTGCTTTTAGGCAAACTCTTGGCCATCCATTGGGCTGACTAATGGGCTTCTCGTTCCAAGCTTTTTCAAAAAGTGGATCATTGTGTTACCTTCAAGATAATCTGGGTCGTCTAAGATTTTCAAATGTAATAGCAAATTGGTTTTGATGCCATCAATCACAGTTTCGTGTAAGGCATGTCGCATGCGTTGGATGGCAATTAGCACGGTCTGGAGCCATAAGCAATGATTTTAGCAATCAGCAGAATCATAATAAGGTGGTACCGAATAGCCATTGGCACACGTGCGAATCAACCCGTATACCAGGCCCACCTGGGGCATGAAATACTTTGATCAGCCCAGGTGATGGAACAAAGGTTTCGGGGTCTTCAGCGTTGATACGGCATTCAATGGCATGCCCCTTGAATGCGTCTGGCACCCAGCGCTCGCTAAAGGGGGGTTGCAGAAGCAATGTAGATCTGTTCGCGAATGATATCTGTGTCTGTGACCATCTCTGTGACAGGATGCTCCACTTGTATCCGAGTGTTCATCTCGATGAAGTAGAACTTCCCATCCTCGTAGAAATTCAAAGGTGCCTGCTCCTAAATAATTCATATGAATGCAAGCTTTACACACTGGTCACCGATGAAGTCACATTCTTCTTAGGTTAGGCCTGGCAGGCCTTCTTCAATGACTTTTTGGTGGCGGCGTTGGATGGAGCAATCACGTTCGCCTAAATGCACGGCTTGGCCTTGTCCGTCACTGGGACTTGGATCTCTATATGTCTTGGTTTAACTAGGAATTTTCCATGTAAACTGTGTCGTTGCCAAAGCTGCGGCTGCTTCTGTTTTGGTCATGGCAATACTATTGGTCGCTAGTTTCTTCATGGACCACACACATGCCACGTCCGCCGCCACCAGCAGCTTTATGACCAGAATTGCCAATATTTTGGCAATGGCTTTGTTATCTTTTCGTCCGGTCAGGGTTTGCCAGACCCAGGGACACAAGGATGCCGCGCTTCATTCATGGCCTTAATGGCTGAAATCTTGTCCCCCATCTTGCAGATGGTCTCAGGTTTTGGGCCCGATAAAAATAAAACCACTTTTTCTGCTTGCTCAGCAAAATCAGCATTTTCAATAGCCAAAAAACCATAGCCAGGATGGATGGCATCGGCCTCACTAATTTCTACAGCGCTAATGACGGCAGGAATATTTAAATAGCTATCCCGTGGCATTGGCAGGACCAATACAGACCGATTGTCACCAAACTTGACGTGCATTAACTCTTTGTCTGCGGTGGGTAAGCGGCCACAGTTCTGATGTTCAGTTCTTTGCAGGCTCGAAGGATTCTTAAGGCGATTTCGCCACGGTTGGCGATAGGTACTTTATGGATCATGATGGTTACTCTTCTATAATGAATAGATCTTGGTCCGAATTCACCACTTGCTCATTTTCAACAACACGAGCACTGATTACACCGGCTTTGTCGGCGGTGATTTGGTTAAACATTTTCATGGCCTCGATGATGCAAACAGTTTCGCCTTCTTTGACATTGTCAAAGAAATTTCTACAAAGGCTTAGCTCCTGGGTAGCAGATAAGTAAACTCTGCCAGCCATGGGGGATTTGATGGCATATTGGCCAGTAGGGAGTAGGGGCTGGTTCTTCTGCATGGGAGGCTGAAAGATTTGCTGGAACTGTGTCTTGGGGGGCTGGAGAGGTGGTGCTAGGTACACTGTCATGGTAGAGGCCCTTGATATGCGTACGGATTCTTCTTTTTCCTTGTCATTGGTTTCATGTAATTCTTCCATGACGCCGGTTTTTTCGTTGATGAGTTGATAGCTTTTTGATCTCTTACGAATGTCCATGCCAGCTAGGTCTCGCTGGTTTTCACCATTTGTTAGGGGTAAAAGCACCCGTTTAGCCCTGCTTGCTTAGAATTTGGCAGAGCGATGGTATTTTTCACGCAGAGTTTTTATTATTTTGATTCTCACTGAGCATGTTCTCAAATTACACGGGCTTTGTCCTATTTTTCACGGTTTTTGCAAATGTCTGCAGAGTTTTTGCACGATCGTCTCTTCCTTTGGTTTGATCTTAAGGTATCTAGCTGATCAGCAATTTTCGGTGAATTATAAGCAGTTGATTTTTGTATTCTAGAGTGCAAGTAAAAATAAAATTTTCGTAGCATGTATTCTGTAGAGTGTTGCTACATTGTTTATGTATATGAAACAACAAGGGCATTCACCAATAGTTATGTCACTGATGTAGATGAGGCTAGTGACAATATTAAGATACTGGTTCGTGGTGGCCGTTGTAGCTGGAAAAGTGAGAAATGAACTTTTTAATGTGATGAAGAAGCAGGGATATTATATGCAATGAAACTATGGCCCTGGTCAAAAAACTAGGCATTGAATTCGAACAATCAGTCAATCGGCAACGATAAAGGTAAAATGGCAAGATGACCAACTTTGGATCAATAAATTAGGCCTATATTGCACAGCACATTTGGGCAAAGTAGCTTCACCGAGCATTGCTGGCGCTAATTCAGCAATGCTGGGTGGCACTAGATAATATGACATTGAATATTTTAGTGCTTTGAAAAGTGGGTATATTGTGATAGATTTTTATTTGTTAGTAAAGCAGAAGTTAAAACGAAAACAAACTGCAACAAGTCAAAGGAGCTAAATATGGACACAACAAAAAAGACGAGCAAGCCAGGGTATGAGATAGCAATAAAACGATGTACAAATAGACCTGAATGATGAGTTAGGATCAGGGGATTTGGCAAGGTATATAGGGGGATGTGGCAGGAACAGAGTGGCCTTTCAAGGTGTTGCTGTGTCGCGAATGGAAGGGGATATGGAAGCGGAGTTTCGCCGAGAGATAGAGACGATGCTCAGGCTTCAAGGCTGCCCACAGTTAGTGAGGTGTACGGAGCAGTGATGGACAGGCGTGCCCAAGTGATGGTGATGGAGTTGATGCCAAGGGGCAACTTACACAGTTTATTGCGCAGAAGGATCTAGATTGGGACACCAAGTATCGCATGGCGGTGGATGTGGCGTACAGGATAAAGTATTTGCATGACAGGAACATCTTACACCGAGATTTGAAGAGCATGAATGTGCTTCTCAATGAAAGGCCGAGCACAGATAGGAGATTTTGGTTTGGCTAAGGTAAAGGTGCAGTAGAGTCATGCGACGACCAAGGGTTCAGGTGTGGGGACGTTGTTATGGATGGCACCTGAGTTGGCTGACCTAGAGGTGCATTTTCGAATGCATCAGATATCTACATAGCAAGGCATGGTATTGTATGAGATGCTAACCCACTTAAAATACCTTTTGAGACAGAATTACAGGAAGAGATGCAGGTATTATAATTCCCATGTCATGAATGAAAGCGTCAAAGTTAATAGAAACAGGGCCACAAGATTACAAGGCGTTGATAGAAGTTACTTGGCACCAAGAGTCAGGAACAAGGCCAATGGCAGTGATGTGATAGCAAAGCTAGAACCGTTGTGGCAGACTGGAACAGGCATCTACAACAGTAAGTCAGGATGTCCAAGAGGTGTATCGAATCTAGGTATGCCAGGTTCATCAGGTTCATTATCATCACTGCCAGGAGAAAAGACGATTGGTGTCAGGAGCCAGCCCCTTAGATTCGGGTGTAAATCAAAGTTCGAGAGCAAGTACAAAGTGGTCCAAGGTATCAGATGTTCAGTGAGGCATCAGTGAGGCATCAAGACCAAGTCAAAAGGTTTTGCCAGTAAAACAGAAACAGGTATCACCACCGAAGGCTACACCAAGGGTGTTTAAGCCTAAAGCATCGAAGCCAGAATTGGATCAAAAGCTGGTGAATCGATTGTCCAGCATGTGGCGTATGGAGAGCAGGATAAAGCCGAGGCGATGTTGCCTTTGTGTGAACCCTAAGTTAGTCTTAGGCAAAGGCGATTGTAAGGACCATGCAGGCAGAAAGTTTAAGGGCATCACAGGCTTTCAATATGCGCTATGGGCAGTGGATTGGCACATGTGAGGAGATGATAAGGGTTTATTTGGATAAGGAAGATCGAATCAGCAGCGATACAATGCAAGCCCAGAAGCCTGACAAGTGATCAAAGGCCATGGCGCGCATTTTCCTTTGAGCCATTGATGGCGGCCTACCAGACCTACCTAGACCGATTTGATGCTTTGTGCAAAGCAATGGTGGGAAGAGCTGAAGCTCGATTATGGATCCATGGTATAGGAGCGCAGCGAGAGAGTTGCGCGCACGTAGCGCAGGGTAATCATCGGACAGGGATTTCATCCAGAACCAGATTTTCAAGCGAAGCCCTTTCCGCGGCAACTAAAGGGAGATAAGGGAGACTGGTGGAGTGCAAGCTACAATGGAGGAGGCTTAGGAGGGAAGCGGGGTGATGCGGGCACTGTGTCTGGATTTTCGTGTGGTGGCAGGGTCGCGTGTGTATTGTGCAGGCGATCCTGGGGGGGTGGCGACGGGCTGGGGCGTTGCGCTGCACTTCCCTTGCGCAGGCTTCGACATTAAGGGGAGCGACCATCCAGCAGTGACTAAGCTATGTAAGGACCGTACGTCGCAGCTTAATGCGACCCGTCGTGAGTTGTCAACATTAGCACCTATGCCTCGGCATGGGGGGGCAGGGGCCAAGCGATAAGCAGCCCCCTGCCAACCCAGGCGTGTTGAGGTGAGTGCCTCGAAGCATAGGCAGTCCAGGCACGCAGCATAGTGCAGATGTTGATTTGACGACAGGAGGTACGAACCCACCAACGTGCCCAACGTATAAGGTATTGCTGAATTATTGCCGGATGGACGGCATCTGTGTTCAAAGCAATAACCTTATCAAGGGCTCTGCGACAGGTACGGGGATGTACCCCTGTCGCCCATGGTTTTTTACTTTCTGGGGTTTGCGCCACCAGAAAGTTGACGCCTAGGAAGTGAAAGACCGAGGCATCATCCCCAAAAGGATTGTTGTTTGTGTTATTTTCTGTGTTGATTTGTGAGTTTTGAGTATTGTGTTGAGCTGTGACACATTTACCCATTTTGGTTTTATGTTGAGAAAGAGAGAGCTTAAGTGCTTTGAGATGTAGATGAAGCTTTTTCTTAGCGTTTAAGTATTGCCTCCTGGTCTTGGCAAGTATGACGATATCGTCCATGTATCGCACGTAGAAGATGCCCTTTTGCTTTTCAAAGGCTCTGTCTAGAGGAGACAGATAGGAGTGCATAGAAGAAGGTGAGATGGAAGCTTCTTCTAGGAATACCTTTGTTAGAATGTCGGAGTATGCCATCATCATCGGTTAATGCAGTGACGAAAGCAGAGAAGTAATACCTTACCTTAGGATCTTGGTATTGCTCGAATAGCTGATCCTAAAGAGGATCTGATAGTCAATAATGTGTAGTAGCCTTTGATAGCCGGCTCTGATAAAGTAATGATAGTCGTTTTGTATTAAGGGCTTTTATTCTTGATCGATGGCGTGCTTGACGCCATCAGGCCCGCTGAGTGCAAGCAAAGGGGGCGAAATAACGTATTTAAAGGTGGGTTTTGATGATGGTTAAGATGAGTCTAATGATTAAACGATCAGTATAAGTCAAACAGAAGGCAATCATCAGTAAAGCAATATTTTCATCAAAGGCTCAGGGCGATATTTTTCCTGAATGAAATGTAACAAGGTCTGAAGATGTACGGGTCACTCAAAGTAGAAGGAAAGGCCAAAACAGGGAGTTTTCTACTCCTTTTGAGGCTGAGCGACAAAAGACTAAGATGAGAAAAAGGATACTACCCCCACTTACCAGTTTGTAATGGCCCCATTAAAACCGGTCCACTTTGAATTTATTTTTTTGGAGGAAATAATATGGTGGATGGTGAAGTTATTAAACAATCAGTGCTGAGAAGAAGATTCACAGCAGAGCAGAAACTTACAATCATACTGGAGTTGCCCCCTAAAACCGATCCACATCTTTACACAGCTAGACAAGGAGGCTAAGACAATGAAGCGGAAGAAATGGGCAAAAGACTGAAGTTTAAATTAGTTTTAGAGGGTTTACAGGGAGATGCGCCTATATTGCACAGAACATTTGGGCAGAGTAGCTTCACCGAGAATTGCTGCTAGCTGAGTTTTTGCTTGGCTTTTTTGCTATTTTCTTGCTATGATTCGGATACTTGAATCATTGTGATCCTTAAATATGTTTCCAAGTATAAAGCCCAAGCCGTTGGTGTTGTTGTTGCTGCCTTTGGTGGAGATTGTCCTTTTCATGTGTGTGGTTGAATGGCTTGGTATGTTCAATGCCTTATTGCTTTCGCTGCTGCAGTTCTTGTCTGGTGTTGTTGTGCTTAAGCAGGCCGGGACAGGTAGCATCCACCGTTTGACTATGCATGTTCATATGAGTGAGGGTCTTAGTCGTGATATGCTTGATGCGGCTATGGTTTTTGCTGCTGGAGTAATGCTGTTGGTACCAGGTTTTTTGACGGGAATTATCGGCCTGGCGATGCTTTCGCCTTGGCCTAGAAAAGGCATGGCTCGTCGTGTAGCTAAGCTGACGGTAAGTATGCCTTATGGCCACAATGGTGTGGCTTTGGATGGTGAATACAATTACGTCGCCGATAATGATGAAAAAAAAACTTAAGTTGGTCTTGAAATCTCATCCTGCCATCCCCACTTCTATAAGCACATGCCTCCTATTGAGGCCTTTACCAGTGTTAACAAACCAGGAGTAAAATAAATATGAGTATCAAAATTAGACCACTGCATAATCGTGTCGTTGTCAAACGACATGAAGAAGAAACCACCTCATTGGGTGGCATTGTTCTACCTGAGACAGCAACAGAAAAGCCTATGCAAGGTGAAGTTATTGCCGCAGGTACTGGAAAAAAATTAGATAATGGCTCTGTTATGCCTATGGATGTCAAAGTGGGTGATACGGTATTGTTTGGTAAATACGCTGGTACAGAAGTCAAAATCGATCGCGAAAGCTACTTGGTGATGACGGAAGACGACATCATGGGCGTGGTTGCATAAGCAAAACCCCGTCATAATTTGAAAATCTAATCATAAACTGAGAGAGGAAAAAATGGCTAAATCAATTATTTATTCATCTGAAGCTCAAGAGCGTATGGCTGTGGGCGTACGTAAGCTTAAAGATGCTGTTGGTGTTACTCAAGGCCCTGCTGGCCGTACGGTCGCAATTGATCAACCTTTTGGTGGGCCAAAAATCACCAAAGATGGTGTGACTGTAGCAAAGGCAGTTGAATTGGAAGACGTGCATGAAAATATGGCTGCTAAAATGGTTGTAGAAGCTGCAAATAAAACCAATGATGTTGCTGGTGATGGCACAACCACGGCTGTTGTTTTGGCGCATGCTATATACGAAGAAGGTCGCAAGGCTGTGACTGCAGGCCGCCGTTCTGAAGATCTTAAGCGTGGTATTGAGTTGGCTAAAAATAAGGCGATTGAATATTTACATAAGATAGCTAAACCTTGTGAATCTAAACAAGATATTGCTAACGTGGGTACCATTTCTGCCAACGCTAATCCAGATATTGGCAACTTGCTTGCTGAGGCTTTGGAAAAAGTTGGCAAAGAAGGGGTAATTACAGTTGAAGAAGGCACAGGTTTTGTCGATGACTTGAGTGTGGTTGAGGGGATGGAATTTGATCGTGGCTATTTGTCACCATACTTTGTCACCAATCAGCAAAGTATGTCGGTTGAATTCGATAATCCTTATTTGTTGCTTGCTGACAAAAAAGTCAGCAATATCCGCGATATGCTGCCTTTATTAGAAGGGGTTGCCAAGTCTGGCCAGCCATTGGTGGTGATTGCAGAAGACATTGATGGCGAGGCATTGGCAACTTTGGTGGTCAACTCTATTCGTGGTATTGTCAAAGTGGCTGCGGTGAAAGCACCTGGTTTTGGTGATCGTCGTAAGGCCATGCTGCAAGATATGGCTATCTTGACTGGTGCCACAGTGGTTTCTGAAGAAGTAGGTATGAGCTTAGAGTCTACTACTATTGAGCATTTAGGTACTGCTAAGCGTGTGGTGATTACCAAAGATCATACCACTATCATTGACGGTTCTGGCAATGCTAAAGACATCGAAGCGCGAGTAGGGCAGATTCGTCGTGAAGTTGATGCCAGCACATCTGATTATGACACTGAAAAACTTCAGGAGCGTTTGGCAAAACTGTCAGGTGGTGTTGCGGTAATTAAAGTAGGTGCTGCTACTGAGCTGGAAATGAAAGAAAAGAAAGCCCGTGTAGAAGATGCTTTGCACGCGACTCGCGCCGCTGTTGAAGAAGGTGTTGTCCCAGGTGGTGGTGTAGCTTTGGTGCGTATGCAAGAAGCTATTGCCGCACTTACCGGTGAGAATGATGACCAAAACGAAGGGATTAGAATTCTTCGTGTGGCCATGGATGCGCCGTTGCGTCAAATTGCCTCAAACGCCGGCCAAGAAGGTTCTGTTATCTTGGCGAAAGTCAAAGAGGGCAAAGGTAATTTTGGTTATAACGCAGCCACAGGTGAGTATGTTGACATGATTGAAGCGGGTATTTTAGATCCTGCCAAGGTGACACGTGCTGCTTTGCAACATGCAGCGTCTATTGCCGGAGTGATGTTGACTACTGAGTGCATGATTGCTGACCAACCTGAAGACTACAAAGGTGGTGCTGGTGGTATGGGTGGCATGGGAGGCATGGGAGGCATGGGTGGTATGATGTAAGCCATCGACATGCAGTTGACGTTGCTCGGCGCCTGGTAAATCCTCAAACACTCACAGAGGAAGACGTCAAGTAAATCGTTCTCTGGGCTACCCAGAAGTAACTGGCAATTTAGTCTCCTTGCCTGATTATCTCGGATTCTGCAGCTAGCAGAATCCGAGATTTTTTTTACAGAATACTGATGGTTTTCTTAAAGCTTGCTCCAATTCGTTCGAATACATTTAAGTATCGCTCTGTATTGATAACGGTTTCATTTTGAAAAGATCATGCCTATATTCCGACGATATTTATCTAAATTCCATAAATTTTACAGATAACATAACGCATTAACCTGATGATTTTTTCCATTTACCCATCTACTATTTAAATTAGCCTGTATTGTCTGAACATACTGACCTGTGTGGTCAAACATCTTGATTATGCCAAATCGCAAGATGAAATAGACTTAATACAAGCAATTTGTATGTATGACCAATTGGCATTAGATCAAACTAAGCGAATTAAGGGTGGAGGTATGTCACCTTTTATCTGCTATTTGCATAGTTACTGTGCTTGAATTGCCGTAATGGCTATGGTGTAAACAATGTCTTCTACAGTGGCGCCGCGGGATAAGTCGTTGACTGGTTTGGCTAGGCCTTGTAAGACTGGGCCTATACTTAAGGCGTTGGCACTGCGTTGTACGGCTTTGTAAGTAGTGTTACCGGTGTTGAGATCGGGAAAGATAATGACATTGGCTTTGCCAGCCACAGGGCTGTCCGGTGCTTTTTTCTTCGCCACGGAAGTGATGAGGGCGGCATCATATTGCAAAGGTCCGTCGACGATCAGATCTGGTTGGCGCTTCTTTATGATGGCAGTAGCTTCTTTGACGCGATCGACATCAGCACCACTACCAGAGCTCCCGGTGCTGTAGCTGATCATGGCCACTTTAGGGTTGATGCCAAATTGTTTCGCTGTTTCAGCACTAGAAATGGCAATGTCAGCCAATTCTTCAGCATCGGGCTTGGGGTTGACAGCACAGTCTCCATAGACCAAGACTTGCTCAGCCAAACACATGAAAAATACTGAGGATACCAGTCGGCGATCATAGGCTGTCTTAATCAATTGCAAAGCAGGACGAATGGTATGTGCTGTGGTGTGTTCAGCGCCAGAGACCAGTCCATCGATATCACCTTGTTGTAGCATCATAGTACCAAGTACCACAGGGTCATGCAGTAGCTCTTTGGCAATTGGTTCGCTGAGACCTTTATGCTCTCTTAGTTTCAGCAATGGCTTGATGTATTTGTCCATGATACTGCTGGGTTCAATGATTTTAATGCCTGGAGGTAGCTCCAGCCCCATCCGATGGATGCTACTATGAATTTGTTCCTCGTTACCTAACAGTACCAAATTGGCAATGCCTTTTTGTGCGCATTGTATCGCAGCTTGTATGGTTCTAGGCTCATTGCCTTCGGGTAGAACGATGGTTTTTTTATCTTGTTTGGCTTTTTCGATCAAATGATATTTAAAGCTCACTGGGGTGAGAAATGTTTCTGTCTCACTGGTTAGCCATGTGTTAAGCCACTCAGTGTTGATGCATTCTGCGATGAAGTCACTGATGGCTAAAATGCGCTCTTCATCATCCAAAGGGATGTCTAAATCCATTTGCGTCAGTTTCAGATATGCTTGGTTACTTCTTAAAGACGTTTGGTAGATAGGTAGACCAGCTCCATGGGCGTGCTGTAAATGGGTTTGCACTGCTGGGTGAAATTTGGTTTCGCCAGCCAGTAGCAACCCTGCTAGTTGTGGGCGCCCAGCGCCAATGGTGCTGAGACAAATAGCCAAAATTATATCGTGCCTGTCGCTGTCTACCAACACAAATGTGTCAGGTTGCAGTTGATCGACTATGTTTTCCAGCCGACTGGTGCACAGTAGAACATTTCTGATGCGGTGCTGTAAAGGGGCAGGGGTTTGGTTGCTCCAAGGTGAGGCTTGTAAGCATTGAGCCATGTCAATGGCCCTGGGGGCGCACAACTCAGGGCGCCATGGTACGCTAGCAATTACGGGCACCGATAATTTTTTCTCTAGGGCTTTAATCTCGCTAAAGCTTGGGTGGTTTGTCGAAACATGAGTGAATGGGAACGGGGTTTCTTCGCTGTCTTCGTTGATTTTATTGATAATGCAGCCAATTACACCGTCATGATGGCCATGGTTGAAAGGCCTTGCAGTGATATCGACTTGTTCTTCCATGCTAAATTCTTGATCTTGTGCTGGAGTGGTCACCAATATTACTTCAGCATTGAGAGCACGGAAAATTGCCGCATTTAGGCGGGTGGCATAAATACGCGCTTGATCACGTTTGACGCCTTGGATGACCATGACATCGTAATGATTTTCTAGCGCTTTGATTTTACTCAAAGTGGCTTCAACGATTTGTTCAATCTTACCCTGGCTAAATAGCTTTTGTACTTGGCTTAATGCTATACCATCAAGATGGGGAATTTCTTTCAGGCTAGGTAATTGGTTGCCGCTGTTGGCGTCGCCGACTACAGCACTAAATGTGCAAACACGTCCACCTTTTAAGCTGACAGCCCTAGCAATGCCAAGTACCACGGTGTCTAAGCCAGCTCCTTCACGGGTGGGGATCATCAAGATGGATCGCATCGGCACTAACCCTCCTGTAATACCTGTTGGGTGAGCATGGCAATATGCTGTTCTTCTTGTGTGGGAATTACCCAAACAGAGGGTGAAGAGGGGGTGGATATTTTTCCATGGTGCTCGGCTGGAGCCCCGTTTGCTTTTTCGTCAATGGCGATGTCCAAATAAGCCAGTTCTTGGGCCACTTCAGTGCGCAGCCAGGGATTGTTTTCCCCAATACCACCAGTGAATACCAGTGCATCTAGACGTTGTAGTGGCACCATATAGCTGGCAATGGTACAGGCAATGCGATAGGCAAAAATTGCAAGTGCTAAGGTAGCTCTAGCATGACCATTTGAACGTGCTTTTACCAATTCGCGCATGTCATGGCTGATGCCAGAAACTCCAAGTAAGCCACTCTCACGGGTGATGATTTGGATCACTTTGTCTAGGGTTAATCCCGTAGTTTCAGCCCAAGTTGCAATGATGCTAGGGTCGATATCACCAGATCGCGTGCCCATGGGGATCCCGGCCAAAGGTGTCATGCCCATAGAAGTATCGACTGATTGGCCTTGTTTGATAGCGCAAAGGCTGCCGCCATTGCCTAAGTGAGCAATGATCATGTTGCATTGCTTGCGGTCTTTGCCCAATCGTCTTGCCACTTCTTGGCTGACATAGTCGTAGCTGATGCCGTGAAAGCCGTACTTGCGAATGCCATGGTTTTGGCAGTGCTCGTAAGGCAGAGCATAGGTTGCAGCGTGTTTAGGGATGGTTTGGTGAAATCCAGTGTCAAAAACGGCGACATGAGGAATATCAGGCAACAGCTTTTGACATGTGGTGATCCCTAAACAGTTAGCTGGGTTATGTAAAGGTGCAAGTGGATCGTTGCTTTTCAGCAGTTTGAGTGTTTCAGCATCAACCACGCAGGGCTGAGTTAGAGTCCTCCCGCCATGCACTACGCGATGGCCTGTGGCGCTGAGCTTGTTCATAAAATCTGTGTTTTCTTTGAGAAAGGCAATCAGTGCTTGCATGGCTTGGGAATAGCCGTGATTGGCTAAGTTAAGCTCAGTTTTATTCTCATCCAGATAAATCATAGCTTGAGTGTCAGGGGAATCGATTTTTTCCACCAGGCCACGACAGAGGCAAGTCGATTCAGGTGTTTGGTAAATAGCAAACTTGATAGACGAGCTACCAGAGTTGACTACCCAAATAATGTGCTTTTTTTCAGACATGATCTTATCTTAGCACTGAGCCAGAAAAGTGTACAGGGGGAGTTGATTTAATGATGCTTTTTCTTTTCTCCTGAACATCTTATTGTTCGTGCTCGTTTTCAAGGTATACTGCTTGAAAATTTAGGGCATAAGGTATTGCATGGTGGTAATGCGTGTTGGTGTTTTGTTGGATGAAGGACGAATTCCTGCATGGGTTTCGGCTTTGTTTGCCGGCGCATGGGATGGTTTAAATTTGCAAGCTTTGGTGGTATCACGAATTGGGTTGAAGCAGGGTGGTGTTTTATGGGAAAAAGCTTTGGCATCTCGTGTTTTGTCTGGTATTTCTTGGTTGGAGCAGTGGCTTTTTTGCCGCTCGAAACGTTATCAATATCTTTGGCTCAAACAATCTATTCAGCAAGATGTTCAGGTGACACTTGCCTTGTCTGGGGTCTTGCAATCTTCTGGAAAAATACATTTTCTTGTTGAAGATCTACGGAAAATTCAAGCTTTGTCTTTGGATGTTTTACTTGTTGCCAGTGATTTGTCGTTGGACTTGCCTTTAGACGATTTGGCTAGGTATGGAGCCTTTACCTTTGGTATTGGCGAAACAGTGGAGGGAAATACTACGGGTGCTTTAGATAGTGTCTCTCTAGACCTATGCTCAGCATTTTGGCCTGTTTATCATCGTCATGCAACCACAGTATTACACTTAGTAAAGCTTGCTGATGGAGGTATGAAACAAGTGATACTGGCTGGGCATATTACTACGGCACCCACTATGACGCAAAATGCAGCCCATTTGGCACTGAAGACTTCTGGGATGTTGCGGGTTTTGTTGGCACGTTTCGCTGTAAGACACGATCAGCTAGGACATGAAATTTCTGGTGGCTCAGCACCGATATTTGTTCAATCATCAGTATCATTGTCTTTATTGAAGAGCCCTTCGATTTGGCGTCAAGTGATCTATTTGTTTGTCACAGCAAACTTAATGCTTGGGAAAATGTTACAGAAAATCTTGGGACGACGTTGGCGCTGGGGTGTTGGATTTATGAGGGTGCAGGATTGGCGGCAGGCTGATATAACTTTATTAAATTGTATTGACAACCCTTCACATCATTTGCTTGCAGATCCTTTTGTTTTCCATCATCGTGATCAAGCTTATTTGTTTGTCGAAGATTTAGATTTTCGCCAAGGCAAAGGCAGAATCGCAGCATATGCTTTGTCTGAAACTGGGAGTGAGCGCATAGGAATTGTGTTGGCTGAGCCATTTCATTTGTCTTATCCCTATGTATTCTCTGTCGGTGAAGACATCTTTATGTGCCCAGAAACGCATGAAGTGAAAGACATTCGTTTGTATCGTGCTACGCGCTTTCCCACAGATTGGGTGTTGCATTGTACCTTGATGGATTCGGTTTCAGCCGCGGATACATCCATTTTTTACCATGGCAATCGTTGGTGGATGTTTACCAATATTGATAGTGCGCAAATGGGTGACCATTGCTCCGAACTACATGTTTTTTATGCCGATAGCTTTGATAGCCCATCTTGGGTGCCTCACCGACAAAATCCAGTTGTGTTTGATGCCAGAAGAGCAAGAAATGGTGGTCTTATTCATGAGGATGGAGTGATTAATCGGGTTTTTCAGGTGCAAGATTTTGATCGCTATGGTGCAGCGATGGGAATTGCTAAAGTGTCTGTTTTGACACCTGATCTTTATCAAGAGGAGGTTGTTCGAAGAATTTCCCCGGATTTTCTCCCTAACATTCATGCTTGTCATACCTTTAATGCTCACAAAGGTATTGTGGCAGTGGATTTTCTCCGATGCCAAAAAACACATTAGTATTGGAAAAATGGCTTGCAGGATGAGTTATTAAAGGGACTTCTCACCTTGGTGGTGCTTTAATAAAGGTTGAAATGCCATATACACTGTAACTTCGCAAGCCAACCTAGACGGCTATGCTGAATTTCCCCGCTGTACTTTTTTGGTGCCAGATATAAATGCCAAAAGCATTTAGATCTGGAACTAGGGTGCTGACATTCTTGTCACGCGCTTTTGCCTGGTCTCATGCTAGTCTTTGGAGTTAATCAATAGATTAGCCAAATGTCTCAGCAATTTATTCTGATGTCTCTAGGGCATGGGTAGGGTTTTCAGCACTTTGGTTTTCTTCTTGGGAAGCTTCATCACCATCCAAGATGACAACATCATTAGCTTGCAAGCCTTTGGGGCCTTTTTGTAGCGCGTACTCCACCACTTGTCCTTCATAAAGTAGACGAAAACCTTCGCCTCTTATGGCGTTGTAATGGACGAAGACGTCCTCAGGGCCTTTGGGGGTTTTTCGGGTAATAAAGCCAAAACCCTTTGCTTTGTCAAACCACTTAACAAGACCTGTTTCTCTTTGTGCACTCATGCTAACCTCTACATTTTATTGTTCGTTATCAGGACAGGTGCAAAAAACAAGCCGCCGTCCTGGCAGATGGTGCTGTGCTGCGGCACACAGCTTCTCCTCGAGGATTATTACCCAGTTATGAGTGTTTATCAACTCCGATTTGTGCAAAGCTGTCAAGATTTGTTGATCTATTATTCCTAATAGATTGTTTTTTGAGTTAAAACGAAATTCATGTTGATGTCGTGTGACCTTGTTGGCCAAGAGGGTGATATTTGGCATTCATAAGCCAGCCCGACAAATTGGGGGCGTGTTTTTTGATTTCTTGCCACCTTTCCGGCATTGAGGGAGGCAAAGCTTCTGTCGTAACAGCCTTTGCCATAGCCAAGTCGGTGCCTTTCGGGGCTGAATACGATCCCGGGTACGATCACTAGAGATAATGATGTGAGGTTGATCCCCTTATTGCTTTTCGGTTCGGCTATACCTAAGTTGTTTATTGTCATAGGATCGTTGGGCATGTAGCGGATAAAATCTAGGCTATAATCAGCTTTTACTACAGGTAAGTAGACATGTTTGCCTCTGTTGAGGGCATGAGTAATCATGGCATTGGTGGGCACTTCATTGTTAATAGGTATGTAGAAGGCTATGTCTTTTGCTTGTTGAAAGGAGGGCAGTGATATCAGCTTTTCACTGATTTTTGTCTCAGCTTTTTCAATGAATTCGGGCGTAAGCGCTCTACGTTGTTTTAGTTTGCTTTGACGAAGGGCAGATAGGTCAACCATAAAACTCTCATGGCATTGTGGTGGTAGAAGGCTCCATGACACCGTCGTGACATGCCATTTGAACCTGATAATTCAGGTGGGGTCGGTAGGTTACGCATCAGGTCGCCTTTGAGAAGGCATCACAACAACGCAAATCACCACGGTCCCCTAAATGGATAAGCAATGGTTCAAAAATAGCGCTTAATCATAACTCATGCCATAGAGCCTTATAGATTATAATCGATTTGTGATGGTCGTGCTAGAAGAATGTGTGGGTTGATCTTAGCTAAGGCACACGTTGACTTTGTGAAGCAGCTGGTCAATCAATTTTTCTTGTTCGAGTTTTTCGTGGGTTAAGTTGAGCGCAGTGATCACTGCCAGGTGCTCTAGTGGCTTCGCGTTGCCATGAGATTTACGAAAGTCTTTGATGGTTTTATTAAGTTGATCAGCAGCTTCATGTAGTGCTTCGACTTGGTCTTGTGGGCAGTTGACTTCATAAGATTTTCCATCGATGGTAATTAATGTGGTATGCGGGACAGGGGCTTTAGCAGTCATGTTTAGCTTAACTCCGAATCTTGATATTCTTTTAAGTGTTTTAATTGCTTAACAATGCGTTTGAGTGCGGACATGGCTTTGTTTTTTCTTTCCACCAGCTCTGCACGTTCTTTAACCAGAGAGGTCAGTCGGTTGCGAAGAAACTTGTTTTCAGACTTGATTTGCTCGATGATGCCAGTTAAGGAATCAATCTGGTCGGATAGGCGTGAGAGTTTTTCTTGAGTCATAGCCACTACCTTGTATTGTTAATCCTAAAAGCTTGCTAAAAAACTGTTTTAGAAACGTTGGAGAACATATATGTAATCGTTTTTAGGGGTAATGCAATAGAAATTCGCTGGATAACAAAGCTGTTATGTTAATTATCAATATAATCAGGTTAAGTTTTTAATTTTAGTAGAAATAGGTTTATATTTATACTTTAATTTATTGAAAATAAGGATTAAAAATGGATTTAAAATATTTTCACAAAGGCGTCAGCAACTGCTTGATAGGCTAAGGATGATGTTTTGGTGATTGTTCCATCGGCGACTATGGTGTTACGTAATCGTGATGTTCATTACCCGTTTCGGCAGCACAGCGATTATTGGTATCTCACCGGTTTTAATGAACCAGATGCGATTGCAGTGCTGAGAAAAAGTCAGGGTGATAGCCATTTCATTTTATTTTGCCAACCTAAAAACTTAGAGGCTGAGCAATGGACCGGGCCACGATGCGGTGAAGCGCAGGCCTGTGCAATTTATGGTGCAGATGAGGCATTTCCTATACATGCTTTTGAGCAAGAAATTGGTAAGTTGTTGCAGGGTGTGAATAGCCTTTATACGCTGAGTGTACCACAGTTAACTGTGGGTTCTTACCAAAGCAGTGTTCTGTCTGGAGCATTGGCGCAATGTAAGCTTGAGCCCAAGGCTTTGGAGGCTGTTTTGCATGAAATGCGCTTGATCAAAGATGAGTATGAGATTGCCAGCATGCGCGAAGCAGCGAAAATCTCTGTTCAGGCGCATCAGCGAGCAATGCAGCTAGCTAAGCCTGGCATCAATGCATGCGAGGTTCAGGCGGCTATGCAGCAGGTAATGTTAAGTGCTGGGTGTCGTCACCAGTCATATGAGCCTATTGTTGCTGCTGGAGGGCATGCATGTGTGTTGCATTATACGGATAACAATGCTGAATTGCGGGATGGTGATTTATTGTTGATCGATGCTGGGGCAGAAAGTGATTATTACGCTGCAGATATTACCCGTACTTTTCCAGTCAATGGCAACTTTACAGAGGCACAGCGGGCGGTTTATGACGTGGTGTTGAAGGCGCAGTATCAGGTGATTGAAGCAGTTAGGCCGGGAGTGACTTGGGATGATTTGCAACAGATCAGTGTTAAGGTGATTACTCAAGGTTTGCTAGAGTTAGACATTCTTGAGGGTGATGTGGGTACCCTGATTGAAACGCAGGCTTATAAGCGTTTTTACATGCATGGAATTGGGCACTGGTTGGGTCTGGATGTTCATGATGTTGGGTCGCCTAAGGCATTTGAGCCAAATATGGTGTTGACGGTGGAGCCAGGGATTTATATTGCTCGGGGTTCTGAGGGTGTAGATGAGATGTGGCAGGGTATTGGGATACGGATTGAAGATGACATTTTGGTGACTGAACAGGGGCATGAGGTGCTGACTCAGGCGCTGGTGAAAGACCCTGAGGACCTTTCAGCCTTTGTTTGCTAGAGTGGGAGCATTACTTCTAGGGTGAGGTTAGTTTATGTTTATTAATAATAATCAATCATATAAGAGTGTTAGGCCCAAGGTCTTGGTGGTGGGTGATGGGCTAGTAGGCATCAGTGCAGTGTTGGCATTGGCCAACAAGCCAGTAGATGTCGCTTGGGTGGGGCCCCAGGTGACTGACCGCGTTATTCGCCCAGATGATCGCTCCATTGTGCTTAATGCCGTTAGTCAATGTCATTTAGCTGCTTGGGGTGTTTGGGAGCATTTGGTTCCTGTGGCCACACCCATTGTTCATGTTGAAGTCTCAGATCGAGGGCGTTGGGGTAAATGCCGTTTCAGTGCTGAAGAAGCTCAGCTACCTGCTTTGGGTTATGTTGTCCCCGCGCATCAGTTGTTGATGGCTTTACACCAATGCGCCTGTGTCGCAAATATTGAGAAGATTGCCGGTAGTGTGGTGGACATAAAAACAGATAAAGACAATGCTGTGGTTGATTTGTCGGTGCAAGATCGGTCCATAACTTGGGTAGGTGAGGTTGTGCTTGCTGCTGATGGTACGCGTTCATTACTTCGGCAACAGCAAGATCTTGCCTTGCGTAAGAAAGATTATGCTCAAGTGGCCATCGCAGCTCAGGTGCGGGTGGGGCAAAGGCATGCTGGGATTGCCTATGAGCGTTTTACTCCTGAGGGTCCTATTGCCATGCTGCCTAGGGGAAATGGTCGGTATGGTGTGGTCTGGGTAGTGGATAAGGCGCGTGCCAATGCGGTGATGGCATGGTCTGATAAGACATTTTTGCTGCAATTGCAAAAGGCTTTTGGTACCAAGCTGGGGTTGTTTTCAGCTGCGGGGGCACGGCAGCACTATCCCTTGGGTTTGGCGTGGATGCCTTTGCCGGTGGGTGATAAGGTGGTTTATTTGGGTAATGCTGCTCAAACGTTGCACCCAGTGATGGGGCAGGGATTTAATTTGGGGTTGCGTGATGTTGTTGATGTTTGTAAGGTTTGGGATCAGGCGAGTTGGCGAGATTTAGGAGCTGCGCATTCCTTGTTAAGGTATGCCAAGATGCGTGAAAGTGATAGACAGAAAGTTATGCATTTGTCTGACGGTGTGGTAACTGGATTTAGCAGTGATTGTTTGCCTTTGGCCATGTTGCGCAGTGGGCTTTTGGGTGTAGTGGATTTGTCTTTGACGTTGAAGCGGGCAGTGGCGCACTTAAGTATGGGGCAGCCTATATGTTAAATGCTGAGCAAAGGTATGAGGTGATTGTTGTTGGGGGCGGCGTTGTTGGTGCATCGGCAGCTTTGGCGTTTGCCCAGCAAGGTCTTGGTGTAGGGTGGGTGGCGTCGTCAGTGCAAACACAGACATCTCGGCGAATGTACAGCTTTAATTTGGCCAGCCAAGCTTTCTTGCAAGAACTTGGGGTTTGGCGTGATGTGTTGGCTCAGCGTGCTGCACCATACCAATCTATCATGGTGTGGCAAAATGTGCCTGGACAATTATGCTTTGATGCCAAAAGTTTGGGGCAGTCCTGTTTGGGGTATATGGTTGATGAAGCAGATGTAATAACGGTGTTGTATCAGGCTTTGTGGGATCACCCGAATGTGCAGATTTGGCATGATAAGGTGGTTAGCATTGCTCTGCCTGGGCAAGTGCAATTGGCTTCGGGGGCGCATTTACAGGGTGAATTGTTGGTGGGGGCTGATGGTGCTCATTCGCGCTTGCGTGAATGGGGTGGTTTTGTTTGTAAGGAACAGTCCTATGAACAAAAAGCCATTGTTGCCACTATTCAGCATGAAAGACAGCATCAGCAACAATTGTATCAGCGTTTTTTACCAGGGGGGCCGGTGGCTTTATTGGCTATGCTTGATCCGTATCAGAGTTCTTTGGTGTGGACCTTGTCAACCAAGGAGGCTGAGTGCATGATGGTTGCGGATGAGCAGGATTTTAATGAGGCCTTGACTGAGGCGACTCAGGGAGTGTTAGGGGCTTGTTCTATAGCTCACCATGCTGGGAGATCTCCAGTCACTGCTCGTCCCCCAAAACATGAAAGCATTTATTGGGGACATACTCTTGCCAAGGATGATGTGGATAAGCCCGTTCCAGAATGTTTCGAGCATGGCAAGGAAAATAGCCAGGTGCTATCCTCTTCCTCTCGTCATGCCTTTCCCCTTATTTGCCGCCATGTGCACCATTACCATCATCATAATTTGGTGCTTGTTGGTGATGCGGCTCATACGGTGCATCCTTTGGCTGGTCAGGGGGCAAATCTTGGTTTGATGGATGTGCAGGCTTTGGTGACAGCAGTGGTGCAAGCTCGGCATCGAGGCTGGCCGCTGGATGATCCTGCCACGCTGAATCAATGGGGGCGAGATAGGCGAGCGGATAATGTCAAGATGTCAGGGCTTTTTACTGTGTTAAATCAGCTTTTTGCTAAGGAAGGTCAGGGCATGGGTGTGCTGAGGCAACTGGGCATGGGGTTGTTGCAGCACTTGCCATGGGTAAAGTCTGCCATGGTGCGGCGTGCATGTGGTCTAACTCATCTTTTGTTCTAATTGGGTAAGTATGTTTCTTGCAAAAACTATTGTGTGCCCTAAAGAAACACAAGTGCGAGAAATCATTGAGGGCATTGATTATTATAGAATGGGTGATGGGTATGATGATTCAGATCGAGTTGAATGGAAAGATGAAGTGGGACGTTGTCATGCTGATGAGTGGA
>JAGYIW010000020.1 GCA_018402195.1 Gammaproteobacteria bacterium
ACTCTTTTATTCATTGTGTTAAATGATTATTATGGGCTGACGAACTATTATTCGTGCTTCTTTTTTTAGAGGGGGGTGCAACTTTTAGGTGAAGTTCTTTGAGGTGCGCCTCAGAAATATTGGATGGGGCCTGCATCAGTAAGTCTTCAGCATGTTGTGTTAGTGGGAATGCAATAACTTCTCGGATATTTGGCTCATTAGCCAACAACATGACAATACGGTCAATACCAGGTGCGCAGCCACCATGAGGTGGGGCACCGCATTCAAAGGCCTCAATCATGCCGCCGAAAGAGGCTCGCACGTCTTGCTCGCTGTACCCGACAATTTCAAAAGCTTTGAGCATGATGTCGGGACGATGGTTTCGGATGGCACCACTGGAAAGTTCAATACCATTGCAAACAATGTCGTACTGAAATGCTTTGATGTTCAATGGATCATCCTTCAACAGTGCTTCCATCCCACCCTGAGGCATGGAGAAGGGATTGTGGCCAAAGTCGATTTTGTCGTTAGCTTCGTCTTTTTCAAACATGGGAAAATCAACAATCCAACAAAAACGAAAAGCATTTTTCTCAATCAAATCCAATGACTCTGCCACGTGGGTGCGTACCATGCCAGCCCACATAGCAGCATGTTCAGGCGCATCGCAAACAAAAAATACTGCATCACCATTACTCAGCTGACATAAAGACTGTAGTTGTGCAAGTGCATCAATGGAAAGGTTTTTGGCAATTGGTCCTTTGGCTTCGTCGTCTTTCCAGGCCACATAGCCTAAGCCCGCCATGCCTTGCTGTCTGGCCCAATCATTCATTTGGTCAAAATAGCGACGAGGCTGGCTGGCAGCGTTTGGTGCTGGAATGGCTCTTACTACAGACCCTTTGGCAATGGCACTGGCAAACAAGCCAAAGCTACTATCAATAAATACACTGCTGACATCTTGAATTAGCAAAGGGTTGCGCAAATCAGGTTTGTCCGATCCATAGCGCAGCATGGCTTCATCAAAAGGAATACGTGGAAAAGGGGTATCTGTGATGCTTTTTTCTGGGGCAAATGTTTTGAATAGCTCTGCCATTACTGGTTCAATGGCAGCAAAGACATCGTCTTGGGTGACAAAAGCCATTTCAAAGTCGAGTTGGTAAAATTCGCCAGGTGAACGATCAGCTCTGGCATCTTCATCACGAAAACATGGGGCAATTTGAAAGTACTTATCAAAGCCTGATACCATCAAATACTGTTTAAATTGCTGAGGTGCCTGAGGTAAACAGTAAAATTTACCTGGGTGATGACGGCTAGGTACTAAATAATCACGTGCTCCTTCTGGGGAACTGGCGGTGAGGATGGGAGTTTGCATCTCCAAGAAGTCCTGAGCAATCATAAGCTCACGTAATTTAGCAATGATTCTGGAGCGTAGAACGATGTTGGCATGCATTTTTGCACGCCTAAGGTCCAGGTAGCGATATCGAAGCCGGGTTTCTTCAGGAAAGTCTCCATCTGAGTGCACTTGAATTGGCAAAGGTTTGGCAGTGGACTCTATATTAAGTTGTTCAATACGACATTCAATAGCACCAGTGGGTAATTGTTTGTTGATTGTTTCTTCTGTTCTGGCAATTACTGTAGCGTCAATGGTGATAACCGACTCTATGGATAGATTTGTGGCTTGTTGAAACTGAGAGTGTTCACTGTCAATCACACATTGGGTAATGCCATAATGATCACGCAAATCAATAAACAACAGCTGACCATGGTCACGGGTACGGTGAATCCATCCAGAAAGACGTACGGCTTCACCAATGTGTTCAGTGTTTAGGGCATTAAGATGGTGGCTGCGAAATACATGCATGGTGGCTGTCCTATTGATTTTATGGGGGGGATGGATTACCATCTACTAATGCACTGAGTATAAAGCGGAAAGTTGATAATTTCAATGTGAAAGGCCTCATTCTTGCTTGTTATCACTTTGACTAATAGGGCCAATTATGTCGTTGCAACAGTTTGTTAAATCTCCAAAAGCCATAGAGAAAATGCGGGTTGTCAATCAAATGGTGGCACAAACTTTGACCATGATCGCCCCACACGTGCAACCAGGAGTTACAACAAAAGAACTTAACGACATTTGTCATGCTTACATTGTTAATGAACTCAATGCTTATCCTGCTAGTTTGGGGTATAGGGGGTTTCCTGAGTCTTTGTGTACTTCTGTGAATCATGTGGTGTGCCATGGTATTCCCAGTGAAAAAAAATTGAAAAATGGTGATATCATTAACATTGACATCCTTATCAAATACGATGGTTTTCATGGTGATAGTAGTCGCATGTTTTATGTGGGTGATCCATCTGTGAAGGCTAGACGTGTTTGTGGAAATCTGCCAGGAGTGTTTGTACCTAGCCATAGGGATGGGTAGAGCCAAGAGGCCAATTTGAGAGGACATTGAGTGCTGCGATTCAAATGCATGCTGGGAAAACCGCATGAGTGTGGTCAGAGAGTTTTGTGGCCATGGTGTTGGTGAACAGATTCATGAACAGGGCTTTCAGGTACTGCATTACGATGAGCCAAGTGTTGCTGATGAAGTTTTGGTGCCTGGCTTGACTTTTACCATCGAGCCCATGCTGAATTTTGGCAAGGCAGAGGTAAAAACTTTGCCCGATCAATGGACCGTGGTGACTAAAGATCATTCTTTGTCTGCCCAGTGGGAGCATACGCTTTTAGTAACTAAAGATGGGGTGGAAGTATTAACATTAAGGCCTGAGGAAGAAGGGAAAATACCATGCTAGATAGAAAAGCATTGCGTCATGATGCTGAAACCATTTTTGCGCAGTTAGCAGCTCGTGGCTATACTGGTGATTTACAGACGTTTGTAAATTTGGAAAATAAGCGCAAAAACCTTCAAGCTGAAGTCGAACAGTTGCAAAATACGCGTAATGTCCATTCAAAAGCCATTGGTCAAGCCAAATCTAAAGGTGAATTAGCTGATGATGCCATGATAGCTATGAAAGATGTGGGTGAGCAACTCAAGCAGCAAGAAAAAGCCTTGGATATTGTTCAAGGAGAGCTAGAAACCCTATATCTCTCTATGCCTAATATTCCTCATGTAAGTGTGCCAGAAGGATCATCTGAGGACGAAAACAAAGTAGTTCGTAGTTGGGGCAAACCTACTATGTTGGATTTTGTGCCTAAAGATCACGTTGCCTTGGGTGAAGCGTTGGGGGGCATGGACTTTGATGCTGCAACAAAAATCAGCGGAGCTCGTTTTTCAATACTGCAAGGACCTCTGGCGAAGTTGCATAGAGTGCTTGCACAGTTTATGTTGGATACTCACACGGGTCAGCATGGATATACTGAGTTAGTTGTGCCGTACTTGGTGAGTCGCAAAAGTTTGTTTGGTACAGCCCAGTTGCCAAAAATGGATGAGGACATCTTTCATATCAGTGGTGATTGGGATTTGAGTTTGATACCTACTGGTGAAGTACCTTTAACCAACTTATACCGTGATAATATTTTGGACACAGCTGATTTGCCAATTAAATTGGTTGCACACACGCCGTGTTTTCGTAGTGAGGCAGGTTCCTACGGTAAAGATACGCGGGGTATGATTCGTCAGCATCAGTTTGAGAAGGTTGAGCTGGTGCAGTTTGCTAATCCGGAAGTTTCTTATGACGCGTTGGAATCCCTGACCCATGCTGCTGAAACTATTTTACAATTGCTTGAGTTGCCATATCAGGTGGTGAGCCTATGCAAAGGAGATATGGGTTTTGCTTCTGCCAAAACTTATGACTTAGAAGTATGGTTGCCTGGGCAGCAGATGTATAGAGAGATTTCATCTTGCAGCAATTTTGAGTCGTTTCAAGCTAGGCGTATGCAGATTCGTCATCGCAGCAAGCAAGAAAAGCCCACATTTTTGCATACCTTAAATGGCTCAGGTTTGGCTATTGGAAGGGCATTGGTTGCTGTCTTAGAAAACTACCAGCAGGCTGATGGAAGTGTTCGTGTTCCATCTGTGTTGCAGCCTTATATGGATAGTGATGTAATTACTGTCGTTTAAGATGGATTTTTTCTTTATTTATCAGTTGTTATTCATTATTGATGCCAGGTTATTATTATCGAGCCCACTATGGGTTGTGTGGACAGGATTTCTCATACTCATAGTGCTTATGTTTGCAGTCGTGCTTGTATGAGAAAATGGTGCTGTTCTTACACTGCGTGGCAATTTGTCATGAGTAGAGAAAGGTATAAAGATAAGGTAAAAGTTTTTTAGCAGCCTAGCAATGCTAAAGATAGAACTTGAGTACTTTTGATCTACATCACAGTCATGGGTATAATAACTCGCACTATGCTGTACCTGAATTTTTGCGTCTTCAAATACACGGTAAACACGTACACACAAGCTGTAGATCAGGGGCAGACCAGTGAGTGGTGCGATAAAAGTTGCTAGAAACCCTTTGACTTGCTGTTGGCTTGGTAGTTTTCTCCGAGGTTGGTGCAACACATTTTCGGCATTGGCAGTTTGTTCATTACCAGTAATACCGGGTTCAATATTTGCGCTCTGGTAGACATTATTATCACTTAATTTTGTGTATTCCCATAAATCATACTTTGTGAGCACTTCACGATATTCTGGTGGAGTCAATAGCATGTAAAGTAAATTAATCGGCGCAAATAATATTTGCGTAGTGGTGTTGCGCCAGGTATTTTTGGCTAATCTCGCAAATATATCTTCATCATAAGACCTCTTACGTAGGTAGACGTTGTCAATGGTAAGCCTTTCAAAGCGACCGTAAGCAGGACTTAGAAGTTTTAGGGGATAATCCTCATCATCGAAAATATCTGTGCGATATTTCCCTGATCGGGCAGCATTTGTCCAACCTAATTTTGGCGATACTGCCTCACTTGAAATGGCTCTGTTAGCTGATACAATCGGAAGGGTATAAAGTAAAGAAGCGGTAAGGTTGAGAGGCATCACAATAAGTGTGTTGAAGATAAATTTTGCAAAGTTGTTAAAAGCTGTCACTGCATTTCTAGCAGTTATTTGGCCTGCCACACTATTATAGATCAAAGGTGTGACGAGACGATTGTCTATGTAATTTGAATCATCACCGGTTTTTTTCTCTTCCACGCCTAAGTTGGTGAAATGGTGCAGCCAGGTTATTGTTCGGACGACGATTGCGATCACGATTGCAAGTATTGTCCTTACAAAGGTTATGGCGGAGTTAATGATAAAAATCAGTAAATTCGGGATGGCTATCGCAATATTTCTTAGTGAGAGCTCGGGGTGCTCTAATAGATGATAAGGCTTGTTCATGACAACATAACTGTCGTCACTTTTGAAATAGGGTATACTAACCCTAGAGTCTAAGTCATTTTTACTACTTATTAGCGTCCAAGGACTTAATAGAATAAAAAATACCAGGCCATTGCGCTCAGCAGGGGCTGTGCTGCCTGGCGATGATTCGAATGAAAGCAATGATGAAATTAAGCCGAAAATAGGACCAATGACAGGGATTTCATCGAAGGATCGATGTCTGTAATAAACGTCGCTTACAAATGCTATAGGCATGAATATTACAAGGTCTAAGAGCAGTAATGGCGTGAACAACGCCCACCATGTAGCGGCGGCTACAATATTATTTTCAATGGTTGGCATGTTAATTAAGATATGTGCCATGTACTGTTTAGGGTTAGCACTAAGCTCAGCATTAACATTACTGCTAGTAGCGGTAGTGCTAGCGTGGGTAGTGTTCCTAAATAATTTATCGTATATGCTGGCTTTTTGGGGGAAGGTCCTTCCCTGGGTTGTCATTTGCTCGAAGAAATAGTACATGAATGGCGGCAGTATGAATCGCATTAAAAAGTTCCGCTGTTACCGATAAACAGAGAAAATATTATAGCATCTTATGCATTGTTTGTCAATAAATTTGGCGGAGAGACTGGGATTCGAACCCAGGGAGGGCTATGAACCCTCAACGGTTTTCAAGACCGCCGCTTTCGACCGCTCAGCCATCTCTCCATATGAGAAGGTTGTGATTAGAGCAAAAGTTGACGAAAAGATCAAGTGCTTTTGGTTAAATTCAGCAATTCTCGGTGAAGCTAAATGTACTTGACATTTAAGATTTTAGTGCTTTGAAAAGGCGAAATATTGTGATAGATTTTTATTTGTTAGTAAAGCAGAAGTTAAAACGAACAGCAATTCTCGGTAAAGCTACTCTGCCCAAATGTTCTGTGCAATAACAGCCCAATTTAATGATCCAAAGCTGATTATCTTGCCATTTTACCTTTATCGTTGCCGATTGACTGATTATTCCACAAAAATTGACCTCAAAACGCTCAAGCCTAGGATGCAGTGACGAGGACAACCCTATGGCTATAAAAACCATATCATCCCAACCAATTAATAGCGCTGCATCCGATTTCAGGGCGGTTTAATCCATTGCATTAATCCTACTTTTGGCGCTAAGGCAAACGTCAGTAATTGCTCCCATGCTTATCAAAGATAATTATATCAATCAGGATCATGTAATTTTTCCCATAAATGTTTCACTGCAAAATTTTTGCGGCAAGCTTGGTATTGTTTGTCAGTGAGCTCTGCAATCTGATGAAATAAAAAAGCCAGTAATGTCAGTAAATAAAAATTGAAGGCCAAGTTTTTTTGGCCATGACCATGAATTTCAAATCCATATAATACCCGTAGTTTCTTCATCACATTAAAGTTCATTTCACTTTTCCAGCGACAACGACCAGCTCGAACCAGTATCACCAATATTGTCACACTATCACATCAACATCATTGACCCAACTGTTCCAGTGAACTATTTTCTTTTCCACATTTATCTGCCTTATCCAAAACAACGCAAAAATTAACCTGTATTGCCATCCTCCTTCCCATTTAAGGCACATCATTGACCCACTCATAAACGCGTGACGACGTCCTGCTTCATCTTCCCATTCAACTCGATCTAAATCATCCATTCCCATCAAACGTTCAGTCATATGCCCATGATCATCTTATTTCGCCACAAATAAATAATGCATTCGTTGCGCTAAGATAGCTTCAATAATAGGTTGCTTTGAAAATAATCCATCACCCCGATCAGTAAGCCTAGTTGAGGAAACTCCTTGCGAATATTGCCAATAAAACGTTTCGCTGCATTCATTTCACAGTTTTGTTTAGTTACTCCATCTGAGTTAATAATTTATTTCAGACTAAAAAATCAACTACTTATAATTCACAAAAGTGCTGGTAAGGAGTTACTGCTTTGCGCTAACATAGATAATGTCTACACCTCTGCTTGCATTAACGCCGTGATTAACTGCATAGGTATTCATTTACTTGGAATCCTACGTTTTTATGCTTTAATTAGTCGTGATCGTGTGAGGTTTCTTTCACTTTATCTCTATGATAAGTCCGCAGGCAGTTGACAAGGTGCGTTAAGTGTTATTTCACCTGAATCCTCGACGTAAATGGAAGTGAGTCCCCGGCCTTAAAGGGCAAAGAATGACTCGCTGAATGCAATCAATCTTAAGGAGTGCTGAGGTGATAAAGTAATGATTGTGGATGATCATAATCTTGTGCGAGCAGGCCTAAGCGTAATGCTAACTTGGAATTAACGGTATTAAAGTTGTAGGAGGCCTGCTCAGTGAGATGCTCTGCAATTGTGAAAAAAACCCAGATGTGATTCTTATGGACCTGAAAATGCCCGGCATTGGTGGCGTGAGGCCACACGTAAGCTGCTACGTGTTCATCCCGATATTAAGATTTTGATTGTTACCATGTATGAAGATAGCTTGTTTCCTTCAAAGTGTTGCAAGCTGGAGCAGTAGGTATCTTACCAAGGTGCTGAGCTTAATGAAATGATCAGAGCTATTCGCGCCATTAACGTTAGTCAACGTTACATTAGTCCGGAAATTGCCAGAGCTTTAGCTTTGAGGCATCTGGATATTGCCAGCAAATCGCCTGTTGAGTGCTGTCTGAGCAGGAAGCTGCAGGTATTTATTATGATTACGCAAGGTGCACAAAGTACAAGATATTGCTTATAAACTGCATTTTGACCCCAAGACAGTGAACAGCTACCGTTATCGCATTTTCGATAAGTTGGCTGTGAAGAATGACGTCGAATTGACCCATATGGCTATTCGCCATGGTATGCTTGATGTAAAAGAAGATGATGGTGTTTTTTCGTAGTGGTATTGGTGGGGTATGCGTTGGACGGTTGATCATGAGCGGCTGCTACAAAAGGTAAATGCTTTATCTAAAGAACCTGGGGTGTATCGCTTTTTTGATGCTCAGGGTGATTTGCTTTACGTGGGTAAGGCCAAAAATCTCAAAGCAAGAGTTTCTAGCTATTTCCAGGGCTCTAGTGATCAGCCTAAAGTCAATGCTATGGTTCAGCGTATTCATGGCTTGGAGACGACTCTCACTGCATCAGAGCTAGAAGCTTTGTTATTAGAGTTTAATCTTATCAAAGCCCATCGACCGCCATACAACATATTGCTTAAAGATGGTAAATCTTATCCATACCTGTTTCTTTCTGATGATGATTTTCCAAGATTAGTTGTTCATAGAGGACCGCACAAGGCTCTGGGGCAGTATTTTGGTCCTTACCCCAACGTACGCAGTGTTTATGAAGTACTTTCTGGTCTACAAAAAATTGGCCAGCTGCGCAATTGTACAGAGGGGTATTTTAAATCAAGAAAAAGACCTTGCCTTCAATATCAAATCAGGCGCTGTTCCGCACCATGTGTAAAATTGGTGGATAAACAAACTTACCAAAATACAGTTAAGCAGGTGGCTGATGTGCTGCTCAGCAAAGATGAATCTTTGCTAAAGAATCTTGTGTCACAAATGCAGCACGCATCGCAGGAGCTTAATTATGAAAAAGCCGCAGAAGTGCGTGACCTTATTGCTGCTATTCAAAATCTTCGTATGCCGCAAGGTGTCGTGACCAAGCAAGGTGATGTTGATGTGGTTGCGCTCAAGCATGATGGTTTACAGCATTGTTGTGTAGTGATGATGATTCGTGCGGGGAAGCTATTGGGACATAGAGCATTTTTCCCTAAAGTCCCTCATGAGATGGCTGTGCCCAATGTCATGTATCAATTTCTCTTGCAGCACTATTTGGACATTCCATCCTCGGGAACTTTTCCCAAGCAGATTATTACAAATGTACCCCTACAAGAACAATCTTCGCTTTCTGTGGCGTTGTCTAAGCATGTTGGTCGTTCTATTCAGGTGATCTTGCCTGGGCGTTCTAGCTTGAAAACAGAATGGATACAGATCGCTGAGAAAAATGCTCAAGAAGCTTTGAAACAGCAGCTGCACAGCCAAAACAGTTTGTTTCAACGGTTTGAGCATCTTACCCATTGTTTAAAAAATGATGTGTTGATCGAACGCATCGATTGTTTTGATATCAGTCATTTTCAAGGAGAGGCAACCATAGGGGCCTGTGTTGCTTGCGGGCTAGATGGTCCTATTAAGTCTGACTATCGTCGCTATGGGGTAAAGGGCTTGCAAAAGGGTGATGATTATGGAGCGCTTTTGCAAGTGCTAAAGCGTCATTATGGCAAGCAAGGTCACACTCTTCCAGACATTATCCTTATTGATGGCGGGAAGGGACAGCTGCATCAAGCAGAAAAAATGGCTGAAGCCTTAGATTTGACTGATGTCTTTTTGATGAGTATCGCCAAGGGTGCTAGTCGAAAACCAGGCTTAGAGTTGGTTTATGTGTCTGGCCGGTCTGAGCCATTGTATTTACAAGCCGATTCGGAGGCGTTGCATTTACTGCAATTTGTTCGCGATGAAGCTCATCGTTTTGCTATCACCGGGCACAGACAAAAGCGTGACAAACGTGCTTTGACTTCGGTTTTGGAGAAAATTGAAGGTATAGGAAAGGCCAAACGACAAGCCTTGCTTGAGCATTTCGATGGTTTGCAAGGCATTAGCCAGGCCTCGGTGAAAAATCTTGCCCAAGTACCAGGTATAGGCCCTGAATTGGCAAAAAAAATCAGTGATTATCTTAAAAAACAATATTGACGCTTAATAATTCTGTCTTGCTGTTATGGGATTATCTGCGTATGATCTATTTATGAATGTTGCTTTAGCTTTGACAACTATGCGATTGCTGCTGGTGCCTCTATTGGTGCTGGTTTACTATATGCCTTTTCACAATAGTCATTGTATCGCAGCAGTTATTTTTGCTTTGGCTTCTATCACTGATTGGCTGGATGGCTATTTGGCTCGAAAACTTAACCTCACTACAAGAATGGGTGAGTTTCTTGATCCAGTGGCAGACAAATTATTGGTCCTGATTACCTCAATCCTCATTGCTGCACAGGTACATACGTTCTACATGACTATTGCTGTTTCAGTGATTGTTGCACGAGAGTTGATTGTTTCTGCGTTGCGTGAATGGATGGCTGAAATGGGTAAGTCAGCTGGTTTAAAAGTCACCATGGTTGCCAAGATTAAGACCGCTTTGCAGATGATTGCTATGATTACTTTGCTGTTGTATCAGCCAGGCGGCCCATTTTGGATATTGCCTTTAGGAACACTTTTGTTGTACATCGCTGTGTTTTTGACTCTTTGGTCTATGGCTAAATATTTAAAAGTTGCTATGCCGGACTTGACTTTGGCGCTAAAAAAGCAGTAATTAACAGCTGCTGTAATTGTGCAGGAGATAGCTCAGTGGTAGAGCACAACCTTGCCAAGGTTAGGGTCGCGGTTTGAATCTCGTTTCCCGCTCAGAGTACGATACAACATCAGTTTAGAGGAACCATACCGTGGCTGAAGTGGCAGAGTGGTTATGCAGCGGCCTGCAAAAGCCATTGACGTCAGTTCGATTCCGGCCTCACCCATATGCCCGGGTGGCGGAATTGGTAGACGCAAGGGACTTAAAATCCCTCGATGAATTCATCGTGCCGGTTCAAGTCCGGCCCTGGGCACCAACCGTTTGACAGATAAGGATAGACAAGATGTTTAAGCCTTTGTCATTCTTCATAGGTCTGCGCTACGTTCGCGCAAAACGCCAAAATGGTTTCATTTCCTTTATTTCTTTGGCTTCATTGCTTGGTATCGCGCTGGGTGTAACTGTGCTTATTACAGTTCTATCAGTGATGAACGGTTTTGATCAACAAATTCGTCAGAAGATCTTTTCTCTGGCTGATCAAGTCACCATCATCGCACCACGAGGTCATTTGAGCCAATGGCATGAAATTGCTGAACAGGCGGAAAAACACCCATTTGTCTTGGCCAGTGCACCTTATATTAATGGTGAGGGCATGATCAGCAAATCTGGACACATGTTGCCAGTCATGATCAAAGGCATTATGCCGGAGAAGCAAGATGAAGTTGCTAATATGAAGGGTAAATTTGTTAGCGGTCAGTTTGGTGATTTAAAAGCTGGTGAGTTTGGCATTATTTTAGGATCTCAGCTTGCTTGGCAATTCCAGGTTGGTGTGGGTGATAAGGTTACCTTAGTAAGCCCACAGGTGACTGTTTCTCCTATGGGGGTTATGCCTCGTTATAAGCGTATGGTGGTCAAAGGCGTATTTCAGGTGGGTAGTGGTTTTGGCTTTGATAGTACGTTGGGTTTCGTGCATCTTGCGGATGCAAGAAAACTTTTTGGCCTTACTGGTGATGCCGTTACTGGTTTGCGATTGAAAGTGGATGATCTCTACCATGCAATCCCAGTATCACAAGCATTGAAAAAACAATGGCAGTTTGCTTATCGTGTGACTAATTGGACTGAGGACTATGGCCAATTATTCAGTGCTATTCGCATGGAAAAAACCATGATGTTGTTGGTGATGATGCTTATCATTACTATTGCAGCATTTAATTTGGTGTCGATGTTGGTGATGATGGTTGTCGATAAACAATCAGAAATTGCTATTTTGCGCACCCAGGGTGCAACAAAGCGAATGATTACAGGGATTTTTATTATCCAAGGTTTATCGATAGGTATCATGGGAACTGTTTTAGGCGTCTTGGGCGGCGTGGTTTTGTCTTGGTATGCGCCTGATATTGTTGCTTGGTTGGAAACGGTTATCCGCACCCATTTTGTCAATGAAAATATTTATTGGATAGATCATCTGCCTTCAGCACTTTCGTGGAGTGATGTTGGTTTGGTGGCAGGATTGACATTGATCATGAGTTTACTAGCAACCTTATATCCAGCTTATCGTGCCGGATCAACACAGCCGGCACAGGCTTTGAGGTATGAATAATGTGCACTGAACCCATAATAGCCTGTGGAAATTTGGGTAAATCCTTTCAAGATGGAGGCCAAGAAGTTGCTGTGCTAAGTGGCATCGATCTTAGTGTTGCTCCAGGTGAGATGATTGCTATTATGGGAGCATCAGGATCGGGGAAAAGCACTTTACTGCATTTGTTAGGCGGACTTGATGTACCCAGCCAAGGTTGGGTTAAGATTGAAGGGCAGGGCTTAAGCAGTTTGTCTGAAGTGTCACTTGCCAGCCTACGCAACCAAAAGCTGGGATTTGTTTATCAATTCCATCACTTGTTACCAGAAATGAATTGTATAGAAAATGTAGCCATGCCGCTGCTGATTGGTGGTATGTCGGTGCATGAAGCCAAAGCGCAAGCTTTTGATATACTCAGTCAAGTAGGTTTGTCGCATCGTCTTAACCACAAACATGGGCAATTATCTGGTGGTGAACGTCAGCGCGTGGCTTTAGCCAGGGCCATGGTTACCAGGCCTGCCTGTATTTTAGCAGATGAGCCTACGGGCAATCTTGATGCGCGTACTGCAATAATTATGATGGATTTGATGCTTGCCCTAAATGCTTCGTGTAAGACCGCATTACTGGTAGTCACCCATGATGCTACGATTGCAGGAAAATTGGATAAATCATTTATGCTTACTGAGAAAGGACTAGAGCCTTATAGTGCGTAGCATGTTTGTTTATGGGGAGATGTCACTAAACAACAACTGAGGTGGGGGAATATGGTCATATTTGCCGCATCGTTTGCCATTGGTTTGCTAATTTTTTGGTTATACGCTGGTGACTATGCTCCTGTCATGCTTGTTTTTGCAACATTAAGTTCAATTGTCTGTGCTGTTCATTATGCTTTTTTTCGTGAAAAGATCGCTCCATTGTCTCAAGTCTACTTGGGGCTGTTTGGGATTGCCTTAGGAGTTTTTTATGCTTGGGCTTATATTCAGATATTTCCCCCCTGGCAGCCAGTAGAATTCAACCGAAAGCAAGTGCATCAGCTACAATGTACTGTTGCCAGTTTGCCAGCGCATTACCAACATTACAGCAGTTTTATTGCTGAAATTAATCGATTTGATGGAGCTAAAGCCCATGGCAATGTGCTCGTGTACTGGACTGCAGGTGGTAAAAAAGTTCAGGTGGGACAGCAGTGGCAATTGTCGGTAAAAATCAAGCCAGTCATTGGTTTGCATAATGGCGTGGGTATTGATAGAGAATTGCTCCAGTTTGCTCGTCATGTTGTGACTGTAGCAACAGTGCAACCTAAAAAACCACAAATCTTACTTCATGATCATGATGGTTTTGCTTTACAGCGTCTACGTGCCAAGTTGAGTCGTCAGCTGAGTTTGGTTTTGGATAAAGATCCAGAACTTGGAATTATCAAAGCATTGGCTTTGGGTGACAAGCGTGATCTTGATTCTAATCAATACACCATATTTCTGAGAACGGGCACCAGTCATTTGTTGGCAATCTCTGGCTTTCATGTTGGTTTAGCGGCAGGACTAGGTTGGTTTTTGGGTCTGTGCCTGTGGTATTCAGGACTGTTTGGCCATCGCGTGCCGTGCAAAACGGTACAGTTGTTGTTTTCAGGTTTTTTGGCCTTGATTTATGCCGCTCTGGCAGGATTTGCAGTGCCAACGCTTAGGGCTATTCTCATGTTGCTGGTGGTTGGCTTGTATCATGTTGCCTACAAGCCCCTTTTACCATGGTCTGCATGGGGGCTCGCTTTATTGGTGATTTGTTTTGTAAATCCTATGTCACCCTTAGTACCAGGTTTTCTCTTGTCTTTCAGTGCTGTGGCTTGCTTGATTTTACTTGGTCAATGGCGTCATGCTGAGCAAGCATATATAAAAACCATCTGCAGACTTCTGCTTGGTTGACTTTTCTCATGTCGCTGCTTTTGGTGTTGTTTTACCGTTATCTTTGGTGAGTTACTTGGCCAATCTTGTTGCCATTCCTTGGATGTTGATGGGGGTGATCCCGTTGGTCTTGTCAGGATTGTTGTTGTTACAGTTTCATGTTGATCTGGCAGGGCTATTGTTTCTTGGACAATCCGAAGCTGTTGTCAGGTTTTACTTGCATTGTTGCAGCTTTTTCATCAATTCCTGGTGCTATTTGGATTCATGCTTTGCCTGTCTGGTGGATAGGTATTGTTGCGGGCGTGGGTTGCTTAATGGCATTAGCATGAAGGCTTTCCTGAAGCTGAGGCTTTGATGCCTCTCTATTTGTGCCGATGGTATTGCCATGGCAGCTGGGGGCTTGATAAAGATGAACTACGTATAACTGCGATTGATGTAGGGCGAGGCTTTCTATGCTAGTTCAAATACGATCAAGCCTTACTGTTGATGCTGGCCCAGCATGATTCTGGCCAGGTAGTATGACAGGATCATCAGTATTACTTTCCTGTTAGCTTATGCTGGTATTAAAACTTTGGATCTGGTCATTTATCAGCCATGGTGACGATGATCTCAAGGTGGGCTCATGGCATTATTTGCCTTGTTTCTGCAAAAATTTTAGCTGGCGAGCCAAAAAAGTTAGCGGCAAAAAAGGCATAAAAGCCCAGCCGTATTTTAGATGGCCAACAATGGCAGTGGGGCGATGTGTCTCCAGTTGCTTCATCCCTAGCAAACATACTAAATCAGGTAATAACCGCTCTTGTGTTGCAGCAGATTTACCACGGTCATCGTGTTTAATTCCTGGTGATTTAGAGGAAGAAAGGCGAGCAACGGTTGCTGAAAAATATAAGTACTTGCTGCGTTCAGACATCTTGGTGGCGGGGCATCATGGTAGTAAGACGTCTTCTAGTCAGGAGTTTGTTGATTGCAGTACATCCCAGTGGGTGATTGTATCATCAGGCTATTAAATCGTTATAGTTTCCTCCTTATTGGTTATGGATCCCGCTTTTGCACGCTTGCATGCGAAGTTTTCAATACTGCAAATCATGGTCAGTTAGTGTGGTTGGTTACTTAAGATGAAGTAAGATCCACTAGTACGAGCAGCATCAGTATGAACATGCTTAGTGGTTAAGATAATTAGAAGCCAAATTACTTATGGTTTTGGAGACGAGCGTGGCTATAGTACTTGGTTATACTTTGTTGAAGTGCTACTTGACCTTGAAACCTTCTCTGCATGAGGTATTACACACCCCATCGTAAGGTGATGTTTTTAGTTAGATCTTACTGGGGTTTGGTGACGCTGCGTGTCGCTGCTACCGTCATTGCTTCTGGGGTAGATGCAGGTTTATTGACCCTGCTACGCCCTCTTATCAATCATGGCTTTAGTGCAGGTGAGATGGCTTTTCTGGTTGGATACCTTTTATTGTTGTCCAGTATTTTCTTGTGCGCTCTATCTTGTTTTGCTTCAGTTATTGTTTGGCTAAGGTAGGCAGGATTGCAGTTTCGTGATTTTCGACGGCGCTCAGTTTTGGGCATTTTGAAATTGCCCGGCGGCTTAATATGACGAACAAACGTCTGGGCGTTGCTTGCTTTGATCATATAATGTTAGACAGCTTGCATTGGTAACGACTGATGCGGTGAGTATTTTAGTGAGGAGAGGGTGAAATCTATTTGGATTGATTGCAGTGATGTTTTATAACGGCTGGCGGCTTTCTACCATTTTTATTGGTAGCGCCCTTCAATTGCCCGCTATTATTCATTCTTCTATGATATTATGCGTTCTACTCAGTACTCAGAATTTGCAGCAATCAGTTTGCTGAAATCAGTCGTATGACAGAGGAAAGTATCAAGCCTATAAGGTGATTCGTTTGTTTGGCGGTGAGCAAACGGAACCGACCAAGTTCATAAGGCTACTCAGGATAACTTTAAAAAGAAATGAAGCTGGTCTCCACTGCAATTCCCTTGGCATCAATCATGGTCAAATGGTGGCATCGATGCCTTTAGCGTTAATTTTATCTATGGCTACGGGCAGTGCTTTGGGCATGTCAGCTGGGGGTTTTGCTTCCATGGTGGGGGCGATGTTGATGTTGTTGCCATCGATCAATAGGCTGACACGCATTAATAGCGTGATTCAAAAAGGTATTGCCAGTGCTCATAGTATTTTTGATTTGATGGAAGAAACACCCGAGGATAAAGGCCGAGATCAGCCCTTAGCTAAAGCTTCTGGTCATATTTTGATGCGTGATGTGCATTTTTCCTACCAGGAAGAAGGTCGAGCAATTTTGAATGGTGTGAGTTTTGAGGTAGAGCCTGGTGCAACCATCGCTTTGGTTGGACCTTCCGGGGCAGGTAAATCAACCATTGTTAGTTTATTGCCAAGGTTTTATGAGGCAAGCTCAGGCGAGGTTTTGCTGGATGGCATTCCTGTTAGCCACTACCCTTTGCAGGATCTTCGCAAGCAGTTCTCTTATGTATCTCAAAATATCCAACTTTTCAGTGATACTGTTGCAAATAATGTTGCTTATGGGGCGTTGCATGATGCTGATCCATGTGAAATAAGGAAGGCTTTAGACATGGCCCAAGCCAGTGATTTTATCGATCAGCTGCCACAAAAAGAGCATACCATGATAGGAGAGAATGGTGTGTTGTTGTCTGGTGGTCAGCGACAACGTCTGGCTATTGCTAGAGCTTTGCTGAAAAATGCGCCAGTTTTGATTTTAGATGAGGCTACTTCAGCATTGGATAGCGAGAGTGAGCACGAGATTCAGAATGCTTTGGATAATTTGATGCAAAATTGCACCACCATTATTATTGCGCATAGACTATCGACGGTGAAGAAAGTGGATCAGATTCTTGTGGTTGATGGGGGTATGATCAAAGAATGTGGGACCCACGAAACTTTGATTGCCCAGAAAGGCATTTATGCGCGTTTGAATGCCCTAAGTTTTGCAGATGGTGAGATTATAACTGTGGAAAACTAATGTCAAGATTGCTGCATCTTTGGTATCGATGTCCTGTTTTTTTTTGGCCACTTAGGCCATTATCATGGTTGTTTGCTTTTATCATTTGGGCTAGGCGTAAATCCTATGCACTCGGCTTGTTAAAAACCTATGATATTCCTGTGCCAGTCATTGTTGTCGGCAACCTGGAGGTTGGTGGTTCAGGAAAAACACCTTTTGTGATTGCCTTGGTCAAAGCATTACAGGCAAAGGGTTATAATCCTGGTGTAGTCAGTAAAGGCTATGGGCGTGAGGAGAGTCACGTCAAGGAAGTACTTTCTGACAATGCTGTCAAGGGGGTAGGTGATGAGGCTTTGTTAATTAAATACCAGACACTATGTCCTGTGTTTGTTGGCAAGTCTAGAGTTAAGGCAGCAAAGGCACTATTGGATGCACACGCTTGTGATGTGGTGGTGAGTGATGATGGCCTGCAGCACTATGCCTTACAGCGCGATATAGTCATTGCGTTAGATTGTGTTGATCCTACTTGTAAGAACCATGCTTTGTTGCCGTCTGGCCCATATCGTGAGCCTCGAGCACGCTTCGCTGCGATGGATTTTCATTTGAAGCATGGCGTTGGATTTGATGATATCGTCTTTGAGATGGGCGATCCCTATGCTTTATTATCAGGGGAAGTAAAACCTTGGTCTCAGTGGCAGGGTCAGTTTTGTTATGCTTTGGCCGGGATAGCCAAGCCTGAGCGTTTTTATCAGGGTTTGCTGGCTCATGGGGTGGAGGTGGAGGCACTTCACGTAGGTGATCATGGCGTTATTAAGGCACAAAATCTTGCTGAAGTTCCTAAAGATGCTATGATTTTGATGACAGAAAAAGACGCATTGAAGTATCAAGCTAGTACGTCATTGTTTGGTCAGCGATTAGTCTGGGTGGTGCCTTTTACAGGAATGATTTGTCCTGAAAAATTGCAAGCAATCTTGGAGAAATTGCGTGATTGTGCGCGCTAATCTTGAATATTTTTAGCGAGTAATGCCATGAATGATTATGGTTTTATGGTTGATTCTATGTTACGATAAACTTTATTTTATAACAGAGAAGGTGCTTGCCATGACTAACGATTCTACTACTATTGAACAAGGTCTTACTGACATTTTGGCTAACACGTACGTGCTGTATTTGTTGACACACAATTGTCATTGGAACGTCAAAGGCATTAATTTCCATCATTTGCATGCGATGTTTGAAGAGCAATACACAGACTTAGCCGTGGCTGTAGATGATATTGCTGAGCGCCTGCGTGCTTTGGGTCATTATGCTGAAGGTTCATTTGCACAATATCTTGAGCGAAGCCAAGTGAAAGAATTGTCTGAGCAAACTGACCAAAAAACCATGATTAATGCTTTGATTGCTGGAAATACGTTGTTGGTAAATTTGATGCGTTCATTACTGCGTTCTGCTGAAGATGTTTGTGATGATGGAACTGTTGACTTGTTGAGTTCACGCATTTCAGTCCATGAGAAGAGACTTTGGATGCTGAATAGTTTGCTTGATGCATAGGTTTTGATTGTTTCGTTTATCTGCAACGAATGACTTGAGGTCTACAAATTCAGGAAACAACGTGGCATCACATTATTTTTTTGGCAAAAGCGACGTGGCTCTACGAGACTGGAGACGGCATCAAAGAGCCCTAAGTGTCCAGCGCTTTCTTGAGTAAGCCATTCAACTGTTGTGGGTTTGCCTTGCCCTGGGTCAGCTTCATCACTTGACCGATGAAAAAGCCAAATAACTTGTCTTTGCCTGATCGGTATTGCTCAAGCTGGCCAGAATTTTCGTCAAGCACTTGTTGAATGATGGCTTTAATAGCATCCTCATCAGAGATTTGTTTCAGGCCTTTAGCCTCAATAATGACATCAACTGTGTCTGTGCCATTCCACATGGTCTCAAAGATGTTTTTGGCGATTTTTCCAGAGATAGTGCCATCTTCAATACGTTGTAGTAGTGGTGCGAAGCGCTTGGCATCGATGGGCGTGTCTTGAAATTCAAGATTGTTTTTGTTGAGCATGCCCATAAGCTCACCAGTTATCCAGTTAGCTGCTAACTTTGGTGTGACTCCATAGCCAATAATTGCTTCAAAATATTGACCAATAGCAGTTTGAGAGGTTAGTACAGTGGCATCGTAGCGGCTAAGTTGATGGGCTTTTTGCAATCGATCGCGCGTTTGCCAAGGTAGTTCTGGTAGATTGGCACGAATGTCCTCAATGTAGCCGTCATCAATGTGCACAGGCAGTAAATCAGGGCAAGGGAAGTAACGATAATCGTTGGCATCCTCTTTACTTCGCATTACCCGTGTTTCACCGGTGCTAGGGTCAAAAAGACGGGTTTCTTGATCTACTTTGCCGCCTGATTCAATTAGGGTAATTTGTCGTTGTACTTCATACTGAATGGCTTTCTCGACGAACTTGAATGAGTTGACGTTTTTAGTTTCTGTGCGAGTGCCTAGGGGCTGGCCTTGGTGACGGACTGATACATTACAGTCACAGCGAAACGAGCCTTCTTGCATGTTGGCGTCGGAAATACCCAAGCACCGTACCAAGCTATGTAGGGTTTTTAGATAGGCCACTGCTTCTTCGGATGAACCCATGCTTGGGCTAGAAACTATCTCTAACAACGGCACACCAGCTCGGTTGAGGTCAATGCCAGTTTGCCCCTGAAAGTCATCGTGCAAGGATTTGCCTGCGTCTTCCTCTAAATGGGCGCGTTCAATGGCAATGGTTTTGCTACTGCCATCTTTGAGTTCAATATCTAGACTACCGCCGTCGACGATTGGCCCATGGTGTTGGCTGATTTGATAGCCCTTGGGTAGGTCGGGATAAAAATAATTTTTGCGGGCAAATAATGTTTTTTGGGTGATGTCAGCACCAATGGCAGTACCAAAACGAATGGCCATGTCGACTGCTTTTCTGTTGAGTACAGGCAATACTCCAGGTAAACCTAAATCAATGGCACAGGCTTGGCTATTGGGTGCCTGACCAAAGGTGGTGGATGCTCCTGAAAACAGCTTACTTGCTGTGGCAAGTTGTACGTGAACTTCAAGGCCGATGACAGTTTCCCAAGTCATTTACATGATTCCTTAGTGTGTTATTCAAACCCTGCTGGCATGGCTTTGTGCCAGTCGGTAGCTTGCTGAAATTGATGGCCAACCCGTAGCAGGGTGGCTTCATCTAAATAATTGCCTGTTAATTGAAATCCTACCGGTAAGCCATTGATTAAACCTGCGGGCAATGCTATGCCAGGTAGTCCTGCCATATTGGTGCCAATGGTGAATTTGTCAGCTAGATAGATGGCGTTAGGATCATGATGATCTCTTTCTAACGGCAAGGCTGTGTTTGGTGAAGTAGGGCTAAGCAATATATCCACTTTTTTAAATGCCTTGACATAATCTTGCTTGATCAACTGACGAATTTTTTGTGCTTTGATATAGTAGGCATCGTAAAACCCTGAAGACAGCACATAAGTGCCTACCATGATGCGACGCTTGACTTCATCGCCAAAACCTTCAGAGCGTGAGCGTTGATACAAATCATCCAGTGATTTGGGGTTGTCACATCTATAGCCAAAACGTACGCCATCGTAGCGCGATAAATTGGATGATGCTTCTGCTGGGGCGATGATATAGTAGCAAGCCACTGAGTGATGTTGGTTTGGCAGTTCAATGGGTTGAATAATAGCACCGAGTTGTTCCAGAACGGTAATGGCGTCTTCAATTTTGTTTTTGATACCAGGATCTAGGCCTTCATCTTTTAGGCAATTGGTGATGACACCAATTTTTAACCCTTTGATCCCATGCTCAAGCCCTTTGGTGTAATCTTGCTTTTCATGAGGAACGCTGGTGGAGTCTTTTGTGTCATGTCCAGCCATGGCATTGAGTAACATGGCACAGTCTTCAGCAGAAGCTCCCATAGGACCTGCTTGGTCAAGGCTGGAGGCAAAAGCAATCATGCCGAAACGTGATATCAAGCCATAGGTTGGTTTTAGCCCGGTAATGCCACACATAGCTGCAGGCTGACGTATGGAACCGCCAGTGTCTGTCCCGGTAGTGATGGGGGCGAGCCTTGCTGCCATGGCGGACGCGGAGCCGCCGGAAGATCCCACCAGGGGTGTAGCCTAGTTGCCAAGGATTGTGGCAGACCCCGTAATAGCTGGACTCGTTGGTTGAGCCCATGGCGAATTCATCCATGTTGGTTTTGCCTAGCATGACCATTCCTGATTGTCGGCATTGGGCAACCAGTGTGGCGTCGTAGGGGGCGATGAAGTTGTCCAGCATTTTTGAACCGCAAGTGGTTTTGATACCTTGGGTACAAAAAATGTCTTTATGGGCGATAGGAATGCCAGTAAGTGCGTGTGCTTCACCATTGGCCAAACGCTTTTCCGCAACCTTAGCTTGTTGAAGGGCTAATTCTGGACAGACAGTGATGAAGGCATTGAGGGATTTGTTGTGACGGTTTATTCTATCTAGGTAGAACTGGGTAAGCTCAACAGGTGATATGGATTTATTGTGAAGTGATTCACTAAGCTGTTTTAATGAAAGTTCTAACATGGGTTATCCATTTATTTTGTTGTTGTCGGCAATGGCAGCAGGGACAAGATAGACTCCAGCTTCGGTGGCTGATGTCAAGGTCAGAAAGAGTTTGCTTTGATCTTCTTCGATGACTTTGTCATCACGTAAAGGCTGAGTCATGTTGTCCAGAGGATGTGCTAGAGGTTCAATGCCTTCGATATCAACGGCACTGATTTCTTCGAAAAGATGGAGCAAGTTGTTGAAGTCTTTGCATTGCTTGGCAACATCTTGCATGGGATGCAGGCGTGCCAAATGGGCAATTTTTTTCAGTTCGGTTTGTTTTAGTTCGGACATGTGGCCTCCTAGCTCTATGGTTGGTGATTGTAATGGATTTGACAGGTTATGTAAAATGGTTGTGGCGCTTTTTGGATGGCGTCAATGTTGCTGTTCTTGGAGGTTTGGGACAGTAACGAGAGATCACCTCTCGACTCTTCAAAGATTTTCAGTTATGGTTGCGTTGCATGCTAACGATAAAAAAGTGGGTTCTCCTATGTTTAAGATGATAAGCGGGTTTTATTCGGATGATTATGCCATAGACCTTGGTACGGCAAACACATTGATTTACTCACGTAAGCGCGATGCCATCGTGGTCAATGAGCCCTCTGTGGTAGCGGTGATGAATAACAATAGCAAAGGTCGCTCTCAGGTCGTTGCTGTTGGATTGGAAGCCAAGCGTATGCTGGGACGAACGCCTGGCAATATCAAAGCTATTCGTCCTTTGAAGGATGGAGTAATTGCTGATTTTTATGTCACTGAGCACATGTTGCAACACTTCATTCGCATAGTACATGAACGCAAGTTTCTTCGACCTAGCCCTAGAGTGATTATCTGTGTTCCTTGTGGTTCTACTCAAGTTGAAAGGCGCGCTATTCGTGAGTCAGCGCTAGGTGCAGGTGCTAGAGAAGTGTATTTGATTGAAGAGCCTATGGCTGCTGCGATGGGCGCAGGTTTGCCGGTTGAAGTGGCAGAGGGCTCTATGGTAGTAGATATCGGAGGTGGTACTACTGAGGTGGCTGTGATCTCACTTAGTGGCATTGTCTATTCGGCCTCTGTTCGTATTGGTGGTGATCGTTTTGATGAAGCCATTGCCAATTATGTGAGAAGAAATTATGGTACTCTTATTGGGGAATACACGGCTGAATTGATTAAGCAAACCATTGGTACAGCATTCCCAGGTTCTGAAGTGCAAGAAATGGAAGTGCGTGGGCGTAATTTGGCGGAAGGCGTACCTAGAAGCTTTACACTGAATAACAATGAAATACTGGAGGCCTTGCAGGAGCCTTTGAGTGGCATTGTCAGTGCAGTTCGTGCTGCTTTGGAGCAAACTCCTCCTGAATTAGCCTCTGATATTGCTGAGCGCGGCGTGGTACTAACTGGCGGTGGCGCTTTGTTGAAGGACATGGACAAACTATTGATGGAAGAAACGGGACTACCTGTTATTGTTGCTGAAGATCCGCTGACTTGCGTTGCCAAAGGCGGTGGTAGGGCATTGCAGATGCTTGATGAGCTTGGTCCTGATTTTTTCCAAACTGAGTAATTGCTCGGGCAAGTGTATTAGTGCGTGGGGAATCTCATTGTGGTGATGATGAAACGATCATCTCGAGACTATCGTGGCTTGAAGGGCACTATTGGTTTGATTTTGGCTATAGCTCTGATGGTAGGCCAAGCTACTCAGCATTTGCAAGGTTTGGAAAAAGCTTTGCAGTACGTCACAGCACCTATGTACCGTTTGTCAGATAGCCTCCATGTTTGGTGGCACAGCTGGTGGGTGTCAGCGGACCTTTTTGATCTTTTAGAAGAAGAAAATGCTACCTTAAAAGCAAAATTACTGCTGACGCAAGCGCAAATGCGTCATTTGGAAGGCTTAAAAAGTGAAAATACCCAGTTGATGAAATTGTTGCGCTCCTCTACCGCTGTCGCAGGCAAAGTGGAGGTGGCGCGCGTATTAGCAGTTGATTTACATCAGTCTTCTTCAGATTTTCTCATTGATAAGGGTGAAAAAGATCACATTTATGTGGGTCAGCCTGTGCTTGATGGATATGGTGTTGTAGGACAAGTAGTGAAAATAATGCCACGTCAATCTATGGTGCGAGATTTGCGGAATTTGCACAGTGGTATTCCTGTCGAGGTTGAGCGTAATCAAGTGCGCGGCATTGTCGCTGGTGAAGGACTGGAGTCGCCATTAACGCTTCGTTATCTATCAAGTTCCCAAGATATAAAGCCTGGTGATGTACTCGTTACTTCTGGTCTTGGGCAACAATTTTCTCAGGGATATCCTGTGGGGATAGTTCAATCTGTTTCAGGCAAGCATACACATGCTTTTTTGGATATTGTTGTTGTACCTAAAGCAAGACTGGATCAATTTCGTCAAGTATTGCTTGCTTGGCCTAGTAAAAATGTTCAGACAGGGTGAAATCATGGATAAATCTTTAAAAACCTATTGCTTGCGTGGCGTTTTAATTGTGGCTTTGTTTTGGTTGCAGCTTAACTGGGGCGTTGCTTTTTATGGGACAGTGCAAATGCCTTGGTTTTTATGGGTATTTTTTATTCAATACTGGTTGATTCCTCAAGACAAAACTTCTTTAGTTTATCCCTGGTGCATGGGGTTTATTGAAGATATGCTCACGTTGTCCCCATTGGGCTTGCATGCTGGCTTATTTATTCTAATGGCATGTGCATTGGATTACCATAATAATGATGGCAACCTACGTCATCAAGCTGATGGTTCGCAGCTACTCTTGGCATTGTGTTTGTTGACTGGTTTTCTGCTGTTTGAGAGTATTGCCATACAGTGGCTAGCATACTCTTTACATGGCTGGGGAGTTTTTGGTCGATGGTTGTTGGCCATGGTGGGTACAGTATTGCTTTATTTTCTTTTGGTACTGAAACAGTCTCAACAGCCAGCTGTGCTTAGACATCCTTGTCTCTGATGCATGACAACCCATTGGGGGCGCTGTAAGCTTTGCTGGTCTTATGCCTTGGAAGTTTATCTATTGATATAATAAGGGTGAGGAGTGGTGTGTACCAATCA
>JAGYIW010000021.1 GCA_018402195.1 Gammaproteobacteria bacterium
AATTGCCGATGTTTGACGGCAAAAATGCCCACGTCCAACTGCTGCATCTCAGACCAATTTGATAGGGTAATGCCGTAGTGTTTCTGCATTTCAGAACCATCTGCGATAGGATCATGGACTAATATATGGGCGCCATATTGCCCTAGACTACAGACCAGGTCAGCCACTTTGGTGTTACGTACATCGTTGCAGTTTTCCTTGAATGTTACACCCAGGACACCAATCATAGCCTGACGAATGGGGATGTCTAAACGAATCATTTCCAAAATGATTTGCTCAGCAATATAACGGCTCATGTTATCGTTGGTTTTACGTCCCGCCAGGATAACATCAGGTTGGCAATCAAGCATTTGTGCTTTATAAGTCAGATAATAAGGATCCACGCCAATACAGTGGCCACCCACTAGGCCAGGTTGAAAGGGCAGAAAATTCCACTTAGTCCCTGCGGCGGCAAGCACATCTTGGGTATCAATACTCATTTTTTTGAAAATCATCGCCAATTCATTGATCAAGGCGATGTTCAAGTCTCGCTGAGTGTTTTCAATCACTTTGGCTGCTTCTGCCACTTTAATGCTAGGTGCCCTGTGTATGCCAGCATGTACCACTGAGGCATAGGTTTCAGCAACGATATCTAAGGTTTCTGCATTGCAGCCGGAGACAACTTTAGTAATGCTGGTGAATTGGTTGGTGGTGTCGCCTGGGTTAATACGCTCAGGGGAATAACCAGTGAAAAAATCTTTGCCATGGCTAAGGCCGCTGGTACGCTCGAGAATGGGCACGCATACTTCTTCAGTAGCTCCAGGATAAACTGTGGACTCATAGACAACAATGTCGCCCTTTTTTAAAATTTTGCCGACTTGTGCGCTGGCAGCTTTGAGCATGCCAAGATCAGGAATTTTTGCCTTATCAATTGGCGTAGGCGTGGCAATAATGTGAAAATCCGCCTGTCTCAAATCATCAGGGTTGTCAGTCAGAATCAGCTGACAGCTAGCCAATGTTTCTGCATCAATTTCATTGTTTTTATCATAGTGCTGGCGCAATTCATCCAGTCTGGACTGGCTGGCATCGTAGGCAATAACAGGATATTGTTTGGCAAAGGCAATAGCAACAGGTAAACCAACGTAACCTAAGCCAGTCACAGAAATATTGCGTGACTTTACAGACATAGTGTTTCCTTAGGGTTTGCGAATATCGGAGCTAGTCTATAGAATAGACCCAGTTATCACAAGAAAAACCGATGATCGCTTTGCCAAATTTTGCTTCATTAGTTCCCGAAATGGCCGCATTCACTTCGCATGTAACCTTCTTCGTGCTCACCTTTATTTCGGCGATGATATGGTTGCGGGGGGGAGGCCGATTTGCCCATGCTTGGGGCTGGCTAGACCATCCAGGTGGCAGGAAAATCCACCAAAAACCCACGCCATTGCATGGAGGCGCAGCGATGTTTTTTGCAATTCTACCCGCAGCTGTAAGCTTTACAGTGATTTACCCTCGTTTTTGGACCTGGCTGCTGGCTAGTACAACTTTGGTGGTACTCGGCGTCGTTGATGACTTCAAGCCACTGTGTGCAAAATGGCGGTTTCTGGCTCAGGCTCTGGTAGCAATATTACTGAGCGTTAAAGGCGGTGTATTGTTGCAAAATTTTGGTAATCTTTTTGGCGTTGCACCAATTCAGTTTAGTGAATTTACAGCCTGTTTATTGACCCCAGTAACACTTATTGGCTTGATCAACGCCATCAATATGATTGATGGTGCCGATGGCTTAGCTGCAAGCTTGGTGTTGCAGGTTTTACTATGGCTAGTAGGGTTAGTTATGCTTGGCAAAGGCAAGGTATTTTTAGCATTACTGCTGCCTTGTGTGGCAGTATTGATGGCGTTCCTTTGGTTTAATTTCCCCTGGAATCGTGGTCAACGTGCTACTTTGTTTATGGGGGATGCTGGGAGCATGTTGTTAGGCTTAATGGTAGTTTGGTTTGCCATTGAAATGTCGCAAGCCCCCTATCAAGTAGCCCCCCCTGTTCTATTCTTGTGGCTACTAGCCTTGCCTTTGTACGATACAGGGCAGGTAATGTGGCGACGTTTTTGCCGCAGGCAATCGATGATGGCCCCGGATCGTGGCCACTGTCACCATATATTGCAAGATAGAGGCTTTGCTGCACGTGAAGTGGTACTGGTGCTAAATGGCATAGCGCTGGCCTTAGCAGCAACAGGTGTCTGTCTTTGGCAGGCAGGCGTGGCAGAAAAATGGCTAATGGCTGGATTTCTTCTGGGCTTTATCCTCTTTCTGCAGATTCCCCGAGGGCCTCCACTTACTGAACATTAAGCTCAAGATTTGTCCGCCAATCTCTTATGTCAGGCTAGCTGGAGTGAAGTACTTTTCATGGATGTCGACGGTTGCTCATTTTGTTTGAATGACAACATTAGTTATGTTTGATACCCCAGTGACGATTAATACCCTGTTACTTCAGACTAGGTGGAGGATCACCTATTCAGGTAGCGCCACATTAAGCTCAAGCACTGCTTCATTACCATCACGCGTTACGGTTACGTTAACATCCTCTGAAGGAATGCTAATATAGCGGGCAATAGCATCAAGGATGTCTCTGCGCAGCTCAGGCAGGTAGTCAGGCGAGGCGCTGCCAGTTTGTTCGACAATCACACGCAAACGATCACGCGCCACAGAAGCTGGCGCTACCGTTGTTTTTCCTAATAGTCTGGCCAGTAATGTCATGTGGTTACTTTCTCCTTGGCTCGTGTACTAAATAAGCGTTTTAGCAAGCCTTTCTTTTTATTATCAACAAATCGCATGGGGGTGTCTTCGCCTAAAAACCGTGCAATGGCGTCAGTATAAGCTTGGCCAGCATCACTTTCTTGGTCAAGGATCACAGGTACCCCCATATTGGAGGCTTTAAGCACAGCCCTAGATTCGGGGATAACACCAAGTAGAGGGATTTGTAAGATGTCCTTAACATCATCCAAACTAAGCATTTCTCCTTTTTCTACGCGCTCAGGAGAATAGCGTGTCAACAAAAGAAATTCTTTGATTGGTTCAAGCGATTCACACGCACGTTGGGTGCGACTAGAAAGCATGCCAAGAATACGGTCAGAATCTCGTACTGAGGAAACTTCTGGGTTGGTGACAACAATGGCAGTATCAGCAAAGTGCATGGCCAGATAAGCGCCTTTTTCAATCCCAGCAGGGGAGTCGCAGATAATGTAATCAAACTCAAATTTATCCTGCAATAAATTAAGGACTTTGCTCACGCCTTCGGTGGTGAGAGCATCCTTATCACGTGTTTGAGAGGCGGGCAGGATATAGAGGTTATCAATGCGTTTGTCTTTAATTAACGCTTGATTAAGGTTGGCTTCACCATGAATTACATTGATAAAATCATAAATGACGCGACGTTCGCAGCCCATAATAAGATCAAGATTACGTAAGCCCACGTCAAAATCGATAACGCAGGTTTTGTAGCCTCTCGTCGCTAAGCCAGCGCTCAAAGCTGCACTCGTTGTTGTTTTCCCCACACCACCTTTGCCGGAGGTGACAACCACAATTTTTGCCAAAGCTCATTCCTCTTTGTTATTTTTAATTGTGCAATCTCAACCACGCATAATAACCGGGATGAGAGGCAAAGGCAAAGGCAAAGTGAAAGTAAGTTAGATTTTTTGTATGCAAAGATGTTGTTTATCTAGAAACACTTGGATGCCGTAAGGGCTCTGTGGGACTACTTGTTCTTCTAAACTATCACGTAATTTATAGTGTCCTGCAACTGCTATCAGGTCTGCGCTAAGCACAGAGCAGAAAATACGTGCATTTTCGTTCCCAGAAACGCCAGCTAAGGCTTTGCCGTTGAGAGCGCCATAGACCATGATATTGCCATCAGCCATAACTTCAGCAGCAGAACTAACTGAGCCCAGGATAACCAAATCACGGTTTTTAGCGTAGATTTGTTGGCCTGAACGTACCGGTTTGTGAATGATCATAGCTGTTTCAGCTAGCTTTTTTGGTTCCGATTTTTTTTTGCCTTGGCCGGGGGCAATGATGCCAAGACCAGCACACTTGGCAGCAGCTTGTTGTTCTACAGAACCATTCCTTATGCCCACTGGGACAATGGCATGGCTGCGCAAGGCTCTAAGCAGTCTTGGAAAATCGATAGATTCACCAGCAAGGATATGGCTGAGATCAATGATGAGTGGTGATTGTTGAAACATTCTTGGACTTTGGGCCACCACAGCTTGTAGCTGTTGATCAAACAAAGTGAAGTCTGAAAGGTTAAGATAAAGTATGGGTAAAGTGACCATATTACCTTTTAATTCAAAAGCTTTAGCTTCTGTGATTGTGCCCATAACCATATGTTTTCGCTGTTGAGGTTTAAACTGAGAATAGTGGCTTCGAACGGGAGGGTCAAGGGTAAAAATCTTATCAATGGATGCTTGCAATTCGGATGCAGTATGTTAACCTCTGGAAGAGAGATATGATGGATACTCAATTTAAATGCTATCTGTCTCACACAAGTAGCAAAAAGGATTTTGAAAATGGTCAATAGTCGCAAGTTGGTCTTATTGTTCGCTGTTTCTCCACTGTTTCTAGCATTTGCTGCACATGCTGCTGCAAAACTAGATATTAACCATGGTGCTTATACCTCGGTTTCCTACGCTAGCGTTCATGCCCCCAATGAGTCAAGCCTAGAGCTAAATCCCAGAACGGTAGAAGTCGATGGTGCGACAGCATTGAATTTCATGGATGGCTATCAATTCAATCCTTATCTAAGCGCTGAAATTGGTGTCACACACATGGGGGTTGCTACAGATTTGTTTAGCTTTTACGCCAGTCTTCGTTCGCCCATTTTTGCCCATATTTCTGCTAATTTTAAATATGGTATTACCTTCGCCAATAACTTGGCCAGAAAAAGTTATGGAGGTGGCCTAAATGTCTTTGTGACGGCGCACGATGCCGTAGGCTTTGAGTATTTACGTCAATATTCCTACACACAATTGGAGTCTTTGAATCCGGGTGCAGGTGGTACTACTTATCCTAATGATTGGCATACTGATATCCAGTATATGCAGCCATTGGATATGGGTAGCATCAAATATACTCATTTCATGGGCGAGTGCAATGCAGCATGTCGAAGCCATAGACCTGCTGCCTTCAACAAAGGCGATTACGTTGGCTTTGGCCCAGCACTACTTACCAGACACTTGTCGCACAGCTTTTACAGAAACAATCCTTTGGCAGATAATGTAGGCACAGGCTCAACATTATCCCGTGATCAATCAGATGATATGTTAGGTTTCTCCTTGATTCATGGTAAGCAAATTACCCCTAACTACGGCATGGAGTTTGGGGTGGCTGGTTCCCCGCAAGAAAACTATTTGAACTTCTATACGGCAGCAGCGCGTTTTGTATTTCCACTAATGGACGAGGTAAGGCCGTTCGCGAAGGTAGGTATGCTCTATACCAATGAAACTGATTTTGGCTGGACCATGGGGGTGGGTGCTGACATATTTATGTCAGGGTCCAGCGCGTTAGGTCTAGCATGGGAACGTATGGATACAGGCAATGACGCCAAAGAGCAGTATTACGATCTTGCCACACTAAGCCTGCGTCACTACTATGGCGTTAATGAAACTGAAAAACGCCCCGTGACAGATTATTCCCAGTTGAATAATGACGACTGGATGTCTATTGCTAGGAAAGGCAAGGCAGTCTTTGAAAGAGGTCTTTATTATGGCTTAATGATGGGCATGGAATCTGCTGAATTGGAAGATATTAATCAATATCATGAAGTTGATATACCTCTAGACGGTGTGGCTGGTATTACCATGTTTGGTTATGGTTTGCCTATTGATTCACACTACTATTTGGGGACCGAAGGCTTCTTAGGACGAAGTGGTGCAGTTCACATGCCACAAACGGATACTGGATCATACGAAGATGATTTATATACCCAAAATCAGCGTTTTAAAGAAGCTTACTACAAAGACTATTATTACGGATGGCGTTTGATGGCAGGTGTACTAAACCAGTATGCCAACTTGTCCTTTATCCACGCAGGTGCTGTACGTGGAGACTTTTCTATTCTTGCCAATTCTGGTATCAAGTATGCGCCCAAATACCGTGATCGTGAAGGTGACTCCTTCTTTAGTAACTCAGCTCAGCTGAAAGGGGTTGGCTACATGCAAACCCATGGTTATCAAGTGGGGATGGGTCAAGAAGTGCCGCTTACCAGCAAAATGTTTTTGCGCATGGAATACAATTTTACACGTTTTAGAGACAAGATACTGCATCCTACTAACTCTGCATCTGAATCATACGCACTAGGATTTTATAATGATTACCGTCCTAAGAGCGACCAGTTTCTTATAGGGGTAAAGTACCGAATGGGCAGTGAACGTAGGGGGCTTGTTAGGCATAAGGTTTCAACTTACCCCAGTGGATGGTATGCCAATGTTGGTCTAGGAAGTGATTTTCACCGTATTACTAAGCTATTTGGTAGGCCAGAGCCAGCCAGTGACTTCTGGGGTGCTTCTGATGCCATACTCTTTTCAGAGTATAATTTACCAAGAAGCTTTTTTGCAAACGGCATGACTGGCGAAGCTGCCTTAAGTCGCCGTTGGCAGCGCAGAATAGGTAACATTAATTACATGGTTGGTATTGAAGGTGCCTGGGCAGTGATGAATTCTAAATTTGAATATCATCGATACCAAGATTTTGACTATGTCGATGGCAGTGATCACCTTTGGCCTAAGCCATCCTTAGATTTTAAATACAGAATCATCAATAAAGAGAGTCTTGGCTTGATGTTGGGGTATGAAGCGAACCCAGAAGACTTGATTTATGCAAAAGCACACTACGTGTCCAGCTTGATTAAACGTGGTGGTTTCGAAAGCGATTATCTTCCTGCATCTGCAGAACCTTTTCTTACCTACCGTTACTTTGGTAATAACTTCTCTAGACGTATAGAAGGTTGGCAATTCACTCTTGGCAATGATTTTGCGCTTAACCATTCTTTTGGTTTGACACTGTCAGCATCATTTACACGCTACAACAGCTTCCGCGTGGAAGATGAGCATACTGTTGTTGATCAGGCAGGACTAACTACTGTGAAAAATAACTATCACAACTACCGTATCACGGACATGAGTTATCTCATGGGATTGCGTTATCGATTTGGTTAAGGTAAGGGATTGGCTATGAAAATGGGTTGGAATGCATTCAAATTCGCTGGACTTGCTTTGGTAGCAACAGCAATATCAGTGCCTACACTAGCGCTAGGTGAGATGGGTGCTCGTGGATTCTATGGAGGTCTGGGGGTGCACTATAGTATAGCTCCGCATGAGGACAGGGCTGATGTGCATCGCTCAGATTACTTCATCAAAGATGCGGCTTTGGGCTCCAAAATGGGTTCACCAAGTTTAAGCACAGTGAATGGACGTTTGGGTGTAAACTTTGTGGAGGGATATCGGTTTAATAGATATCTGGCTGCTGAGCTAGCGGGTATCTTATACGGACAATCCCGTGATAATCTTGCACTCAACGGAATTTTATCACCTTGGATAGCCAGGGATGGGAGAGACAGGATGTCGTTGATGGGTTCCCTAGGGTTTTCTGATGGAGATTTTTTGCCAGGGTATGGGTTTGGTTTTGAGCATTTCATTAGCCGATTTGCATCGTTTTCTGCCACAGTCAACATGCAGCCAACTTTGACATACCATAGAGTTGACCATGACTGTCATAATGATAACGGGACTAGATTATGTTCTGAGAGCCTTTCAGATAAACGTGACCGTCTGACTGTATGGAACTTTGGCGTAGGTTATAAATACTATTTCGATGGCGCAAGGCAATCACACTCGTTTAATGAAAAAAGTGATGTTGTTCATGTGATGGGTTTGGGTTCAGGCCAAGCCACTTTGACTTATCCTACCAACTATGACGAAAATTCGCTTAAGCTCAATAAGTGGCGATTTGATAGTGTTGATTTTAATATTTCTCATGGCATCCAATTTAATCCTTACTACTCCTTAGAGCTGTCTGGACATTATATGACTCACCGTGGTGATGAGTTACGTAAACGTCATCTTGCTCTTTGGTCATTTGCTCACCAAGTTAGCAGCCCTAATTTGGCTGATGGACTCTTTAATGTATACGTCAAAGCAGGATCTTTCTACGTGAATCACAGAAGAGGAGGTCTCGACTACGGTGTTGGCATTAGAGTTATGGATGGTGCCAAGAGCTTAACTTTTGGCTGGGAGCGCTTTGATTTTCGCGACAGCACACTTGAACCCGCGCCTCAATACTATTATGACTTATTGGGCTTGAAAGTATACTACCAATTTGGTAAGCCTAGCTTTGCCACTCGGGCAACTTTGCCTGTGTCGAGCTTGCAAAAACCTAAACGTTCGGTTGGGTTTTATTTAAGCTTTTTAACTGGATCAGAATCAGGTCAATTGGATGAAACCAGTCCATTAGTACATCAAAAGCTTGCACTAACAGGTTACCAAGGTTTAGTTGGGTTGGGTTACCAGCACCGCTTAGGTTCGGAAGTAGACTTGGGCTTTGAGTTGTCCGTAGGATCTAGCAGTGCGGTCTACCATGCAGAAAAATTCTCATCTGATGTTAATGACTTCACTCTGGCAGGACATAGCAATAAAGAGTTAGCTTACTATGCCACTATACTTCCTTCTTGGTCGGTAGAAGGTGATGGTAGCTTGTTTGCCCGAATGGGGCTTGTAAGGGCTAGCTGGGACCAAGATCTGCACTATGGTGTGGTGAGTTCTTCAGAGGGGACTCGCAATAGCGTTTCACCTGTTGCTGGTCATGAGCCAATGAGAGCAGCAGGGGTGGTACTAGGTATAGGGCATTCGATTCCATTGACATCTCAGCTGAGTTTAGCCTTAGAGTATGATCATGCTTGGTACCGTTATCATGATATTGAGGCTAAGGTGGAATCTTCTAGGGTATCTGATGTTCGGCGAGTGAATTATGATGACACTATTTTCAGATACAAGCCCAAGGATGACAGATTTATGGCAGGCGTGCGTTACGCATTGTCATCAAGAGCGACTCTAAGCCCGCGATCATCATACTTTAGCAAGGGTTTGTTTGTGGTACTTTCAACTGAAAGAGACTTCCATTATCTGAAGCGAAATACATCTTCAGAAAGACGTATTGATTCTGACTTAGATACTGATTTCTATGTATCACATGGCTACCTGGATGGTGAGGGTTTGAGAGCAACTCTAGGCTATCAGTGGATGGTTACGCCTAAACTCAATGTAGGCTTTGAGGCTTATGAGCGTGTGCTCAACAGCGCCATGTACGTGAGGCATCACTACTCGGATGAGTACTGGAATTATCATGCCAATGATTCGTTAGGATTGCGCGCAACCCTAGGCTACGTAGTGACTCCCGTAGCACGTTGTTATGTTCATACGGGTGTAGTATCGACTCAATTTGAGCGTTATAGTAGCCAGCATGGGCACAGCATGAACCAGTACGAAGATAACTTCAAAGAAGATGCACTTGGGTTTAGCATGGGTTTAGGTAGTGAGCTGGCCTTCTCTAAGCATTTGGCTATGCGTTTAGAATATGGCTACGCTGCTTACAATGGCTTTGGAATGGGTGATCCTCGTGAAAAATCTTCTACGCGTTGGAATTACTACCGATTCACTGATGATAACTACAGCATTGGTCTGAGATATCAGTTCGGCTGAATGGGATCACTTACGTGCAATCAGGGTGTGCTATGCCGCCCTGCGACACAAGCACGCTTGATAGTTGGTTCATTTTATTTTATTTTATTTGAAAGCTACTTTTAACATGTCAGATGAAAGATTAGTCGCTTGCTGGGTTGAAAACCCGTATTGGCAATATTTTTGTTGTGAGCAATATTTACAGCATACATTACTGATTGATCCAAGCAGTATTGTAACCCTCCCATTTTTAAAACTAGTTAAAAGTAGAGCTTCCTAACTTATGTGTTAATCCTTTTTCCCTCTGTTCAGCAAAAGAAACTGGCGTTAACTCCCTTCCAGTGATTGATGTGACGCTCTTGATTATACATAATTAGCCAGTCACGAGTGATAGCCTTAACTTCGCAAAAGAACCAAACAAGTTCATATCAAGAACATCCTCTCTAAAGGTCCGATTGAACTGCCTCGACAAAACCATTTTGTGATGGTTTCCACATATTGGATATATTGAATCTTAAGATGTGATGCTGATTAGCCCACTTTAAAAGTAGATGATGTGAATTCTTTGCCATTATCTACTCGAATTATCTCTGGGCAACCCCAGGGGCTCAGATGCAATCATATCTAGTATATCAATAACTTGCTGGCAGGCAGTGAGTAGCTTGTCTAGCTAATATAGCTTCACGGTTATAATCATCAATGACGTTAAACATCCTAAATTTACGCCCACAATACAGTGCGTCTGACATGAAATCCATCGACCATAAACATTAGGGATAGATAGTTTGCACTAGCGATCTGGCCTCACCTTGGGTATTCGCTGTGGCTTTATACGAATATTTAGACCTAATTTACAGTATATGCGCCGTACACGCTTAGATTCCATGGTTTTTTGTCAGCCTTCAGTTTATCCATCATTTTATCAAAACCCCATCGTTTGTGTTCATCAGCCAGTGATTGCAAGCATGTTTATTTCGCGGCATCACTCACGCATTTTCGGTTTATGTAATAAGCAGTTTTGCTTATCGAAACCAATGCGCAGGCGGTGTTAATGCTAACAGTGTACTGTCTTTCAAATCCTGATCAATATTCGTCGAGTATCTCTGGGAACTTTTTTCAATCACCTCCTTAAGGATTTTGTGTTCCAGACTAATATCAGCATACATGCCTTTCTTTAAGGCGGTGGTTTTCAGCCTCGCCAAGCGTATTAGCTCTGACAAGCTCATCCCAAAGGTACTTTGATTTCAGTTTGTAGTAAGTGCTATTAGCAATCTTATATTTACGACATTATCATTGACAGGCATGCCTGCCTCTGCCTCATTTAGCATGTTAAACATTTGTGTATCTGCTAATTTACTTTTTTTTCATCTTTAGTCTCCTGTTTCATTAAAATTTAACAGAAACTTTCTTTTGGGCAGTCTTATTCTAGGGGAGGGTTACCCCCAAATGACCATCATTCTTTAAGTGACCAATTAATGGCTCAACAGCACTGCGATGCTTCATTGCTTTGCGTATTGCACGTGTCCTTCAACTTTTTGCCTGGCGCGCCACAAATACATCACTTTGTTTTTCACTATGTCCACGATAACCATTATCAACGTATGTTTTTCCCGGCCTAATACCCGTTAATCGTTCCACTTGGTCTAAACAGCTTTTAATGTGTGACCATCAAAAGGGTTTCCAGGCAGCGACTTTGCGCCAATAACAAAGTTAATTTTGTGGGGCGTTAATGCTTACCCTTACTCCAAACTCATAACGTTTATGTGCCTTACCTTTAGCCAATGCACTCTGTTTCCGGTGCATGAAAGCTGTAAAGTTTCTGTTTACTATTTCTTGTTTGCGTTAATACGTGTTCCACCCGCAAGAGTAATGGCAAGAACTTTTCCTTACATGATGAATGCTGCCACTATTTTCCTCTTCATCTATTTTTCCCCAGGGTTTATGCGTAATTTAAAATAACTTGGGAATTTTATTATCTAATTTATCATATAAAAAATCTTTTATTCATTGCCTTAAATGATTATTCAGGGGCGACTAAGTAACTCACTCACTCACAATAGCTGTGGGGATCTGCGTCTTCTCAATAAAGGACAAAAACGCCTGAGAATGCTTCTGTAAAAATTCTATTGTTCCTGAATCAGTTAGCTGACCAGCCTGTACCTTGTCAAAAGAGCCGTTGATCATGACTTCGGGCTTGTTCATCACATGCAAATTAAGAAATACTGCAACTTGGCGAAGATGATATTGCATGCGCGCAGTACCCACAGCCCCTGGACTGGCACCAATAATTGCACAAGGCTTGTTATTGAAAGGCTGGTCATCTAGCCGAGAAATCCAGTCGATAGCATTTTTCAACACCCCGGGAATAGAGTAATTGTATTCAGGTGAAAAGAAAATCAATCCATCAGATTTGCGGATTTGTGCAGCTAACTTGATGACAGACTCGGGGAAAGGATCTTGCTCATCTGTGTTATAGTGTGGTATGTCACCAATTTCACCCTCCGTCACTTCATGTTCAGTCAACATGGCCGCATAATGATTGAAAATTGCACGGTTGATAGAATCGGCCCTAAGACTGCCAATAATGCCTAATATTTTTGCCATGTTAATGTATCCTTATTCTATTTAGAGTGAATTTTATGCTGCCACTGTGATGCTAAGCTTAGTACTTCAGTTTCGTCAATAGTGGTTAGTTTGCCTTGTTGCAACAGGCATTTTCCAGCCACCCAAACATACTGTACCTGTTCGCGACTGGCTGCATAAACAATCTGGGAAATGGGATCATAAACTGGCATACTATTGATATGGTGCAAATTGATGGCGATTAGATCAGCCTGCTTGCCAGCACATATGCTACCAATTTGGTCATCTAGACCCATGGCTTTGGCACCATTGATGGTAGCCATGGTTAGTGCTTCGTGTGCGGGCACAGCAGTAGGCTCTTGCGAGCAAACCTTGCCAAGTAGGGCAGCAGTACGCATTTCTGAAAGCATATCCAGTTGATTGTTGCCAGAAGCACTATCAGTGCCAATAGCCACATTGCTGCCTTGAGCACTGAGTTTTGTTACTGGGCAAAAACCTGAAGCCAGTTTCATGTTGGCATGCGGTGCATGGACTACCGACATGTTGTAATCTTTGATGATGGCCAAATCTTCGTCGGTTGCTTGTGTAAAATGCACGGCAAGAAAACGATCAGAAAGTAGGCCTAGCTCAGCCATACGTTTCAGCGGTCTTTTGCCATAGGTTTGTAGCGATTTGTCAATTTCTTCTGCCACTTCATGCACATGCATGTGTACGTTTAAAGGATGATCTTGAAGAAAATCTTTGATAGCCTGCATATCGTTATCATCAAGCAGATAAGGTGAATGTGGTGCCAAGCTCAAGGAAATCAGTGGTGAAAAGTCTTGAAGTTTACTAATATTTTCACGTGCAGTGAGCAGCTGCTCAGTAACATCATTGCCATCTGGGGTAGGCATTTGTCCACACCAAAGACCGATTTGTGCTCGCATACCTACTTGTGCAGCGCATTTAGCGCTTTGATACGCCAAAAAATAATGTTCGTTGAAGCAAGTAGTACCACTTTTGATCATCTCAGCCATGGCCAGTAAAGAGCCGTCATGGATAAATGCATTCCCCATGTGTATTTTTTCCATAGGCCAGATGTGTTCATTGAGCCAAGTCATCAATGGCAAATCATTACCTAGACCTCGCCCGAGAGCCAAAGGACTATGGGTATGTGTATTGACAAAGCCTGGGAGGAGAGCATGACCAGGAAGCTCAAGGATTTCGGCATGAAGGGGGAGGGGCTTATCATCTAAACAAAAAACATCAGTAATCACACCCTCATCGATAGCAACCACATGGTTTTCTAGTATTTGCAGTTGTGGCTCTACAGGGATAACCCATTGCGGTTTTAGGATAAGCATAAAATTTTTTATTACAATTGAGTAAGCTTCATTGTAACCCATTAATTAGTCTTTGAAAAGTTGCATTTTCAATTCATTTCCTTTAAAACGAACGTAATCTCACTAAAGTAATACACAATCAAATAAGGAGTTTACTATGTCAAAAAAGTGGGATGGCTTTGCTTAATTATTATCAAAAAGTGGCAGCGGATCGAATAATATTTCACCTACCCTATAAAAACGTAAATATTAGAGGCAACATTAGGGGGTATGGCACTTTGTTCCCTGTGGGTCTCTATCATGCATGCATGACTGCCGGGCCACTATTTGTGATGTTGCAAGTATATTAAACCGTGAAATCCGTCCATAAATGTGCTAGCATCATCGGTTGAATGTAAACAACAATAATGAGCCTACAGCCAATGATTCAAGCGCATCAATCTATTGCCCCCGTCACTATTGAACATGAGCTAAAAAAGTCTTATTTAGACTATGCCATGAGCGTGATTGTAGGCCGAGCACTGCCTGATGTAAGAGATGGTCTCAAACCTGTACACAGACGGGTATTGTTTGCTATGCACGAGCTTAGCAATGACTGGAATAAGGCCCACAAGAAATCTGCACGTATCGTCGGTGATGTGATTGGTAAATACCATCCGCACGGCGACACTGCAGTTTACGACACCATCGTTCGTATGGCGCAGGATTTTAGTTTGCGCTACATGCTGGTAGACGGCCAGGGCAACTTTGGTTCTGTCGATGGTGATGCGCCTGCAGCCATGCGTTACACCGAGATCCGCATGTCTCGTTTGGCCCATTATTTGTTGGCCGACCTTGATAAGGAAACCGTTGACTTTGCCCCTAACTACGATGGCACAGAAATGATGCCCATTGTCCTGCCAACACGGGTGCCCAACTTGCTCATCAATGGCTCTTCAGGGATCGCCGTGGGTATGGCCACCAACATTCCTCCACACAACTTAACTGAGGTCATCGATGCCTGCCTGGCACTGGTTGACAATCCCAATCTGACTATTTCAGAGCTTATGCAGCACATACCAGGACCCGATTTTCCCACTGCAGGCATTATCAATGGCCAATCAGGCATTGCTGAAGCATATCAAACGGGCCGTGGGCGCATCAAGATTCGTGCCAAAACTTCGATTGAAACATCTGATAAAGGCAAATCCACCATAGTCATTCACGAGTTACCGTATCAGGTCAATAAAGCACGTTTGCTAGAAAAAGTCGCTGAATTAGTGAAGCTGAAAAAAATCGATGGAATTGTCGGTATTCGGGATGAATCGGACAAAGATGGCATGCGCGCGGTAATTGAGTGCCGTCGTGGTGAAAATGCTGAAGTCATCCTCAATAAGTTGTACAGCTTCACCCAGCTTCAGGTGGTGTTTGGTATCAATATGGTGGCGCTGGATGGCGGTCAACCTCGGGTGATGAATCTGCGCGAGGTGTTGGATGCATTTGTTGCTCATCGACGCGAAGTGGTGACTCGACGTTGTATTTTTGATTTACGAAAAGCCAGAGAAAAAGCCCATTTGTTGGAAGGCTTAGGCGTTGCTTTGGCCAACATTGATGAAATGATTCAAAGCATCAAGACATCCCCTACGCCCGCTGAAGCCAAACAGCGTTTGCTTGCCAAGGTTTGGTCGCCTGGAGACACCATGGCCTTGCTAGAAAAGCTGGGTTCTGATGCTTCAAGGCCACAAGATTTGGGCCCCAAATATGGCTTATTGGAGGCTGGTTATCAGCTGTCTCCAGCTCAGGTACAGGCTATTTTAGACATGCGATTGCATAAGCTGACTGGCTTAGAGCAAGAAAAAATCCTGGATGAATACAAAGCTTTATTGGATTGTATTGGCGGGCTTATTGCCATTCTTTCTGATTCTGAAAAGCTGATGCAAGTCATTCGTGATGAGTTGAACGAATCTAAAGAACAGTTTGGTGACTCCAGGCGTACCGAGATTGTGGCAGGTGAATATGATTTATCAACAGAAGACCTCATTCCCAAGCAAACGGTGGTAGTGACATTCTCATGTCTGGGTTACGCCAAAATGCAATCAGTAGATGATTATCAAGCTCAACATCGAGGTGGTAAAGGTAAGGCTGCCACAGCGGTGAAAGAAGATGATTATGTTGATCAGCTCATCATTGCTAACACACACGACACACTGTTGTGCTTTACCAGCAAGGGCAGAGTGTATTGGCTGAAAGCCTACCGTATTCCTATGTCTGGTAGAGGTGCGCGCGGCAAGCCAGTAGTGAATTTATTGCCATTGATGGAAGGCGAAAAGATCAACGCGGTATTACCAGTAAAGGCTTTTGATGACAATCACTTTGTCTTCATGGCCACCGCTAATGGTACTGTGAAAAAAGTACCGCTTTCACAGTTTAGTAGGCCAAGAATCAGCGGTATTATTGCTGTTGATTTGAATGAAGATGATCAATTGGTTGGCGTTGGTTTAACTGATGGCAGTAAAGAAGTGATGTTGTTCTCTAATGCTGGCAAGGTGATTCGGTTCCCAGAATATTCTGTACGTGCTATGGGCAGAACTGCCCGCGGTGTGAGAGGGATTCGCCTTAAGAAAGATCAAAAAATGGTATCGCTGTTGATTGTTCAAGAAGAAGGCGAAATATTAACTGTCACAGAAAAGGGCTATGGTAAGCGCACTATGGTCAAAGATTACCGCACCACAGGTCGGGGTGGTCAAGGGGTGTTTTCTATTCAGGTCAATGAGAGGAATGGCCCTGTTGTTGGTGCACTGCAAGTGGTTGAAAGAGACGATAACATGTTGATCAGTGATAAAGGTACCTTGGTACGCATGCCAGTAAATGAAATTTCTGTCATTGGCCGCAATACTCAGGGTGTACGTTTAATTCATCTGAGCAAAGGAGAGTCTCTCGTTGCCCTGCAGCGTATTCAAGCTTTGCCAGATTTGATCCATGATGCCGAGGTTAGCGAGAAACAACATCAAGAATTATCAGAGGATCTAACTGATAAGTTACCCAATATGAGTCATGATGAAGAGGGCTTTATTGAAGGTGATGACGAATTGGACTATGTCTCTGATGATGAAGAAGAGGACACCGACACCGAAGAAGATAGCATCTTCAATGATGACTAGCATGAATAAAACCTTCAACTTCAGTGCCGGCCCTGCAATGTTGCCTAAATCAGTAATGCAGCGCTGGCAGCAGTTGGTAGCTGAGTCACCTTTCCCTTGCAGTAACATCTCCTTCATGGAGATTGGTCATCGCACGCCAGAATTCCAAAACGTGGTGGCAAAGCTAGTAGGTAATCTTCGCGAACTTTTGCAAGTCCCAGAGAGCTACCATATCTTGCTTATGCCAGGTGGTGGACGCATGCAGTTTGCTGCCTTAGCCATGAATCTGATGGCACGTTCACCCCAAGGGGCAGATTATTTCGAAACTGGTCTTTGGTCGCAACAAGCGATTGCTGAAGCTGAGCGTTTTGGGCCTGTGCACACTGTAGCTTCAGCTGTTTCTTCGCATTACACACATATCCCTGAGCGAGCAGACTGGGTATTGAGATCAGATGCAGCCTATTGTCATATGGTTTCCAACGAAACTGCACATGGTTTAGCTTTCAACAAGTCACCGAAGGTGGGTGAGGTGCCTTTGGTAGTGGATATGACCTCAGATCTTTTGGCTAGGCCGCTAAAAATAAATGATTATGGCTTGATTTATGCGGCCTCACAAAAAAACCTTGGTGCAACTGGGTTTACTGTGGTGATTGTGCGAGAAGATTTATTGGGGCATGCGCCAAAAACCATCCCCTCTCAGCTAGATTACCAAACCTATTTGACCGATCCCACACCTGTGACTCCAGTAACATTCGCTATATATTTGGCTGGTTTAATCACTGAATGGGTTAAAGACCAAGGTGGTCTGAAAGCCATGGCTAAACACAACGCAGTAAAGGCGAGTATGCTCTACGATTTTCTTGATGCCAGCGAGCATTTCGTGGCTTCAGTTGTCCCCGAATATCGTTCCCACACCAATGTGGTGTTTCAACTCAAAAACCCAACGCATACTCAGGCATTGGTGGCATTCACAAAAGCGCGAGGCCTACATGGTCTTGCAGGACATCGAGTTGTTGGTGGCTTGAGGGCATCACTTTATAATGCCATGCCGATAGAGGGCGTTGAAACATTGATTGACTGCCTTCAATGCTTTTTTGACGCTTAGCTACAGCATTTATAAAGTGTTAAAATGGAAATAAGTCATCGCTAAAAAAGGGAGTAACAAGAGTTTGCAGGTCGCGATTTTTTAAGGAAAACAAAATTGAGAGGGCTTGTAGCAAATTTCGACATGAATATAAATGTTGCCAAGACTTTTCCCGGTGCACTAAAATCTCATGATGGCAAACACACGAGAGTGGTTCAAATTAATTTGGAGCATCCTCTGATTTTCTTGATTGTCTAAGCTTCAAACCCCATAATACCAGGCTTAACGTCAATAAGACCGGAACATGACAGAAATAACACCACCAATAATAACAGTAGACGGACCTACAGGAGTAGGTAAAGGTACGGTAAGTCGTGAGCTAGCGAAAAGGCTGGGTTGGCATTACTTAGACAGTGGTGTGCTCTACCGAGTACTAGGGTGGTTGGCTTTAAAGGCTGAATCTGGCACTGATGATGTTTTGCATCTTTTAGCTCAATTTGACGATCTAGATTTTGTTATGACCTTGGACGCAGGCAGCGGCCATTTGTCGGTACAGTGTTTCGGTGAAGCCATCGATGCGCAAATAAGAACCGAAGCTTGCAGTCAAATGTCGTCAATACTGTCTGCCATTCCTCAGGTGAGACAAGCATTATTGCAAAGACAACAAAGCTGTGCCCAGCTACCAGGCCTGGTCACTGATGGACGTGATATGGGCACCGTGGTTTTTCCCGAAGCCAGCTTGAAAATTTATCTAGACGCCTCCTTGCAAGAACGTGCAGAAAGGCGATATAAGCAGTTGAAAGCCAAAGGCATTGATGTTAATCTAAGCGAGGTTTTAGCCGAAATAAAGGCTAGAGACTATCGAGATAGCACTCGAGCTGTTGCGCCACTCATGGCGGCCAGAGATGCACATGTAATTGATACTACCCATTTGTCTATCAATGAAGTGTGCGAAAAGGTGCTGGGCTTACTTCAGCACTAAGGTGTTTCCAGGCATTGGTTTGGCGACAAAGATTAATTAACCCGCGTTTTGGTAGAATGTGGTAATAGGTATTTATTATGTCTGAAAATTTCGAAGCTCTCTTAGAGCAAAGTTTTGCGCAAACCGAAATGCGTGTTGGTGAATTGGTGAAAGCCACAGTATTGGAAGTTGACCAAGATGTAATCACTGTCAATGCTAATCTAAAATCTGATTCCTCAATCTCTATAGAAGAATTCAAAGACGCTCATGGCCGTGTTGAAGTGGAAGTGGGTGACGAAGTCGATGTAATCATCGAAATGGTCGAAAATGGTTTTGGTGAAACCATTCTTTCTCGAGAAAAAGCCAAGCGAGCAGCTTCATGGCTGGCACTAGAGCAGGCATTTGAGAAAAGCGAGCCTGTCGAAGGGCTTATCGTCGAGCGTGTCAAAGGTGGCTTTACTGTTGATTTGCAGGCGGTAAAAGCATTCTTACCAGGATCTTTGGTGGATGTGCGTCCTATGCGCGATCAAAGTGAGCTTGAAGGTCAAGTATGTCGCCTGAAACTGATCAAAATGGACAAGCGTCGCAGCAATATTGTCGTATCTCGTCGTGCTATCATTGAAGAAGAAGCCGGTATTGATCGTGATGCCTTGTTAGAAAACTTGGTCGAAGGTCAAGTTGTCAAAGGCATGATCAAAAATATTACCGACTACGGTGCATTTGTGGATTTAGGTGGTATCGACGGTCTGTTACACATTACTGACATGGCATGGAAACGTGTCAAGCATCCTAGCGAACTGTTCAAGGTAGGTGATGAAGTTAATGTGAAGATCCTGAAATTCGACATGGAAAAACGCCGTGTTTCCTTGGGTATCAAGCAATTGGGTGAAGATCCTTGGGTAGACGTAATTGGCCGATTCCCAGTGGGTTCTAGGCTGTCTGGTAAAGTAACCAACTTGACCGATTACGGTTGCTTTGTAGAGATTACTGATGGCATCGAAGGTTTGGTACATATGTCTGAAATGGATTGGACTAACAAAAACGTTCATCCAGGCAAAATTGTTCAAGTGGGCGATGAAGTCAATGTAGTCGTCCTGGATATTGATGAAGAAAGACGACGTATTTCTTTGGGTATCAAACAAGCGACAGAAAACCCATGGGCTGAATTTTCTAACAGCCATGAGCGTGGTGAAACCATCACTGGTAAGATCCGTTCTATCACTGACTTTGGTATCTTTATCGGGCTAAACGGTGCTATCGACGGTTTGGTACATTTATCTGATATTTCTTGGGATGAATCTGGCGAAGAAGCCATCAAGCGTTACAAGAAAGGGGATGAAATCAAAACTACCATCTTGTCTATTGATCATGATCGTGAGCGTATTTCTTTGGGTATCAAGCAGCTAGAGAAGAACCCACAAGGTGAAATAATAGCTGCCTTTAGTAAAGGTGAGACGGTTGAGGGTGTGGTCAAAGAGATCTTGCCTAAGTCTGCTATTATCATGCTAAAAGACGACAATGTTGGGCATCTGCACATTTCTGAGGTCAGCTATGATCGTGTGCAAGATATCAACGATTATCTGAAGTTGGGTGAATCTATCGAGGCTAAAGTCATTGGCTACGATCGTCGCAACCAAGTGATTCAGCTAACTTTGAAGGATGAATCTAATCGACAAAGTGCTGCTAGAGAGGATGAAGATGACAGCACCACGTTGGGTGATATTTTTAAAGGCATCTAGTGGCATCTGCATCATTAGACAACATCTTTAAGAATATCCAGAGACAGAGGTGTTATTAGATAAAATATTTAATAACTATCAAGTGGTGTAGGCGTTGTCCCCAGTGCTCGCTAAAATTGAGCCCTGGGGATATTCGTCTCTCTGTAGCCATGGCTTTTATCTCATGCTACAATTGAACTGTCTGTGAATGGATTGAGATGTTGTATCATGAAAATGAGAACGTGGTTATCCGTACTGGCCATTTTCGTTTTTGGCCTACTGTTTTCATTGTTAAACCCCGCACGTGTTTCTTTTGATTACTTGTTTGGACAACAAGAGATGGCCTTATCGTTGCTGTTGATGATGGTTTTCCTCTTAGGTCTATTCCTTGGCTCTAGTGTGATGGTCATCATGCTCTGGCGTGAGAAACACAAAACACGAAGTGTTCACAAGCAGCTTTCCCAAGTACAGAAAGAAGTTGAAAACCTTAGGACACTTGCCTTCGTTGGTGATTAGCCATGATTTATGCACCGCTATTTTTTCTCATCCCATTTACCTTGATATCGGGTTGGTGGGTACGGTCAAAAAACAGACATTCGTCTGGGCCCATGCAGAGGCGGTTGAATAAAGAATATTTTCTGGGCTTAAATTACCTTATTGAAAACCAACCTGACAAAGCCATTGATGCTTTTGTCAAATTGCTAGAGGTTGGTAACGAAACCATCGATATTCACTTGACACTCGGAAGTCTATTTCGCTCACGCGGCGAAGTCGACAGGGCAATACGCGTACATCAAAATATCATTGCTCGTCCAAATCTGGCACATGAAGAGCGTATTCACGCATTGTCTGAGCTGGGCAGAGATTATTTGCAAGCTGGCGTATTGGATCGCGCAGAAAAATTGTTTTTAGAAGTGGTGGCACAGCGAGGCCCATATAAACACCCTTGCCTAGAATTTTTGTTGTGCATTTATGAGCAAGAGCGGGATTGGTCCAAGGCCATTGCCACCGCGAAACAGTTGCAGTTGGTACAAACAAAGTCCATGGCCAAAGTCATAGCCCAGTACTACTGTGAACTAGCATTAGGCATTGTCGGCAACAGTCCACGCGATGCCATTCGTTCTTTGAATACCGCCTTGAAAATCAATCCACGCTGTGTGCGAGCCAACTTGCTCTTGGGGGATATTTACACAGGCATGGAACGTTATCGTTTGGCTATCAAGCATTTGCAGCGGGTCAGGGATCAAGACGCTGCTTGGCTGGGAGAAACCACAAAATTTTTAAGTGTTTGCTATGAAGCCATGGGCAAGGAAGCTCAACTTATCGATTATTGGGAGGTCTGCCTGCAACAAACCCATAACGTCGTTCTAGTCTTGGAAATGGCAAAAAGTTTACGTAAGCATCATGGTGATCGTGTGTCTATTGAGTTTCTTGCCAAACACATGCGTGACTATCCCTCTATGAGTACATTGTCATATTTGGTATCAATTTATCGTGATAACTCAGTGGGTGATGCCTTAGAAAAACTATTCTTGCTTGAGGGTTACATAGTTGATTTGATAAGAAAAATTATGCCGTATCAATGTAAGCAATGTGGTTTTTCTGGTGCTGCTTTATACTGGCAATGCCCAGGCTGTCGAGGCTGGGAAGTCATGTTGCCATCACACCAAAGTGATGCTTATTCCTTGGGGGTGCCTTTGGAGGAAGTGGGTGCGATATAAAGCCTACATTGGCGCTACCATTGTCCGGTTATTAGCAGCTTGTTCATTCTCTTTGCCGATGACATTTGCTGAGCAGCAGGGGTTTTATCATTGGCATTTACCCATTCAAGTTTTTCATAATCCTCATGACTGGGATGACCATTTTAACTAACCATAACGTTCGGTTGAGCTATCATGCTTTGTAGGAGCCAACATGCTTACTGTTTCACAACTAAGCTACCAACTAGATAATCACAGGCTTTTTGTGGATATGAGCTGGCAGGCTAAGCCAGGAGATGTAGTACAGCTATTGGGGCACAATGGTGCGGGTAAATCCACACTGATGAATATGTTGGCTGGTTTTGTCCGCCCAAGCTCTGGCACTATCCATTGGGAAAAAATACCACTGTGGGATGTGATACTTCCTTGCTATCTATCGCATCAGCTAGGGTTATCTGAATCTTTGACAGTCTCAGAAAATTTATATTGGATGGGTGTGTTGCAAGGGTGCAGCTTGAATACGCAAAAACTGCAGGCATTGTTATCTACATTAGGCTTGAATGCATATTCAGCCCATTTTCCTAGTGAACTTTCCAGAGGGTTACAACAGCGTTTAGCCTTAGCACGCTTTTATATGAGTAACTCGCCTTTATGGTTGATGGATGAGCCAGCCACAGGCTTGGATCAAGCAGGGAGTGATTTGCTGATTGATATGATTGAATGCTACCAATCTAGGGGCGGCTTGGTGATCTTAACTTCGCATCAAGAGTTGCCTATCACACAAACCAGGCCCTTGCATTTGCAAGATTGGCAAACGGAAGCAAGCATACAAATGGGGGCAA
>JAGYIW010000022.1 GCA_018402195.1 Gammaproteobacteria bacterium
AGACCATGTCTATGGCGTACTTGGTTCCTGGTGATACGCCAATGGTTTGGCGTGGTCCTATGATTAGCAAAGCTTTGCAGCAGTTGATCAACATGACTGAGTGGCAGGATTTAGATTTTCTATTATTAGATTTGCCTCCTGGGACGGGTGATATCCCTTTGACTTTGGTGCAAAAAATTCCTTTAACAGGAGCAGTTGTAGTGACTACACCTCATGAAGCTGCCATGGCTGATGCGAAAAAAGCCATGGCTATGTTTGATAAGATGAAAGTGTCGCTGTTAGGGGTGGTGGAAAACATGAGTTACTGGCAGTGTGAGGGCTGTGGTCATATGCAGTCGCTGTTGGGTGAATCAGCGCTGGAAATATTGTTGCAGAGGTTTAATACCCAATGCTTAGGTAAGATCCCCATGTCTTTGGCTCATGCTGAGGCCCTTCGTCAAGGGCAGCCACTTATGTGTGGTGAAAATGCTGACATGAAAGCGTATTATTCTAGCATTGCATTGGAGCTGGCTGCTGCGCTATCCTTACTGCCACGTAGTTATGCCAGGCATTTCGGCGAGGTTTCTGTGGAATAGATCAAGGTATGGTGCCGAGCATGAATAAGAAAACAGAGGGAAATGGCCATGTCTATCAAGTCAGGTCATTGGATTGAGGATCAGCTTGATGATGCTTGGATAAGTATTTTCTCAAGTCGTTCAAGTGCATCTTAGCTGATTTGTATGTTCAGCATGGTTGACTTGCAGTGGCAACAAAAGGGCAGTGATGTTTCTGCAGTGTAACATGTAGGGTCAAGAACAAAGAATCCTAGCAGATTGTCCTTGGACGATTATGTAGGATTTTGTAAAGTCAGGTGAGTGGTGATGATTACACCACTTCTTCCACTTCAGTGTCTTCAAGGAAGGCGGTGTTGACGCGCTCACGTAGCTCTTTGCCTGGCTTAAAGTGAGGGCGATATTTGTCGATAGTGGCAACTTTTTCACCAGTTTTGGGATTGTGAGCTCGGCGAGGAGGGCAGTAGTTTAAGCGAAAACTGCCGAAAGAACGGATTTCAATTCTCAAGCCATTGCTCAGTGCAGTACTCATGCAATCAAGTATTTGGTTGACGGCCATCTCTACATCTTTGAAAGGTAAGCTCACTTTTTCCGAGAGAGCAATGATAAGATCCGATTTTACTATGGGGGCCGTTTCTTGATTATTGTTTGCCATGTCAGTACCTTAACAAAATTGATTGACTGAGAATTATTATACGACCTGACTTCTATAAAGTCTAGCATGCATTTTTCTTTGCTACTTACAGCTGGGCAGAACATGTTTTTACGCTCTTTTGGGACGCTTGCTTTGGTTTGACTTATTTATTTTGTTTTGTTTCATCTTATGGTCCCTAAATAATGTGAGCGAAAAATCTAATAATTATTTTGTTTTTGGTTCATAATGTAGGTTTTTTGAAATCTGTAAAATGGTTGTAATTTTTCTCCTAACTTTACATTATTTCGCCCATGACGTATCTTTTTCTATAGGTCGTGCTGTGAGGGAAATAGGGTGAACAATAAAACACGGTGCATCGCATTTTTTTGTGCTTTGATGTCTATGAGTTGGGCAGTGCTTGCTGATGATTCTGCGCTTTATGGTGGCAGAACTTGGTGGGATGATCAGGCGGGTATCGAAGATGCTGCCAGTCGTGTGTTACCTCAGGTTTTGGTCAAATTGACGGGATCACCCAGTGTTCCCAATCAATGGCATATTGAGACATTGCAAGGCCAGTTACAGGATATGGTGCTGCGCTATCATACTATCAATGCTCCGCTGGCCAGCGATACCCGTAAGTGGGTGTGGATTCAGCTGGATCCTGATCGTCTCAATAAACTCATAGATCAACATAAGCAAGTGCCTTGGACTACATCCAGACCACGTACTTTGATTTGGTTTGTTTTGGATCATGATGGTAGACAGGATATTTTTGGTGCCGATATGCGCTCTGAATTGGTGGATCAATTGCATGAAGCTTTGGATCAACGTAGCTTGGTGTCAGTTTTTCCAGCAATGGATGACAAGGACAAAGCTTTTTATCAAAGTGGTGCCCTTTGGAGCTTCAACATCCCTGACATTCGTAAGGCTTCCCGCCGCTATCATCCTGAGCAAATTCTTGTTGTGAAGGCAGTATATCAGCCATATGATGCTCATTGGCATGCGACCCAGCTTCTGGTCAGTGATGCTATTAATACCCCGATGAAAGTGGATAGTCCCTCACTGACACAATTATTGGTGCAGATTGCAGACAGGGCTTTGGCACAAACCTATGCCTCTATGGCTTTGATTGATTCTTTGCAACAACAATCGAGTGCCAAGATGCAGATTGTTGGTGTGAGTTCATCTGATACCTATCATAATGTGTTGGCTTTTCTTAATAACCATAAAAAAGTCAAAAATGTTGTGCCCTATGCCTTGTCTGCAGATGAAATCACCGTGGAGTTGGATTTGTTGGGAGCTTCCTCGCACTTCTTTAGACAGCTTATGGCATCGAAATCAATTCAATTCTTGAAAACCACAACCGATGTTGAAGGTAATAAACTCTGGCAGTATCGCTGGCCGCAAGCCTATCGAGGTGGTCAACGTGATTGAACAACTGACGTTAAATATGCCTCAGGCATCTTCGCATCGTTTTGCCCACTTTGTCCCTGAGGGCAATTTTGAACTCTTGCATGTTTTGCAGCATTTGCACCAGGGTATTGTTGATAAAGGGGTTTATCTGTGGGGTGAAAAGGGTTTAGGCAAAACTCATTTGTTGCAAAGTTGTTGCCATCATGCCATTGAACAAGGTCTTACTGCTATTTATTTGACGCCCGCAGCTTCTCATGCTTGTTTGCAGGTGATGTCTCATGTTGATTTGGTGGCCATTGATGACCTGGATGATTTGCTCGGCAGTATGGCTTGGGAAAAGGCTTTGTATCAACTTTACAATCAGCTGGCACCACACCAATTTATGGTGGTGTCTGGTCGTCGCGCTTTGAGTGATATGGCATTTTTGTTGCCTGATCTGCGTTCTCGTATTCAATCTCTGGTGGCGTATCCTCTCAAGCCTTTGAGTGATCAAGCCAAACGCCAAGCGTTGGTGGCTGAGGCAGAGCGTAGAGGTTTACAGCTTTCTGGATCAGTATTGGATTATTTATTTGTCCGCCATGACCGTTCCTTGAGTTATCAAATGCATGTACTTAATCGTCTCGACAAGGCTAGCCTGGTAGCCCAACGCCGTTTGACAGTGCCGTTTATTAAATCTGTGCTTGCAGATTGATATGGGTTAACTGCGGGTTAAAAAAACGTCTTGTTGTTGTTTGAAGCGGATCAATCGTGCGACATTGAATCTAGTCTTTTAATTTGATAGCAAGTTGTGCCAGGCGTTTGCCTAGGGCGCGACAGATATCTTGTTCGTCTTGGCTTAGAGGTAAAGTGTTGTCTAACCCAGAGTAATGACTGGGGCCGTAAGGTGTGCCACCAGTGACTGTACGGTTAAGGGCTGGTTCGGAATAAGGGATGCCAACGATAATCATGCCGTGGTGTAGCAGTGGCGTCATGATGGCCCTAAGCGCTATTTCCTGGCCACCATGCATGGTGCTGGCAGTGGTAAAAGCGCCAGCTACTTTGCCAATCAGTTGGCCATTCAGCCAGATTGTTGAAGTGCTGTCCCAAAAATGCTTCATGGGTGCAGCCATGCCACCAAAATGTGCAGGTGAGCCTACCGCGAGACCATGACATTCCTCAAGATCGGCTAAGGTGGCGTAGGGTGCGCCTGCCTCGGGAATGGCCTCCTCAGTGGCCTCTGTATTAGCGGACACTCTGGGGACTGTGCGTAGAACGGCTTCTGCACCGTGCACAGATTCCACACCCCGTGCAATGAATTGTGCCATTTTTTCTGTATGGCCTGATGTGCTGTAGTAGAGGATGAGGATTTTGATCATGGTACTGTTTTGGAAAATGTCTTTACTGTTATACTATCAATTATCTTAGTTTGGTTAAATAGTTGTGGAAACTATTTTTTCATGACAGTGTATCTGGCCATCTTTCCTACATTTGCTTTTAAAAGGTGCCTGAGATTTTGCGGAGGCTTTACATTTTGCTATGTGGCTATAGGTCTCTATATGTGAGAAAAAGTCCCTGGCCTTCGCTTTTCAAAAAGGGTTTGCTATGGTAGATTGTAATTCTAAACGAGACAAGGAGAGGCTCGTATGCAAGAAGTAATTCAAACATTAAAAAAGCAATTATATGGGTTGGCAGATTTTCTTTGTTGTGTCATCAAACAATTTGAGAAAGATGCCTGTCTTACCACCTCCACGGCCCTTGCTTATACTAGCTTATTTAATGCCGATATTAATCATAGGTTACTCTGTGTTTCTGGTTTTCCTGAATTTGAACAGTTGGGACCTAAAGTTGAATCTTTACTTGAGCAATTTGTGCCGGAAGCGGCAGAGGATATCCGCCAGGTGGGCCAGAGCTATGCAGCAGGCTAATGAGCTTTCGCCAACTGGGTTTTCTGGGCCTATTGATAGCTTTGTGGATGATTTACACCATTGAGCATAGCTTTAATCATATTTGGCATGTTAGAAGGCAGCATGGGACAGTGTTGCAAGCTTCTTTTTGATGTATTGGGCAGTGATTACTTTGGACACCTATTCTTCTTGCTGCTGGTATTAGTGTTTCAACCCATGTTTCTTCTTGGTCTTTTTTTTTACTGATGCAGCCAATCAAAAATAAAGGCTACTTCTTCACTGGGTTTTGTTAAAGTATTTGCTGACTGGGCTGTTTTTTTCTTTGTTATATTTTCTCGTCCCTAACCGCAAAGTGAGTGCAATTGATGCTTTTAATCGGTGGGGCAGTGGCTCTGGACACTTTGAAATTTCAAAATGGTTGTTGGTGATTTACGTTGCTCATTTCACATCATACAAGTTTTTGTATGGCGCTGCTTCTGCCTTGGCCTATTTCTTTATGGCTTTACATCTTTGGTTTATTCCTTTATTTGGTGCCCAGGTTGCCCATATGGCGGGTTTATTTCGCCAGGGCAAGCGCCTCTGCTTGATGGGTTGATTTATGCGTCAACTTTGGGGTGTCTTTGTCTGCCATCAACATCATTTTATCTAGCCAGTCTGCGGGCAGTAGGCGTTTACCCCATGCGGCAGCATGACAAGGTAATGTGATGCGATAGCGGCTTTTAGGGTGTTTTGCTGTGAGTGCTTGGTAAAATACTTTGGATGTGGCTTCAGGACCCTTTTTGAACCAATGGTCTTTGCTGTCTTTTTGCATGGTTTCTAGTAGCTGATAGTCAGCATTTTTTTTGTGCTTGTTTAAGCGATCTTTGATTATGGTTACCGCATTGCTGAATAATTTTGATTGAATAGGGCCAGGCTGCACCAATACCACATGCAGGTCTTTGTGATGGGCTAATTCTAGCCTCAAAGTGTCACCAAGACCCTCGACAGCATATTTGGATGCGTTATAAGCACCAAGAAAAGCTTTGGGGACAAAACCCAATACTGAGCTGACATGGATGATGCGGCCTTGCTTTTGTGTCAAAAAAGTTGGCATGAATGCTTGGGTTAACGCATGTAGCCCGAATACATTGGTGGCAAATTGGGATTCCAGTACTTCACGAGAGAGGTGTGCAAGGGCGCCAGGTTGTACAAAGCCAGCATTGTTGATCAGGCCAAACAGTTTGCCGTTGGTTTTCTCCAATACGCTAGCGACACAAGCTTCTATAGAGCTCTGTTCATTGACATTGAGTTCGATGGCATCAAAGCCAAGTTTGGTTAGTGCATGCAAGTCTTCGGCTTTGCGTGCTGTGGGTAGCACGTGGAAGCCTTTGTCTTTTAGGTAGGATGCCGCATGTAGGCCTATTCCAGAGGAGCATCCAGTGATTAATATGCTTCGTTGTGTGGAACGCATGATTTTTCTTTATGTGTAACTTCGCAAATTATTTTATCAGTTTTGTGGTTTTTTGACAAGACAATCATCTGATTGGAGGAGGGCATTGGCTTGCGTTATTCCAGGATTTACGATACAAAGTGCCTTGGTTTTATGGATTTGGAGTCGCGAATGAAACGGTATTTGATGGCAGGCCTTTTGGTCTGGTTACCACTGGGTGTCACACTTTTTGTTGTTAAGGCTTTGGTCTCGTTTATGGATCGTTCTCTGGCCTTGTTACCTGAGGCTTACCAGCCTGATACTTTGATTGGCTTTCATGTGCCTGGTTTGGGGGCGATATTCTTGCTGATTTTGGTACTTATTACCGGATTTTTTACAGCTAATTTTTTTGGTAAACGTGTAGTAAAACGCTGGGAGCAGCTTATGGAGCGTATTCCCTTGGTGCGTTCAATTTATTCAGCTGTGAGCCAAGTGGTGAAAAGTATGGTGCTTACGGATGGCAACTCCTTTCGACGAGTGTTGTTGATTGAGTATCCAAGAAAAGGGGTTTGGAGTATCGCTTTTCAGACCAATGACAATTTCCATTTGGCGCGTGAGGCCGTCGATGAGCCTATGGTTTTGGTTTTTGTGCCAACCACGCCAAACCCTACTTCAGGATTTATTGTTGCTGTGCCTGCTGAACAAACCATTCCATTGGATATGTCCGTGGATGATGCTTTGAAATCGGTGATTTCCTTAGGTTTGGTGCTTCCCAATCAACCCAAATAAAGTAAGGAAGGAATATGGCTGGACACAGTAAATGGGCAAACATCAAACATCGCAAGGCAGCACAAGATGCTAAGCGAGGCAAGCTTTATACCAAGCTGATTAAAGAGGTCATGGTGGCTGCGCGTTTGGGTGGAGATGATCCTAGCAGCAATCCGCGTTTACGTGCTGGTATTGATGCTGCTTTGGGTGCGAATATGCCCAAAGACACCATCATGCGTGCAGTCAAAAGAGGTGCTGGTGGCTTGGATGATGGGCAGATGGAAGAAGTGCGTTACGAAGGCTATGGCCCAGGTGGTGTGGCGGTGATGGTTGATTGTCTGACTGATAATCGCAATCGTACGGTATCTGAAGTGCGACACGCTTTTAGCAAGTGTGGCGGTAATTTGGGCACCGATGGTTCAGTGGCATATTTGTTTCATCAGCAAGGCATATTGCGTTTTGCCAGCAATTTGGATGAATCAGTCTTGATGGATGCTGTGCTGGAATTGGGTGCTGAGGATATGAGTAGCGATGAGGGGGGGCATGAAGTGCTATGTTCAGCGGATGTTTGCCTTGAGCTCAAAGAAGGCTTGCAGGAGTGTGGTTTTGAACCCGAGTCGGCTGAAATCACCATGCAGGCAGAGACTTCAGTTACAGTAGATGCCGAAGGTGCTGAAACAATGTTACGTTTGTTGGATATGCTGGAAGATTTGGATGATGTGCAAAAAGTCTATTCCAATGCTGATATTCCTGACGACATCTTGGCAGACCTACTATGAGAGTGCTGGGTATTGACCCAGGTTCCTGGTGCATGGGTTATGGGCTGATCGATGCTTTGCCTAACGGTGATCACCGTTATGTTGCCAGTGGTCATTTAGCATTAAAGGGTGAACTACCTGAGAGGCTTTTGCAGATAGAGCAAGGCCTTTCTACGATATTGGAAAAATATTGCCCTGATGCAGTTGCTGTCGAAACAGTGTTTGTCCAGCGTTTTGCCAAGGCAGCATTAATTTTGGGCCATGCACGCGGGGCGGTTTTACTGACGGTGGCAAAAAAAATGCTGCCTATTGCCGAATATTCTGCTCGTTTAGTAAAAAAATCAGTGGTGGGCTACGGTAATGCCTCTAAGGGACAGATGCAGCACATGGTCAAGCACTTGCTGTGCTTACAAGGTTTACCTCAAGCCGACGCTGCCGATGCTTTGGCAGTAGCCTTTTGTCATCTTGCTCATATTTGACTACGCCCTAGGTGAGTAAAACGATATCCAGGACTGTCAAATCTTAAAAAAGGTTGACAATTTTGTCCGGTTATTTTGGACACCCCTACTCCCTCGTAAATAGTTTACTTTACGTGTCCGGATTATGTTACTCACATGAATTATCCTAATACAACGCCAATGGGCTTGGCTTTGCAAAAGTTGGGATTTACGGAACCCTGTAAAAAAGTTGCAGGCATTTTATAAAGGACCTAGGCGTAGTGGATTAGATTTCCCAGGTGTAGCGACCTTTGGAAGGAACAACCAGCAGGCCTTTCCTAGGATTGTTGCAACTGTCAAATTGACTCATTCCCGAAATCATGCTATCCCTAAAATAGCCATGAAGTAAAGAGGAGTCAAAATACACATGATAGGATGGTTGCAAGGCAGTATTGTCAGCAAAACACCGCCAAGTTTAATCTTAAATGTCAGTGGTGTGGGTTATGAAGTTGAAACTTCTATGAATACTTTTTGTGGACTTCCAGAAGTGGGCGACCAGGTAAGTTTGTATACCCATTTTTTGGTAAGAGAAGATGCTCAACGCTTGTTCGGTTTTTCCGATTTGCGAGAGCGCGCTTTGTTTCGTCGATTGATTAAAGTGAGTGGCATAGGCGCAAAAGTGGCGTTGATGATATTATCAAGCATGTCGCCAGACGAATTTATCGCTTGTGTGCATAATCAAGCTGTGGGCGGTTTGGTTCGTGTGCCGGGTATTGGCAAAAAAACCGCAGAGCGATTGTTGGTGGAAATCAAAGACAATGTCTCTCAGTGGGAAATAGCCGGCGGCTCTGCTACTCTTGGTTCAAGAAATATGATGGCTGCTGCACAAGAGGCAATAGATGGCCTGATTGCTTTGGGTTACAAACCCCATGATGCCAGCCGTATGATTAAAGGCATCCAAGGTGAGGGCATGACTAGCGCAGTCCTTATCCGTGCTGCCTTGCAGGAGGTGAGTACATGACGATCCATGAAGATAGTGTGCTCAGTGTCGAGCAGCTGGCTTACGAGCCATCTCAAGAAGCTTCGGTGCGGCCTTTGCGTTTTGCTGATTATCTTGGCCAAACTCAGGTTAAAGAGCAAATGCGTATTTTTATCGAGGCTGCACTTAAGCGTGACGAAGCTTTAGATCATGTATTGGCTTTTGGTCCTCCAGGTCTAGGGAAAACAACGCTAGCAGCAATTATTGCCAATGAAATGGGGGTAGGGTTCAAGCAAACTTCAGGTCCTGTATTGGAGAAAGCAGGTGATTTAGCAGCGATTTTGACCAGCCTTTCCCCCAAAGACGTGTTGTTTATCGATGAAATTCATCGCTTAAACCCATCGATAGAAGAGATTTTATATCCTGCGATGGAAGATTTTCAATTGGATATCATGATTGGTGAGGGTCCAGCTGCGCGATCAGTGAAATTGGACTTGGCGCCGTTTACTTTGGTGGGCGCCACTACGCGCGCAGGGCTGTTAACCTCACCGTTGCGGGATCGATTTGGCATTACCTCTAGGCTCAATTTTTATACTTTGGATGAGTTGCAAGCCATTGTTATCCGATCAGCACACATTATCGGTGTGAAAGGCCTGGCTGGGGCAGGAGCACAAGAAATTGCTCAACGATCACGGGGCACACCAAGGATTGCCAATCGTCTGTTACGTCGGGTTAGAGATTATGCAGATGTTAAACACAATGGTCGTATTGATAGCACTATTGCCAAAGATGCTTTGGATTTGTTGCAAGTTGATGCCATGGGCTTGGATGAAACCGATAGGCGCTACTTACAGATCATTATTGAGCGCTTTGATGGCGGTCCTGTTGGGGTTGAAAGTTTGGCTGCAGCCATGGGTGACGAGCGTGGCACAATCGAGGACGTTGTTGAACCCTATTTGGTGCAACAAGGTTTTGTAATCCGTTCAGCGCGAGGGCGGATGGCCTCATCGTTGACTTACGCCCACTTCGGTTTAGCTGAGGGCGCCTAGTTTAGCCTAATGTGCGCTGCTTGATGGGCGTGGTGGGGCTGATTTACTTTGTGTGGCTAGATCAATGTCATTCATGTCAAGCCCTGTTGTTTCTTTGCTATTTTGGCGATAAGTTGCAAAATGACTGCCTGGTTCATAATCTCTGGGGGGAATTTTTGGTGGTACGTTTTTTTCTGCTTGTGATGGTTTTGGTGATCTTTGCCAAACAGGGCCATCGAATAAAGCATTGAGGCGGCAGGTGCCATAGGCGAGTTTGCAGTAGGATGATTTTTTGAATGGGGTATGCATGCCGAAGAAGCATAGAGGCAACAAAATCAGGGTGAATAGTAATTTGACTATGTGGGCAAGAAGCATGGAAATTGGCTTTTTCCGCCATAGAAGTCCATAGGTTTTGTGTCCCTTGGAGCCAGATTTTAGGAGTGCACGTGCAACTAGATCATTCTCGTGACTTGCTGCAATGAACAATGCTGGTGTATCTAGGGAATAATTTGAGCATGAAAATTCGCGTTGTGTATAGTCTTTTTTTGGGTAATACGCTTTGGCTCCATATTGGATAAGTATAGCTACTATGGCAGCAAAATCTTCTTCTGGGCTAGCATGCTCTTTGAGGATTTGGGAGAGTGACTTTCCTGCTTTGGCAGCCAGTTGCATGAGGATGATACCCTCTTCAGGCGAGCCAATGGGGTCTTGAGGTGCGGGAGGGTGGTTCGGGTTAGGCGTTCTCTGATCTAGCCAAATTTCCGTCGCGTCTTTTTTGCCATACATGACAATGTGTTGGAGGGGGGTGAGTCCGCAGGCATCTTCTACCTTGCAGCCGTTGTCATGGATTGCTAGTGTCTCAGCGATGGCTTTTAGTACAGGTTTATTGTTGTGGTTGACGGCGATATGTGCTGCTGTCGAAGAGCTGTCAATGTCCAGTGGTTCATTTATTGCACGGAAAATATTCGGTGTTCTTGCGTGTAATGCTGATTCGTTCATGGAGCCAATGATGGCTCTTGTCATTTCATAGATGTCTTTTTCATCTAAGTTGACACCACGGTTAGTATTATCTTTTTTGGGCAGCAAGTGTCTAGCAACATGATGCAGTGCGTTGTAACCATGGGTATCGACAGCTGAGAAATTGAATTTGTCCAAATGGCCTAAATTTTTGATATGTTCGGCGGTTAAGCCGCTGTCAACGGCAAGGCGCACTGGACCAATACTTTCGTTATCTCGTAAGTCGATGCGGTATTCATCTAAGTTTTCCATGGCTCGGTCTAGCCGGTTTAGCCATGTTGATAAGGTTTCCACAAAGGAATCTAATGATTGCTGCGTGGCAGACTTGATACATGCCTTGATGCCTTGGCTGCAGCGGTAGGCGTCTAGCATAGCAATTATTTGTTCGTCACCACATGATAGGGATAGGGATGTGGCAGTTTCATTGGCATTATTTTTTACGTCTAAGTTAACCTGTTGAGGACAATTGCCCTGGAGTAAATGTGTTTGATTTTCAGGATACTCAGACTTTGATTTTAAATGCCCCAGTAAGGCAGCCACAGTCCCTGCATGTTTTTGACGTACGGCAATGTGTAAAGCGCTATCATCCACGGCCATGGGCTCCATGGCCTCAGATTGCTGATGTGGAGTAGCATCTACTGGCGGTGTATCTGCACGTGGTGTTTTGACACCAAAATCTCTGACATTGTACTTATGCAACAGCCGAATGACTTCCACATCTCCAAAGTAAGCTGCCAGGTGTAGGAGTTGCCTTCCTTGAATGGAAGTGTTTAGGTCAATGTCTCTTCTGAAAATGTCCTTAAGTTCCTTTAAGAATGCGCCCCTTTCGTTTCTTGGTAGATCAGGCGTTTGGCGCTGTCTTATTGCTTTCATCGCTTGACGAATAAGCATGAGGGTTTTTTTCTGTAGTGATGTCCTTAGTGCATGATTTCGACCACAAATGAGTTTGCTGAGTGGGGTTTTGCCATCTTTGCCTGGTTTGGTTAGGTCAACATCGTGATAATCTACCAGATAAGCCGTTACTGCTGGATCTTGTCCCACTTGAATAATGGTATTGATGGTATATTCACAGGGAGTGGCGCCGGCATCAAGTAGCTGTTTGATTTTTGAATCATCTATGCCGTTGAGGCCATCTATAGGTGTTTGTTTTTCAGAAACAATGGTTAGGGCTTGATTCAGCGCTTCCTGGAATGGATCTGCAAAAAAGTGAGTGGCAGAATTTGCAAGACGTTTTGCAAGAGCCAATGGCGTTTCACCCATGCTGTTCAAGCTGTTGGGGGTGGCGCCAGCCAAAAGTAAGGCTTCGAAAGTTTCAGGGAGATTTTTCATCACGCAGAAATGTAATGGGTGTATGTATTCATCAGAGGAACTAGTTGCAGGGATGGGGGTATTGACTAGAGTGTCTAGGTTTTTGATTCCGGTTAATGCGTGATTATTTTCAAGGAGATGTCTAAATTGTCCTGGGTTCAATTCAGTGTTGGTGCCAGAATCATGGAACATTCCTGTCGTGAATCTTACTGAACTATTTTTCACAGCGCTATCCTTGAGAATTGATCCTTACTTTGGTAGTGTAGCTATAGGTGTTCAGGTTTTCAAGTTTGGCCGCCTACTTCTTCTAGTTACGGTGTTTAAGGAAGCATCATGAAAAAACTGCAATTGTTGCTCCCGGTTTTGTTGTTGTCAACCGCCCTGCCTGTCATGTCCAGTTGGGGTGTGTCGGGGCAAATGACTCAAACACCGCTGGCTGAGGAAAATCAATTGACTGATCGTGAACGTTTGCTGCGCTTGGAGCAGCAGATGGACAAGTTAAGTGGCATGATGGCAGCGCTTGATGTCAAACAAGCCGTGTCGTTGATGTCATCATTGCGTCGTGAGTTGACTATGCTTAAGGTGCATGTGGCCCATGATGCTTCAGATGTTAAGGCAAATTTGGATAAAGTTAATGACCATTTGCAGCGCTTAGATAGTCGGTCTATGACTGCGAAAGGGGATGCAAATCTGAAACAAGTATCGTCGGTAGATAAAACCAAATCTGTGCCTCAGAATGATGCGCAAAAGTCCAAGCAGGCCCTGGTTAACACGCCAAAGCCATTGCCTAAGGTGGCTGAAGCGAGTCCATTGGTAAAGTCTAAGCCTGTGGAGTCGCATGAAGCCGAACACAAATCCAAAGATGACGGTGTCGTGGTTGCGTTTGAGTGATGCAATGAGAGTTGCGACATAATTCTTAAAAGCGCTGAGCTTTTGACTGGGAGCCAATATTGCATTTGATCGATGATGAGAAGCATGGAAAATTCATGCTTACCATTGCAACCCCATTTTGTCTCTAAGTACGCTTCAGAAAAATCTGAAAATAATGCGCAACACTGGCATTATTTCTAGGGGTGAATATAGAATGTTCTTGGATAAATTAAATAACAGATTGGTGGGCCGTGTGCGATTCGAACGCACGACCAGCGGATTAAAAGTCCGATGCTCTACCAACTGAGCTAACGGCCCACGCAAAGAAAGACAAATATACCTTTTTTTCAGAAAAACACAATAAAAAATGCTCTTTTTCTGTGATTTCCATGTTAATCGAAGCGCATGGCGCTTTTTTCGGCAAAAATGGTGTATTTGCTTTGGGATTTGCCTAAAAGCGATTGACATCGTTTTAAGGGTCGTTAAAATGAGGTTTTTCAATAATATATTCGTATTATTCCTCGGTTTTTCATGGTGGATTGGTCATGGTAGAAGTTACAGCGGTGCTACAGCAAATTAAGTCGTTATCTGAGCGTTTGCATGTGCTTTGGGGGTATCTTTGACCTCGATCTTAAGCAAGAGCGTCTTGAAGAAGTTATTTTAGAACTGGAAAACCCCCATGTTTGGCAAGACAACGAGCGCGCCCAGGCATTGAGTCAAGAGCGCTCTTCGTTAGAGAAAGTGTTACATGGCGTGCAGTTTTTGAGTCAGCAGTTAGAAGACTTAGACAGTTTGGTGTTAATGGCCAAAGAAGAAAATGATCTGGCCGCTTTTGGTGATATTCTCGATGATATCGCCAGTATCGATGCTTCTCTGACTAAGCTAGAATTTCGGCGCATGTTTTCAGGGGACATGGATGCACATGGAGCTTATGTGGATATTCAGGGTGGATCTGGGGGCACTGAAGCGCAAGATTGGGCTGAAATGTTGTTGCGCATGTATTTGCGATGGTGCGATCAGCGCGGCTTTAAGGCTAGCTTGATTGAGGCTTCACCGGAGAAGTGGTGGTATCAAAAGTGCCACCATTCATGTGGTAGGTGAATACGCTTACGGTTGGCTCAAAACTGAGACTGGTGTGCATCGTCTAGTGCGCAAGTCGCCTTTTGATTCGGGGCATCGTCGCCATACTTCTTTTGCCTCGGTGTTTATTTCCCCAGAAATCGATGATGACATAGCCATTGAGGTCAATCCTGCCGATTTACGTATTGATACCTATCGGGCTCAAGGTGCAGGTGGCCAGCATGTTAACAAGACAGACTCAGCAGTGAGAATTACTCATAATCCCAGTGGGATTGTGGTACAATGCCAGAATGATCGCTCGCAGCACAAAAACAAAAGTCAAGCCATGAAGCAGCTGCGCGCTAAACTTTATGAAATGGCTTTGCAAGAAAAACAGTCCCAGCAGCAAGCGATTGAAGGGCAGAAGCTGTCTATAGGCTGGGGGAGTCAAATCCGTTCTTATGTTTTGGATGCTTCACGCATCAAAGATTTAAGAACAGGAGCTGAAACCAGTAACACCCAAGCAGTGCTTGATGGAGACATAGACATGTTCCTTGAGGCTAGCTTGAAGCAAGGGATTGCCAATGATGCTGCTTAACGAATGAACCAAGAGATTAAACCCATGATAGACACTCCCTCCTTTGAAGGCGAATTGGCAGAACGAAGAAAGAAGTTGCAGACATTGCGCGAACAAGGGCCTGCATTCCCCAATGACTTTCGTCGTCAGCATTTGGCGGCAGATTTACATGCAGGGCATGGAGAGGAAGATGGTGAAGCCTTAAAGCAAGCTAGTATTGCCGTGTCTTTGGCAGGTAGGATGATGACCAAGCGGGTCATGGGTAAAGCCAGTTTTGTACATCTTCAAGATATGTCTGGGCAGATACAGCTATATGTGGCACGGGACAGTTTGCCTGAAGGGGATTATGGGGATTTCAAAAAGTGGGATTTGGGCGATATCATCGGTGTTAAAGGCACTTTGTTCAAAACCAAAACTGGTGAGCTTAGCGTACATGTTACGACCATTAGGATGTTGACCAAATCTTTACGGCCGCTGCCTGATAAATTCCATGGGTTGGCGGATCAAGAGATGCGTTTTCGTCAACGTTATTTAGACTTGATTGCGAATGAAGAATCACGTCGTGTTTTTCAGGTACGTTCTAAGACTATCAGTGTGCTTAGGGCATTCCTGGAGGCACGAGGTTTCCGGGAAGTAGAAACACCCATGATGCAAGTGTTGGCTGGTGGTGCTGCAGCAAGACCCTTTGAAACCCATCACAACGCCTTGGACTTGCCTTTGTACTTGCGTATTGCTCCAGAGCTTTATCTCAAACGTTTGGTGGTAGGTGGCATTGAGCGTGTGTTTGAGATTAACAGAAATTTTCGTAATGAAGGCATTTCTACCCGTCATAATCCAGAATTTACCATGGTAGAATTTTATCAGGCCTATGCAGATTATCAGGATTTGATGGATTTGACTGAAGATCTTCTAAAAGAACTGGTACAAGCAGTGCATGGTGGTACTCAACTGAGTGTTCATGGGCAATCCTTTGATATTAGTCAACCTTTTGCGCGTATGACGGTGAAAGAAGCGATATTGGCCCACAATGCCAAAATCGAAGCGACAGATCTTGAAGATCTTGAACGTGCCCGGACTTTGGCTTTGGCCATGGATATTCCAGTGCAGCCCCAAGCAGGTCTGGGTAGAATTCAAATTGAAATTTTTGAAAAAACTGTTGAAAAACAATTGATTGCTCCTACGTTTATCACTGCATATCCTACCGAGGTATCGCCATTGGCGCGTATGAACGATGATGACTCTTTTGTGACGGATCGTTTTGAATTTTTTGTTGGCGGTCAAGAGATTGCCAATGGATTTTCTGAGTTGAATGACCCCGAAGATCAGGCTGAACGCTTCAAACAGCAGGTTTGTGAAAAGCAGGCTGGGGATGATGAGGCCATGCCTTATGATGAAGATTACATCACTGCACTTGAGCATGGGTTGCCACCAACCGCTGGTGAAGGCATTGGTATTGATAGGTTAGTGATGCTGTTAGCAGATGTTACTAGCATTCGTGACGTGATTCTTTTCCCACTGCTTCGTCCTAAGTCATAGTGCAGGTACTTTAAATATGGGAATTCTAAGTCAGCGCAGTAAGCACTGACTTAGATATCTTGTTTCGTCTTTTTCGAGGCTAAAAGTGCATGGAGACATGTATGCCAATTTGTCTTGCTTGGTTGTTAGGCATGAATGCTAAATAGGAGGGGGGTAAGTCCTTTATTTTGGCACTGTCTGCTGTGACTTGCCAGCTTTGCAAAAATGCTCCTATGCCTAGGCGGCTGTGGCCGAGAAGATAGAATAAATCGGTGCCAAAGCGGGTCCCAAAACCGTTGGCTTTGATGTCTTTGGCAGTAGGTATGATCAGGCTATTGTCTGAAGTATAGGCCACTTGATTGCTGTATACCAAGTATTGGTAAGTGCCAGAAGCTTCAAGCATCCAGTTGGCGCTTAGGCGAGTCATGACATCGAATCCCACAGGCACTAAGGCAAAATGGGCTTTTTGATTGGGGTAAGCATGGTTGCCTGAGGTATCTTGGCCGTGAAAGAAGCGGCGATATTCAAAGCCAGTTCTGGGATTTAGGCTGGTGCTGTCAGACAAGGCTAAAGACACTTGGTAATCAAAGCCAGCACTGAATTCGTGTTGCTGATCTTTACTGAGATTGATTTTCATGCCTTTTTGATCGGCATTTTCTGTATTGCTCATATCGATGGTGCGGAAGGCATGCCAGCGCATGAACCGGTCGCCGCCAAGATTATGGTCGTAGTTGAGGTACACACCAATCATTTGCCGATCTGCAGCGCTGGGTAAAGGCTTTTTGGTTTGGACTTGGTAGGTTTCTAAACTTGCACCTATGCCTTCTATGGGCATGGCTGAGCTTGCCAGCACTGTTGCTGCAGGCAGCAAGGCAAGGCAAGGTATTATTTTTTTCCACGTCGTTTTGGCTGAACGATTGGAAGCCTGGGGCCATCCCCACATCGTCCCGTCGGAACGAAGTGAGAGCCAGGGTCTCCTGATTATTTTGATTATTGCTTTCATCAGATTCTCCTATTTTCGGATTTGATGGCATACGCCTAAGTGATACTTTTCCCTAGTTTACTATAACATAATTTTTTTCTTCGCACACTATCAGGTAAAATTCCCCTAAAAATAAGACTAACCAAAAGAAGAATTTTTCTGTTAAATGTTGATTGAACAGGGGACTAGAGACGAAAAAGAGCAAATTAACAGATGCACGAATGTTTAACATAAAACTTTCTGCGTATGAGGTTTCATTTTCCCCAGAGTAATATTTTTTTCGATCTTTTTTGTTCTTTTGGCGCTAGATGGTTGCTCAGTCACATTGAGTAATAACTTTTCTATTTTGTCATGGATTAGCCTGCGGTCTTTCTTAATATGAATAACATGGGTATTCAGATTTATCACAAAGAAGGTTAAGCTCACATTTCTAGGTAGTTTCGTCGTAAGCATGTAAAGATAGCGTTATCATTTCAGCAATGGTAGAGGTGGCATCGGTTGCTTGCTCATTTTCCATGCATTTGATGAAGACATCTTTTTTGTTTAGCAACTGCTTGATGTCGGCTACTAGCTTGGCTTTGTTGAGATCATCTTGCTGCCGCACTAGCGCAGACCCTTTAGAAGCAAAGTGCTGCGCATTGACCAGTTGGTCTCCTCGACTTGCTTTTGCTGGGAGTGGGATGAGTAGGTGTGGCTTTTTCAAGGCTAGCCATTCAGCAATGCTGTTAGCGCCAGCGCGGCTAATGACAATGTCTGCACAGGCGATGAGGTTAGGTAGTGCTTCATCCACATAGTCAAACTGTTTATAGCCCTTCAGGTTCAATAGGCTCTCATCAATGTTGCCTTTGCCACATAAATGGATGATCTGGCAAAATGGCAGTAGCTCGGTCAAACTATCGTGTATGCACGTGTTGATGCTTTTTGCACCTGAGCTGCCACCCATGATGAGTAGGCAAGGTTTGTTGGGATGAAATCCGCAGAGTGCAAGACCCTTGTCTTTGATGCCTATCAATAAGCTTGATCGAATGGGGGTGCCGACGTGGATGCTTTTTGCCCGATATTTTTTGGGGACTTGGGTTTGGGCAAATGCCAGCAGGATGCGACTAACGAAAGGGTAGCTTAAGCGATTGGCTAACCCTGGTGTGAGATCCGACTCGTGTGCTAGTACTGGGATGCGTAGGAAATACCCAGCAACAACAGCAGGAAAGGCGACAAAGCCACCTTTGGAAAAAATCACCTCAGGGCGATGCCAAGCGATTTTAATTAAGGCTTGAATGATACCAATGACCACTTGAAAGGGAGTGAGGGCATTGCGCCAGCTGCGATAACGTCGCCATTTGCCAACAGTAACCGTTAGATACTGATCGACTTTGTTGGCAACTAGTTTTCTTTCTATGCCTTGGCGGCTGCCCATATAAAGGATATTGTGGTTTGTATCTTGGTCTTTTATGTGCTGTATCAAGGCAATATTCGGCGTGACGTGCCCTGCAGATCCGCCGCCGGTAAAGAGTATTTTCATGAGCTAGTCCAAGGTCTTGGGTGTTAACGTATCTACCAGATTATTGTGATTGACATGAAGAGATTTTGCAAGTGCTGAGATGTCTACATGTACCAGGCTATGTTGTTGGCAGGATAATAGTATAGTGCCAACATTTTGTTCGTTTTCATCTAGGCAGTTTATGCCTTGGGGCAGGGCATTGGTATTGTGTTGGTAGTGGGCCAAAGTTTTTTTTACTTTGCCTAAGTGCTCTGTGCGTGACACAATTTCTTGGCCTAAATAGCAGCCCTTGTTAAAGGCAATCCAACCCAAATCTCGATAGCCCAAGGCGTGAGGGGTAAAATGGCCGCTGAGAACTTCTGTGACGAGAGGTGTTTTTTGTTGCAGGTCAAGCCATGTCCAGAAGTCATCAGATTCCATACTGCTTGGTGGTGTTGGCGGCCAAACTAAGAATCGAGGTGTATTGGCTTCCCAGCAAACCCATGAAGTGTTGTCGAGCTCAAAACCCTGGCCTGATTTAATGGGGTTATGTTTAGAGAACGTTTTGGGCATGCCAATCATGCCAATACAGGAAGGTGTTGTATTGTCAAAGTTTACTTTGGCCCGCAGACGATAGTGTATGAGGTGAGATTGCAGTGTGGAGATGTTATTGCGGGCAGTGACAAAACGATAGCGATTTTCTTCGATCTGGAATAGTAATCCTGCTCCGATAACACGGCCCTTTTGATTGCAAAACGCAGTGTGTTGGCCGTGGTTAGGCACGAGTGATCTGACATTTTGGGTGGTTAATCCTTGGAGAAAGGTTTGCGCATCTTCTCCAAGGATATCAAAGCCATGTACAGCCTCTAATGCCACATAAGACATGATTATTTATTTTTCTTTTTAACAATTTTCTCTTTAATGCGAGCAGCACGACCACTAAGTTCACGTAAGAAGTAAAGTTTGGCACGACGCACTTTACCCAATCGTTTGACTTCGATGCTGTCGATTTGTGGGCTGTACATTTGGAATGTTCTTTCCACGCCTACTTTATGAGAAATTTTACGCACCGTAAAGGATGAGTTAAGCCCATCGTTACTGCGTGCAATCACGATGCCTTCAAAGGCTTGCTGACGCTGGCGGCTGCCTTCATTTACGTTCACTTGCACCACGACAGTGTCACCAGGACGAAATGCAGGGATGACTTTATCATGCATTTGCTCGTCTTCAATAGCTTGGATTAATGGTTTATTCATTGGGTTCTCCCACGTTGTGTTCAGACAAAAATTGTGTCAGTAATTTTTGCTCAAAAGGATTGATGGATACACGATTGAGCAGGTGTTGTCGACGCAACCAGGTGCGTCCCAGGCGTTGTTTTTGTCGCCAGTTGGCAATTTCTTGGTGATTCCCATCCATCAAAACTGCCGGAGTTGATTTGCCTCGCCATACTGCAGGACGGGTATAATGTGGATAATCTAGTAAATTATCCATATAGGAATCTTGTTCGGCTGAAGCCTCATGGCCGAGGACGCCGGGGATAAGTCGAACAATCGCATCGATCATAGTCATTGCGGCGAACTCTCCACCACTGATGACGTAGTCACCTATCGACCATTCTTCATCTATGCAATCTTCGATCAAGCGCTCGTCTATGCCTTCGTAGCGCCCACAAACAAAAACCAGCGGGGTTTTTGTTTTGGCCATTTGTTTGGCAGCAGACTGATTGAAGATTTTGCCCTGTGGGGACAAACAAATTACACGTGGTGTGATTGGCGCAGCAGCCTTGGTAGCAGAAATGGCTTGATACAAAGGTTCTGCCATCAGCACCATGCCGGGACCACCACCAAAAGGTTTGTCGTCGACAGTTTTGTGTGTATCTTCGGTGTAATCTCTGATTTGCCAATGGTTGAGTTGAATTTTGTTGTGCTCGATGGCACGACCAATGACACCATGGTGCAGTGCCTGGAACATCTCAGGTAATAGACTGACAGTGCCAATCCACATGGTTATTTCCTCAAAAACTTGGGTCCCAATTGACCAAAATGGTGTTGTTGTGCATGTCAATATCAACAACGGTTTCTGGCAAAAATGGTAGCATGCGTTCACGTTCACCCTGGACTGCTAAAATGTCGTTGGAACCAGTGTTAAAAACATAAGCGACTTTGCCTAGCATATTTTTGCATTCAGTCATCACATCCATGCCCGCCAGATCTGACCAGTAATACTGCCCTGGACTTAGTTGGGGGAGTTGTGTGCGGTCAACGTAGATGTCTAGATTGGTTAGCGTTGCAGCTGCTTCTCTATCGCTGATATCTTCGATCGCCGTAATCAAATGGTTGCCCTGGCTGAGAAGTTTGGGGGCAACCGTTCGCCATTCACCATTGGCTTTTAAATACCAAGGGCTGTAGTTGAAGATGTTTTCAGTGGGTGTAGACCATGAGTGGAGCTTGATGGCACCTTTTATCCCATGGGGAGCTCCAAAGCGACCCATGATGATTTTTTTGTGTTGAGTAAAAGAAGACATGATCTTTGCTCGCTTCTCAAGGGATTTAACCTTCTATTATTCAGCTTTTTTTTCTTCTGCTTCAGTCGCAGGCTCTTTAGCCGAGGATTCTTC
>JAGYIW010000023.1 GCA_018402195.1 Gammaproteobacteria bacterium
GGATGAGCTTGCCTTGGGCTGCTGGCAGCGGGGCTGTGGGCGCGAGCTTGGCGATGTGATGGCCGTGGGGGGCGATGTCGGTGGGGGCGAGGGCGAGCGTCTCGGCGATGGTCTGGATGGGGGCGAGGGTATAGCGGGCGGCGATTTCGATGTCGGAGGGCATGTTGGGCGGGCCTTTTTGTGGGTCTGCTTTCGCCCTTGCCACGGCGGCTGCTTGTCGTCACGCTTGCGCCTGCACTTGCGCTTGCTATAGACGCGCCCTTTCACGCTGATGCGGGCGTGGCGGAATTGGTAGACGCGCTGGATTTAGGTTCCAGTGGGGTAACCTGTGAGAGTTCGAGTCTCTCCTCTCGCACCATTAATCATCAAGAGGATATGCTGTGTCAGAAGCAATAAGTGTAAAAAAAATTGAAAAAGGTGACGGCTTAACGCGTAAGATTTTGATCGAAATCCCTGCTGCTGCCATGACTGAAAAGTTGGATAAAGAAGCCAAACAACTGGCAAAAACCAAAAGCCTCAAAGGTTATCGCAGGGGCAAAGTGCCTTTGAGTGTGATCAAAAAAATGTTTGGTGATGAGCTGCGTCGTAATATTTTGGTGGAACTGATGGAGCAGGCTTTTGAACAAGCCTTGCAGGAAAAAGACTTGCGAATTGCATCCAATCCTGTTTATGAAGAAGTGCTGGCCACTAAGGATGATGTTATTGCTTTTTCTGCATCTTTCGAAGTTTTGCCTGATATTAAGCTTCCTGTTTTCAAAAAGCTTAAAGTTACCTGTATTCGTACTGAGGTAAATGACGAAGCTGTAAACCATGTGCTAGAAAGATTCCGTCGTCAGCTTGGCAAATGGAAAGTGGTTGAGCGCAAAGCGCAAAAGGGTGATTTGGTTAACATGGATTATGTAGGTAAACTCAAGGGTGAAGCCTTTGATGGAGGCACCGCTCGAAGCGTTGATCTTGAGCTAGGTTCTAAGCAGTTCATTGAAGGCTTTGAAGAAGGTTTGATTGGCCTGAAAGCTGGGGATGAAAAAGATTTGAAGTTGAAATTCCCTAAGACATACCATGCTGAAGAAGTTGCGGGGCAAAAGGTGACCTTTGAAATTAAGATACATGCAGTTAAATCCTGTGAACCAGCAGCGCTGGATGAATCCTTTGTTCGAGAGATCGGTATTGCTTCGGGTAAATTAGAAGATTTGCAAACTGAGTTGCTCAATACCATGGTGCGAGAGGCTGAAGAGGCATCAAAGCATCATGCTAAAAGGGCTATTTTTGTGGCTTTGAGAGAGCAAGCTAAGTTTGATTTGCCCAACGCATTGGTGGACCAGGAAATTCATCGCATGCGGCATGATATACAGCAACAGTTTATAAAGTCTGGAGTTAAACAAGCCAAGATACCAGAGTTGCCTAGGGATATACTTGAGGTCGAGGCAAAACAACGTGTAAAAACTGGTTTGTTGTTAGCCGAAACTATCAAGCAGCATGAGCTTAAGGTGGATGAAGAGCGTGTAGATGAAGCTATTGTGAGCCTGGCTCACCAGTATCAAGATGCAAATGAAGTGATTCAGTGGTATAATGACAATATTGAAGAGCGTAGGAAGTTAGCGTCTGTGATTTTGGAAGATCAAGTGGTAGATTTGATTCGCAGTCAAGCCAAAATCACTGAAAAATTTGTTGATTATGAAGAGTTATTAAACCTAGCAAACTAGAGGGAGCATAAGGAATGTCGACATTAGTACCAATGGTAGTAGAGCAAAGTGCGCGAGGTGAGCGGGCTTATGATATTTATTCACGTTTGCTTAAAGATCGTGTGATTTTCTTGGTCGGTGAGATCGAGCAACACATGTCCAATTTGATTGTTGCTCAGCTGTTGTTCTTGGAATCAGAAAATCCTGATCAAGACATCTCTATTTATATTAATTCTCCTGGTGGCTCTGTGCATGCGGCTTTGGCCATTTATGATACCATGCAGTTCATCAAATCAGATGTGAGCACTGTGTGTATTGGTATGGCAGGTGTGCTTCATGGCTGCCTTTGCTGGGATCAGGCTCTAAAGGCAAGCGTTACGCTTTGCCAAATGCAACGGTAATGATTCACCAGGTGTTGGGTGGTTTTTCTGGTCAGGGCAGTGATGTTGAAATTCATGCAAATGAATTGCTGCGTATCGGTGATGTTATATATAAAATCATGGCTGAACATACTGGGAAGTCTGTGAAACAAATCAAGAAGATGTCAATCGTGACAATTTTCTTGCCGGCAAAAAGAAGCCATGGCGTATGGATTGCGGATGCTATTCATGCTAAACGACAGTCTTCGGCCGAGGAATCTGTCAGTTAATTTGTGTAGGTGTGCATGAGCAAAGATGTCCAACAAGGTATGTGTTGTTCTTCTTGTGGTAAAGATAGGGATGAGGTGCATCGCCTTGTGGCAGGTTCTCGTTTACATTTGTGACGAATGCATTATCTTGTGCAACGACATCATTGTTGATGAATCTTAGCCAGGATGCCACATTGGTCACAGAGGCTTAGAAGCTGGGACAGCTGAAGCTTGGGGTAACATTTGCCATCCCCACGTACCATTTATAGTAAATTCAGAAAACTATATCATCAGGACTCATAAGAAAGTCTTGGCAGTTGCGGTGTACAATCATTATAAGCGCTTGTCTAAGCGCAATGACAGTGAAGTAGAGCTTTCAAAGCAATATTATGCTAATTGGTCCCACAGGCAGTGGTAAAACTTTGCTACCCAAACCTAGCTAGAGTTTTGATGTGCCTTTGTGATTGCTGATGCCACAACCTTTGACTGAAGCCGGTTTTAGGCGAAGATGTAGAAACCATTGTCCAGGCTGACAGAAGGTGATTACAATGTTTCCAAAGCCGAGCGCGGTATTATCTATATTGACGAAATCGATAAGATTTCCAGAAAATCTGATAACCCTTCTATCACCCGCGATGTTTCTGCAGAAGGTGTTCAACAAGCTTTGCTTACCCGATTGAGGGGACGGTGGCCGCTATTCCTCCGCATGGTGGGCGCAACACCACAGCAAGAACATTTGCAAGTTGACACTTCCACATTTTGTTTATAGTAGGCGGTGCTTTGATGGTTTGGATAAAATCATTCAATCAATGTATTGCGGAGACAGGTATTGGTTTTGAAAGAAGTGATTGGTAAGGATGATAAAGCCTCTTTTGCCGAGCTTGTTCGTAAAGTTGAGCCTGAAGATCTAATTCGTTTTGGTCTTATTCCGGAGTTTATCGGACGTATGCCAGTGATTGCTACCTTGGAAGAATTGACTGTTGAAGCCTTGGTGCGAATTTTGAAAGAACCCAATAATGCTTTGATTAAGCAGTACCAGGCGTTGTTTGATATGGAAGATGTGGATATTGATTTTAAAGATGATGCACTATTGGCGATTGCTGAAAAAGCAGTCAAGCGTCAAGCAGGTGCTAGGGGGCTGCGCTCTATCATTGAGAACATTTTATTGGATACCATGTTTGATCTACCTGAACTCAAAAATATTGACAAGGTGGTTATCAATAGTGATGTTGTGAATGGCAAATGTCCGCCAATTTTGATGTATTTAGCTGAAGACCAGCAAGCGTCGTAGTTGGTAACGGGGGATTACGATGTCTAAAGATTATGAGAATGAATTGCTTGTGCTAGATACAGATGAAAGTGAAGATGAAGTCTTGCTCGATGACATTGAAGTCAAACAACATGATGATGCACCTGTATGTTTTGATTCTGGTAAGTATCCTGTTCTGCCATTGCGTGATGTGGCGTTGATGCCTGGTACGGTGATGCCATTTTTTGTTGGTCGTGCCTCTTCTATCAAGGCGCTTGAAGCATCACTGGATCATTATGACGGGTGTATCATGATGCTAGCACAGCGTGACGCTGAGCTTGAACATCCCGATTTTGATGATTTGTTCTCAGTGGGATGCTTGGGGAAAGTGCTACAAGTACACAACATCCCGGGTGAAGATACGGTCAAAGTTTTAGTCGAAGGGCGTGAGAGAGCTAGTGTACTTGATTATATTCTTGATGCACCATTTATGGTGGTGGATGTTCGAGTCGAAAAAACTGAGTCCCGGGCTATTGATCTTAAGAAAGATACCATTGCCCGCACTTTGCTGGCCCAGTTTGAGCAATACGTTAGTTTGAATAAAAAGATGCCTAGTGAAATTGTTTCTGCCATGAGTAATTTGACAGAATTAGGTCGCTTGGTAGATGGTATTGTTTCTCACGCTCCGTTTAATCTTGAAGATAAGCAGATTTTGCTGGAAGAATTTGATGTTGTTGTACGTAGTGAGTGTCTAGTGGCTTTGCTGGAAAGTGAAATTAACATGTTGATGGTGGAACGTAAAATTCATCAGCGTGTAAAACAGCAAATGGACAATACTCAGCTTAAGTATTTCCTTACTGAAAAGCTCAGTGCCGTGCAGGATGAGCTGAAGGAAATTGATGGTGGTGAAGGCTCGGAAATTGCCAACTTCGAAAGAAAAATTGCTGGCTTGGGGCTGTCTGAAGAAGCTCAAGAGAAAGCGAAGAACGAATTAGACAAGCTGAAAATGATGTCACCCATGTCTTCAGAAGCGACAGTGGTGCGCCATTATCTGGATTGGTTGTTAGGGTTGCCTTGGTCAAGCCGTTCAAAAATCAATAAGAATCTCGATAAAGCTGAGAAAACACTCAATGAAGATCATTACGGCCTAGAAAAAATCAAAGAACGTATTCTTGAATATTTGGCGGTAGAGCAACGCAGTAAGTCTACCAAGGGCCCTATTCTTTGCTTGGTGGGGCCACCAGGTGTAGGTAAGACTTTGAATCCATTGCCAAGGCTACCAACCGTGCTTTTGTGCGTTGTCCTGGGCGGTGTTAGAGATGAAGCGGAGATTCGTGGTCACCGTAAAACATACATTGGTGCTATGCCTGGAAAAGTGGTGCAAAAGTTGGTGCGATGTAAGAAAAACAACCCTCTATTCATGCTTGATGAAATTGATAAAATGGGCATGGATTTTCGTGGTGATCCAGCTTCTGCACTGTTGGAAGTTTTGGATCCATCGCAAAATCATCAGTTCAACGACCATTATCTAGAAGTGGATTTTGATTTGTCGGGGATCATGTTTATTGCCACAGCTAACTCTTTAGATATACCTCATGCTTTGATGGACAGAATGGAAATCATTCAGCTCAGTGGCTATACCGAGCGGGAAAAATGCATGATTGCCAGAAATTACCTAATCACTAAGCAGCTGAAAGAAGCAGGCTTAAAAAGTAAAGAATTGAGTTTTACCGATGGTGCCTTGATTGAGATAGTTCGCTACTACACTCATGAGGCTGGGGTGCGTGGATTAGATCGAAGTATTGCCAAGATTGCTCGGAAAGTGGTGTTGAAGTTGGTAAAAGGTCAGGCAAAAAAAACTTTTAGCATCAAGGCGAGCAGTGTGGAATCATATTTGGGTGTTAGGAACTATCAGTATGATAAGGTGGATGAACAAGAGAAGATTGGTCAGGTGACTGGGCTTGCTTGGACTGAGCTGGGTGGTGATATTTTGACGCTTGAAGCCGCAGTAATTCCTGGTAAGGGAGAAACAGCTTACACGGGGTCTTTGGGTGACGTAATGCAAGAATCTATTCAGGCGGCGTTGACAGTGATCAAAAGTCGAATGGATCAGTTTCACCTCACTGCCAGTGACTTTGAGGATAAAAACATACACGTGCACGTGCCAGAGGGTGCAACACCAAAAGATGGTCCTAGTGCTGGGATTGGTATGTGTGTGGCTTTGGCTTCAGCCATAGCCCGCATGCCTGTGAAGTCAGGCTTTGCTATGACAGGCGAGATTACTCTTAGGGGTGAAGTATTGGCCATTGGCGGTTTGAAGGAAAAGCTGCTAGCTGCGGTTCGCAGTGGTGTTAAGCATGCGATCATCCCTAAAGAGAATGTCAAAGAATTGAAAGATATTCCTAAAGAAGTGATGCAAGCACTTACCATCACGCCTGTGAAATGGATTGATGAGGTGTTTGCTTTGTCACTTTCTCAGTGGCCTATGCCGCCACGTAGGCCTGTGAAGTCTACTACCCAAGTATCAGTGAAAAAAACTAGCCACCGTTCCGATAAAGATGCTGCAGAGGTGGTTTGCTAGTTTGGGTTATTGGGCAATAGTTATTTGATCTATACCATGAGGATTTCCTTCAGCTGTGTCTATCACTAAGATAAATCTTTGTGACAAATTTGAGCTCATCACATTGCCAAGATTAGGAATCACAAAACTATTGGCATAGATTTCCGATAAACCCTGTGTGTTCTAGATGGAGAGGGTCGGTAACTTAGCCTTTAGTAATTTGCCGAAACATTTTTTGGCTGTTCCATTATCATGCTACTTTTAGTGGGTTTATTCCTCATCAACTATCATCTGGGCTTCTTTGCCCAAATATACTTTCTGTACCTCTTCATCGCGGATAATTGCTTTAGGCTCTCCATGGGCGATGACTTTGCCTTGATTGATTATGCAGGCACGATCACAAATAGCTAGAGTGTCACGGAAATTATGATCAGTGATCAAAATACCAATGTTATGATCTTTCAGCATCTGTATGGTGGTTTTGAGCTCTTGAATGGAAATAGGGTCAATGCCAGCAAAAGGCTCATCAAGCAGGATAAACTTGGGATCCAATGCCAAAGTTCTGGCAATTTCCACGCGTCTACGCTCGCCTCCTGAAAGGCTGATGCCCAAGGTATCAGCAATATGGGTGAGGTGAAGGGTTTTCATTAAGTGGATGCATTTTTCATGCTGTTGTTGTGGAGTTAGGTCTTTGCGTAGTTCTAAAATGGCTTTGATATTGTCGTGTACAGAAAGCTTGCGGAAAATTGAGCTTTCTTGAGGCAAATAGGCAACGCCCATGTGGCAGCGTTTGTGCATGGCCATGAGGGTCATGTTATGATTGCCTAGGCGAACTGAGCCGCCGTCAGGTGGTATGAGCCCAACAATCATATAGAAGACCGTGGTTTTGCCCGCGCCATTGGGGCCCAGTAAACCCACGACTTCACCCTGTTGGACTGTGAGAGAGACATCACGGACCACTTCTCTGCCTCGATAAGATTTCTTTAAGTTTGAGACCTTGAGTGGGTTCATGTGATATAGGTTTCCTTATTTGAGTTACGTTGACTGAGAGGAGAGCCCTTGTTGCCGCTTTGCGGTTATGGGGATGACGTCAATTTTATTGGTTTGTTCATGGCTTTTGGTCAGATTTTTTTGCTGAGTTATGCTTAAATGATAAGTAATTTCTTGACTGTGAACGGTTTCCATTCCATTAAAGATCACAGCATCACCATGCAGTACAGCCATGGACTTATGTGGGTAGAGGGTAATGCTGTTAGCATGACCTGAAATGGTGTTTTTGTTGTGTTGGATTAAAAATGTCACCGGCGAGCCATCTAAGGTCAACTTTGAGGGAGCCTTGCTGCCACCATGATTTACCAGCATATGCTTGCCACCAAAAGTGGAATGGCCATAAATGACCTTAACGTGATTATGATATTCACTGACCTTGCTTTTATCATGATAGCTGATGCTGTCGGCATTAAGTTCTAGGCGCTGACTGGCTTTGGCCAAACCAGATAAACAAACTACGCTGATCAAGCCAATGGCTAGTGCATTGTATGGGTTAAGACGATTCATAAATCCCCCTTGCGTTTGACAATAAATGTATTATGCCATTTTTTATGTCAATGGTAACACCATAAGATTGAATTTGATGATCTCCTTGAATCAATGTGACTTTATCATTGGTGTAGGCTTTTTCCTTATGGGGCAAAAGTGTTAACGATTGGGTTTTGATGATGGTCGGATGTGGGTCTGAATGCTCACTTTTGGTGATGATCACATCATCCCATAAATGTACCATTTGGCGTAGTTGAAAGCTTTGTCCATGCTTTGATGTCATATGCCAAAGGTTTTCGTCATTGTCGGTGCTGTTGATTTCAGGCGTGTGGAGACGTGTCTCTGAAGATTTGCTGCTGTAGTCGGCAGATTTAGCGGTTATTTTTCCACGAATAATGCCTTGTTCGTTGGTCCATTGGTAGGAAGGATTGCTGATTTTAATATCAAACGGTGTCAATTTTTGGCTGCCATGAGGGGCATGATAATGTTGGGTTAAAATAGCTAGAGTGATGGTGCCGAATAAGATGCCCATAAGCCAATGGTGCTGATTGATTCTAGCCCAAAAATTAGGGAAGTTTGCCATGGCCTATCGCCTCCATGCACTGTTCTAGACAATGATTTGCTTGTAGAAAAGCATCACACACTTCTCTAACAGCACCTTCTCCGCCTTGGCGTTGTGTTTGCCAAAAGGCATGGGCAGCTACTAATGGATTGGCATTAGCCACTGTGATGGGCAGTTTGACCTTTGCCATCAATGGCAGATCAGGTAAGTCATCACCAACATAAGCAATGTCTTTGTCCTCTAGACTCCACTTTTCTAGCAAAGCTTGGTATGGGGGTGTTTTGTCTGATGCGCCTAGAGCAAAGTGGGTGATGCCCAAATACTGTAGTCGTGCCTCTAGGATGGGGGAGCTGCACCCACTGATAACGCCCACTTGGACAGGTGACGCCAGTAGTAATTTGATCCCCAAGCCATCTTGGACATGAAATACTTTCATGGCTTCGCCAGTTTCGGCGTAGTGCAATTTGCCATCGGTAAACACACCATCAATGTCAAAGATGATGCCTTTGATGTTCTGCATGATCTCGTGCAATGCTTCTAGCTTGCTCACACCACACCTGCTTCGATAATACTGTGAAGGTGAATTACTCCATGTATCTCATTTTGTTCAGAAACAACGGGTAAAGCGGTGATTTTATGTTTTTCCATTATATTTAAGGTATCAATTGCTAGTTGGGCTCTGGGCTGATGGTGCGATATTTTATTGTCATGATGTCTTGAATTTTAATGTCGTTTAAATTCTGATGTTGCTCTAAGGCTCGCCTTAAGTCTCCATCGGTAAAAATGCCGATGATTTTACCTGTATCGTTGATTATTGTGGTAAAACCTAGGCGCTTGCTGGTCATTTCTACCACCGTGTCTTTAAGTGATGCATGCAAATTGACCATGGGGATGGCTTTGTCTTTATGCATGATCTCGCCAACAGTCAATAAAAGTTGCCTTCCCAGGCTGCCACAAGGGTGGGAGAAAGCAAAATCTTGCCGGGTAAATTGTTTGGCTTGTAATAATGTCACGGCAATGGCATCCCCCATCACCAACATAGCGGTTGTACTTGAAGTAGGGGCCAAATTGTGTGGGCAAGCTTCTTGTTCAATGGGGATATGCAAATTGATGTTAGCGTGTTTTGCCAGCTGTGAATTAGGGCGGCAGCATAGACTAATTATAGGCACACCTAGACGCTTTAAGTTGGGTAAAAGGTTGATGACTTCAGCAGTATTTCCGGAATTTGATAAGGCAATGACCGCGTCAGTTTTGGTGATCATCCCTAAGTCGCCATGGTTCGCTTCACCCGCGTGGACAAATTGTGCAGGACTACCAGTGCTGGCCAGCGTAGCAGCTATTTTTCTGGCGATATGGCCAGATTTCCCCATGCCTATCACGATGATTCGCCCTTGACAGGCAAGCAGGATTTCGCAAGCCTTGACAAAGGCCCCATTGATTTGATTAGATAATTTCGCTAGAGACGCTAGTTCTTTTTCAATGGCTTGCTTTGCAAATTGTTTGAGCTGGTCGTGATCAATCATAAATGTTCTGCCAATATCGCTCGCCTGGATTTTTTGCTAGGATTTTGAATAAAAATAACGTAGCATTAACTAGGATAGTTGCATTAGCCGTTAAATTCAAGTTAGTAATGGTAATGATTCTATCAGCGAAGCCAAGGATAAGTAGGGAGTAAAGCCATGAAGGCTGGCCATTGCCAGGATGCCATCGTAACGTTTGATCAGGTAACGTTTAAGCGAGGCGCACGTATTATTACTGACAGTATGTCTCTTGCTATTCCTCGTGGCAAAATCACCGGTATTATGGGCCCCAGTGGCACAGGGAAAACCACTTTATTGCAGTTAATAGGTGGCCGTTTGTGCCCTGATCAAGGTGAAGTCAAAGTTAATGACGCTGTGGTGCATACCATGTCTCGTAGTGAGCTTTACAAAATGCGCCGCAAGATGAGTATTCTCTTTCAAAACGGTGGGTTGTTCACAAGTTTGACGGTTTTTGAAAATGTGGCATTTCCTTTGCGTGCTCACACCAATCTTTCTGAATCAATGTTGCGTTACTTGGTCCTGATTAAGCTGGAAATGGTGGGTCTTCGGGGTACAGAGTACTTTATGCCTAGTGAGTTGTCGGGTGGTATGGCCAGAAGAGTAGCTTTGGCAAGGTCTTTGGCGCTTGATCCACAATTAATGATGTATGATGAACCTTTTACAGGGCAGGACCCTATCACCAAGGGTGTGCTGGTGAAGTTGATCAAAGAAATGCATGATGCTCTGGGTATTACTTCTGTGGTGGTATCACATGATATTCAAGAGACGGCATCTATTGCTGACTATTTGATTATTCTCGCTGATGGACATTTGCTCGGTGAAGGTGAGCCCAAAACATTGCTCAATAGCAATAATGAGAAGATCAAACAATTTGTCCATGGCTTACCTGATGGTGCTGTGCCGTTTCGATTCAAAGCTAAGAACTACGAGGAGAACTTGTTTGATGAAAGCTAGTGTCTTCAATCATGTTGCCACAGTGGGCAGACACGCCATTGACTGGATAGATCGTTGTGGTGTTGCTGGCATATTTTTGTCGAAAGTTTTATTTAGACGCATGTATTCTTTTCGACATTTTTTTTCCGTTATTGATTGAACAAATTTATTTTGTCGGTGTATTGTCTTTGATCATCATTGTGGTATCGGGAACCTTCATTGGTATGGTGGTGGCGTTGCAAGGGTATCACACGCTTAGCAAGTTTGCGTTGAGCAGGCACTGGGTCAGCTGATTGCTTTGAGTAACGCGAATTAAATCTTGTGGTCACGGCATTGTTGTTTGCTGGCAGGGCGGGAACGGCTTTGACTGCGGAGCTTGGCCTAATGCGCTCTACTGAGCAAATTGATTGCATGGAAATGATGGCAGCTGATCTGGGCTGTGGCGTGTGGTGTCACCGCGTTTGTGGTCGGGGTTGATTTGTATGCCAGTGTTGACAGTGCTTTTTAATATCATGGCGATTCTCGGGGGCTATTTAGTTGGTGTGATTTGGCTAGGTTTAGATGCTGGTGGTTTTTGGGCCAATATGCAGAGTAATGTGAATTTTAATTTAGATGTGGTTAATGGTGTGATTAAAAGCTGTATTTTTGGCTTTATTTGTATTTGGATTGCTTTATACCAAGGGTTTTATACAGTCCCTTCCTCTGACGGGATAGGACGAGCAACCACGAAGGGGGTGGTTTTTGCTTCTTTGGCTGTATTGGGGATAGATTTTATACTGACAGCGATGATGATGGAGGGATGGTAAGTGTCTAAACGTAGCGTAAACTTGATTGTAGGGTTGTTTTTGATTGTAGGTATGTTGGGGTTGCTGGTACTTGCCATACAAGTGAGTGGTTTAACCATTCGTGAAGGTGAGTCTTATTATGAGGTTAAAGCCCATTTTGAAAATATTGGTGGATTAAAAGTGCGTCAGCCTGTACGGGTAGCTGGGGTGTCTGTGGGATCTGTCAGTGCCATCGATCTTAATCAAAGAAATTATCAAGCAGAGGTGGTGATGTCTATTGATAAAAAATATCATTTTCCCATTGATACAGAAGCAAGTATCAAAACCGAAGGTGTGCTAGGCTCTAAGTACATGAGCTTAGAGCCTGGTTTTGAGACTGAAATTTTGCATGATGGTGATGAGATAGAAGAAACCCATTCGGCATTTATTCTTGAAGATGCTTTGGGACAAATGTTGTTTAAGTCGGGCTCAGATGACGAAAAAAATAAATAAGGTGAATGCATGGTTAAGTGTAAGGATAGTGAAATGATAAAATTCCATAAGTTGCTGTGGTTAAAATCTGTTTTGCTCGGGGCGTTGATTGTTGGCTTGGTTCCTCTAGCATTAGCGTCTAATCATTGTAGTATCAATGCTCAATACGATAGTGAATTGCTTCAGGCAAGTGGTGGATCTGGTTGTATCCCCAATCCAAAAGGTGATCAAGTTTCTTTGGCTTCGGTTGAGGCTTGCCGATCTACTGATTTTCCACCCACTTTTTTTCTACGCCACTTGTCAAAATTGTTGTTGAAAAACCTTCGTAATCACCATGATCTTGTGGAAGATGATCCCATATTCATGCATAGCACAGTGGCTAATATTTTGTTGCCATCATTTGATCAAGAAAAAATGGCTGCATTAACGGTGATGAGTCATTGGCGAGATGCCAGTGAGCAGCAAAAGACGGGTTTTATTGAACAATATAGAAAAAAAGTAGTCCATGACTATGGCACTAGTGTGTTGCAGTTTAAAGATGAAGATGTTTGTGTGCCATCCCAGCGCTACTACAATAAAAAAACCGATAGTTATGGCCATCCTTATCCAAGACGTTTGCGGGTTGACAGTAAGGTTACTTCTCCAAATAGTCAGCCAATAGACGTACAATATAGGGTGATGCAAGTTAGTAAGCCTAATGGTCAAGGCGACGAATGGAAGGTGTATAATTTTGTGGTGGCAAATTTAAATATGGCTTTGAATTATCGTGCTCAATTTAAAGAAGAACTGGAAAAATCCAAGCATGGCTCTGTTGATGGAAGAGTGAATTTTCAACAATTGATCGATAAGCTCAAAGAGAAAAATGATCAGCAGGACAGGCGATAGTTTTAGATTGGCTATGAGCAAGGAGTGAAGATGACCGGAGTTAGCGTTGAGCTGAGAGGTGATAATTGTGTTTGTGTGAGTGGTGATTTGGTGTTTGCCACTGCCATGGATGTGATCAGACAGCTTGAATACCATATGGCTTACAAGGAAAACTTTCAGATTGATCTTAGTCAAGTGTCTCACGCAGACAGCTCTGCTTTGGCTCTGGTGTTGAGTGTACAGTCGATGGCAAGGCGTGATGATTGTCAGATTGTCTTTATTAATTTGCCACCAGTGATACAAGTACTTGTAAAAGTTGCCAGGCTTGATAGTATTATTCCGCTAAAATAATACTAAAAGGTTTTTGATATGGATAAATTGGTACTGGAAGGCGGTGAGCGTTTGTCCGGGATAGTTAAGGTTTCAGGGGCAAAAAATGCTACTTTGCCAATTTTGGCTGCTGCTATTCTTTGTGAAAATCATCCGCTTGTATTACACAATGTGCCCCACTTACGTGATGTTACCACTATGTTGACGTTGTTGTCAGAGCTGGGTGCACGAACCATGTTGTGTGACAAGCATTCTTTGCAAGTGGATGCGCGTGATTTAAAACAGACTGTGGCGCCATATGCGCTGGTTAAGCAAATGCGTGCATCTATTTTGGTGTTGGGACCATTATTGACCCGTTTTGGCGAAGCCAAAGTTTCCTTGCCAGGTGGCTGTTTGATTGGATCTAGGCCAGTAGATCAGCATTTGCACGCGTTAGAGCGTATGGGTGCTGAATTTGAGCTAAATGATGGTTATATTCAAGGAAAGGTAAATGGTCGTTTGCAAGGCGCTGTCATTGATTTTGATCGGGTTACAGTGACAGGCACAGAGAATGTTATGATGGCAGCTGTCTTGGCGCAAGGTAAGACTGAAATTCATCATGCAGCCTGTGAGCCTGAAATCATTGATTTAGCCAATTGTCTTAATGCCATGGGAGCAAAGATTCAAGGAGCGGGAATGCATACTATTGTGATTAATGGTGTGAAGTCTTTAGGACCCTCTGATCCTTATACTATCATGGGAGATCGTATTGAGGCAGGTACCTATTTGGCTGCGGCTGTGATTAATCAGGGTGACATTACTTTGAAGGGCATTGATCCTACTGTGCTGCATGCTGTGACAGCAGTGCTAGAATCCATGGGAGCTATTATCACCTTGAATGCAGATGGCTTACGTTGTCAGATGGAAGGGCGTCCTAAAGCGGTCGATATTACTACTGATGTTTATCCAGGGTTTCCAACTGACATGCAGGCACAATTGATGGTGCTTAATGCTGTGGCTGAAGGATCAGCAAAAATCAAAGAAACAATTTTTGAAAATCGTTTCATGCATGCACAAGAGCTCAATCGTATGGGAGCTAATATCAGTATCGACGGTAATACCGCTATGATAAAAGGGGTGGAAAAATTAGTGGGTGCGCCAGTAATGGCAACTGATCTACGTGCTTCAGCTTGTTTGGTGCTGGCGGGTTTGGTCGCTGAAGGTACGACAACGATTGATAGAGTTTATCATTTATGTCGTGGTTATGAGCGTATTGAGGAAAAATTACAGAGCCTTGGTGCTAAGATTGGTCGGCTGCAAGACACTTTTGAGACGGTTGCTTCTTAGTACTATTCTAGCCTTCCAGTGCCAGGAAATACATGCCGTTGCTACGATAGACTTTTAGTAGCATTTGGTGGGTGTTGCTTTTGATTATTTTCTTTAATTCTTCAATATGTTGGACTGTACGGTCGTTGGCCTCAAGGATGATATCTCCTGGTCGTAAGCCACCCATCCAAGCCAAGCTCCTGGGGTTGACAATATCTACGCCTACCCCTTGAATGGTGTCGCCCATCACATTGAGGCCTTCTACAGCTCGGAGTTGTACACCATGCATTAATGTGACGTGTTTGTTGATAGATTCATTCAATGTCTTGAGGCTTATGATGCTGAGTTTTTTGTTAAATTTTTTGCCATTGCGCTGTCCAGTGATTTCTACACACGTTCCTATTGGCAACATACCAGTGATGTTGCGCAATTGGTTGGAGGTAGTTAGTGGGGTGCCATTGACGGTTTCAATAAAGTCCTTAGCTTGAAGTCCAGCTTTTTCTGCGGGTGAATCATGGGTGATTTCAGTGATTAAAGCACCATGAACGCTAGGTAAGTGCATTGCTGAAGCAAGGGAAGGGGTGATTTTTTGAATCATGACTCCTAGCAGACCACGGTCAACTTTGCCATGCTTGATCAATTGATTGGCGACATTCATGGCCATGTCGATAGGAATGGCAAAGCCAATGCCGATATTGCCTATGTGTTCAGATCCAGCAAAAATAGCTGTATTGATGCCAATAAGCTCACCTGATTGATTCACTAAAGCTCCACCAGAGTTGCCAGGATTGATGGGGGCATCGGTTTGGATAAAATCTTCGTAGCCTTCAATATGCAAGTCGTCTCTGTGCAAGGCACTGATCATGCCGGAGGTCACCGATTGATGTAAACCAAAAGGATTGCCAATGGCAGTGACAAAATCACCAACATGTACTTTATTGGAATCACCAATAGGAATTTGTGTTAAAGATTGAGCATCTATTTGCAAGACGGCAATATCGGAGGCTTGGTCCAAACCGATTTTTTTGGCTTTCACTTTACGGCCATCATTGAGGACAATATTAATGCTATCAGCTTTATCCACCACATGTGCATTGGTGATGATATAGCCTTTGCTATGATCTATGATGACGCCTGTCCCGACGGCGCGAAACAGCTGTGGGCCTGTAAAGTCAGGGAAGGTTTGAGGTTTGTTGTCTTTTTTTGGAGGTTGTTGTGCTGCCAGCGGCAAGTTGCCCATGACAGAAATATTCACTACCGCTGGGGTGATTTTTTCAAGGATAGGAGCCATGCTTTGGTGTAATTGTCCTCTGGCCATGCTGATGGTATAGGCCATGCTTAGTGTTAGACTTAATAGGAATTTTGGCAGCCAGTTCATCAAGATGTTCCTTTACTCTCGTTATCTGTACCTGGTTCTAGTTTACCTTCGGTATTGAATAATTGCTAGTCCTGGCCTGCTTTTCTCCAAGGGAGTTATTACCTACTTGACTGTAGACCAGCTGGTCATTCGATCTGTCATTTGATTTCCATTTCATATGAAAATATTAAGATACTGGCTCGTGGTGGCGATTGTGGCTGGAAAAGTGAAAACGAACTTTTTAATGTGATGAAGAAGCACGGATATTATATGGATCGAAACTATGGCCCTGGTCAAAAAACTTGGCATTCAATTAGAACAATCGGTCAATCGGCAACGGTAAAGGTAAAATGACAAAACAATCAGCTTTGGATCATTAAATTGGGCTGTTATTGCACAGCAAGTTTGGGCAGAGTAGCTTCACCGAGAATTGCTGTTGCCGATTTCATAGGGTGGATGTTTCTATTTTGTCAGTGCTATAGTATCGTCTTATTGCATCTTTTACCCCTGCCTCTGGGTGAAATTAGCTGAAAGGGTTATAGCCAGCATGGTAGTAAGCCACTATGATCTATTTAGCCCTGGGAAAGTGCCATAGGCATTTTGTCTATTATTCATGGTCACCTTACTTTGAATCTTGCTGTGGTCATTGCTGGGATGATTTGTTACTATGAGCTTGTGGAATAAATGTTAGGAATGCATTTGTGAATCAACGCATTGAATGTTTTTTTTGGGCGGTTGTTGCAGTGTTGCTGTTACTCTGGGTCATGATATTTGTGCAAAGCAGCATGGTGCCTTTGATAGTGTTTGCTATGTTGGCTTTTGCTGGTTATGACTTCTATCAGGAATCTAAGTTTCGGCTTGCTTCTATGTCAGCTGGTGCAACTTTGTCAGCTGGTGCAACTTTGTCAGAGGCTATGTCTGATAAGGCTGGTGGCATGAGTGCCAATCGCTTTTTTGCCTTGCAAGTGATTATCTTTTTGGTGACGTTAACTAATTTGGATTTTGCTACAGCGTTAACGGGGTTGGTTTTTGTCAATGTGACTTTGTGGATTGGTTATAGGTTTAAATATCATTATTTGCCTGATAGTGCCTTGCCAGGCTGGGCCGATGTGGCAAAAAACTATGCTATGTTGTTGCTTTTTGTTTGGTTGCTGCGCTCTTTTATTATTCAACCTTACCACGTGCCCACAGGTTCGCTGGAGCCAACCTTGTTGCCGCATGAATTGATTCTGGTGAAGCAATACCAGTATGGCGTGCGTTTTCCTGGGTGGCCCTGGTTTTCTAATACTGTAGTGCCGGTGGGCAATCCGCAGCGTGGTGATATTGCCTTGTTTCGCTATCCAGTAGACGAGCGAGTTCTTTTGATTAAGCGCGTGGTGGGGTTGCCGGGTGATCACATCGAATACAAAAATAAACAGCTGTTTATCAATGGGAAGCCCTGTGCTCAGCAAGCTGTGCCATTGGGGGAGAGTTTGGCTGTTGACAAGGTGCCACACCGTTATCATCAAGATATGTCGTAATTGAATCCAGTGTGAATTCGGCTTGAGCTTTATCGTGCTATAAATACCCTTATTGAATGCAGGAGTGGGTTGTGCCGGACGGCATGTATTTTATGATGGGTGATAATCGTGACAACAGTCATGACAGCCGTTTCTGGGGATTTGTCCCAGAGAAATTGCTGATTGGTAAAGCTTGGCTAGTGTTTTTCAGTTGGGATTATATGCATCATGTTCGTTGGCAACGCATTGGGAGTAAGTTATGAGTTCTGATGGCCATGCCAAATTGATGAAGCAGCTGGGTCATACCTTTAGTGATGAAAGCTTGTTGGCCAAAGCCTTGCGCCATCGTAGTATGGGCAAAGACAATAATGAACGCTTCGAGTTTCTTGGTGATTCAGTGGTTAATTGTGTGGTGGCGAGTATGTTGTACGAACATTTTCCTCAGGCTTGTGAAGGTGGTTTGAGTCGTCTGCGGGCAGGCTTGGTCAATCGCGATCATTTGGCAGTGCTTGCGCAGCGTTTTGCTTTGGGAGAGGCTATGCAACTGGGCTCTGGTGAGTTGAAAAGTGGTGGCTTTAGGCGGGCCTCTATTTTAGCTGATGGCTTTGAGGCCGTGGTAGGTTCAATTTGGCTGGACAGTGATTTTGCTACAGTAGAGCGTTGTGTGCGTCAATGGTATGCCCAAGATTTTGAGGGGTTATGCTTGGATGATATGGATAAAGATGGCAAAACCGCTTTGCAAGAATGGTTGCAGGCCAAGCAAATGCCTTTACCCAGTTACCAAATTGACAATATTGAGGGTGATGCACACGACCAGACTTTCTACGTATCATGTCAAGTTGATGGTTTTGAGCATATGACCCATGGTGAAGGCCGTAGTAGGAGAAGGGCAGAACAACAAGCAGCGGATGCCTATTTAGCGTGGTTACAAAATGAGTATTCTTAAATCAAGACAGTGCGGTATGATTGCCATTATTGGTAGGCCCAACGTGGGCAAATCAACATTGCTGAATGCCTTGATGGGCAAGAAAATCGCTATCACAGCAAACAAGCCGCAAACTACCAGGCATCGTCTGTTAGGCATTGACACCCAAGACCACATTCAGCGCATTTATGTTGATACACCTGGCCTACATAGCAAAGCGCATAACCGCATGAACAAAATCATGAATCGTGATGCTGTTAGTGTTTTGGGGGAGGTGGATTTGATATTGTGGCTGTTGGTGGCCGATCAATGGACCGAAGAAGATCAGGCTGTTTTAAAGCTTTTGCGTCAGCAAGCCTCTAAGGTTTTTGTGGTGGTTAATCAAATTGATCGTTACTCTGAAAAAACTCTGATGTTGCCGTATTTGCAAAAATTATCCATGTTGATGGATTACGCTGATTTTGTGCCGGTATCTGCCATGACTAAAGATGGTTTGCCTGAGTTACAGGAGCTGATCGATGATCATTTGCCTGAAATGGAAGTGTTTTTGTTTCCTGAAGATCAGAGTACTGATCAAAGCGATAATTTCATGATGGCTGAGCTTATTAGGGAGAAATTGTTTCGTTTGCTTGGTGATGAGCTGCCTTATGGTTTGGCGGTACAGATAGAGCACAAGCAATTAGAAGGCAAGTTGCTGCGTGTCAATGCAGTGATTTGGGTGGATAAACCTAGCCATAAGCCGATGGTGATTGGTCACAAAGGTCAGATGTTAAAACAAGTGGGGTCGCAAGCACGTGAGGAGATACAGCGTTGGTTGGTGCAGAAGGTGCATTTGGAATTGTGGGTGAAGGTGAAAAGCAACTGGGTGGACAGTCGCTTAGATTTGCGCAGCTTAGGTCATGAGGATTAAATGCCAAGGCGATACAGTGATACCTTGGTGCCGGCATACTTGTTACATGCTAGGCCATATAGAGAAACCAGTGTGATTGCTGATTTTTTTACTCAACATCATGGGCGGGTATCAGGGGTTGTTCGTGGAGTGCGTGGCAAGCAGAGCAAAACCAAAAGCGCTTTGCAGCCATTTTCTCCTTTGCTGATTGGTTGGATGGGCAAGCATGAGTTGGTGACAGTGACACAAGTAGAATCTGCTGGCTGTTACCATCGCTTGTTGGGCAATCGTTTGATATGTGGCATGTATGTCAATGAATTGTTATTGCGTTTGTTGCCGGTTTGGCAGAGTTATGAAATGCTGTTTTCTGATTATTTGAGTGGGATAGCCGCATTGGCTGATACGGATCAATCATTGCAGGGGTTGTTGCGCCGTTTTGAATTGCAGCTGTTAGTTGCTTTGGGTTATGGGGTTGATTTTACAAGAACTGCGAATGGGCATGAGATCATCTTTGCTGATAAGTATTACATCTATGTGCTAGGTGAGGGGTTTCAAGATTTACCAGGCAATGTTGATGTGTCTCAAAGCTATTTGGGTGCTTGGCTTTTAGCCATGAGTGAGCATCGTTACGACGATGCAGCCGTTTGTAAGGTAGCTAAGCGTTTGACGAGAATGTTGCTGGCACAGTTACTGGGAAGTAAACCTTTGTGCTGCAGAGAGCTGCTTATGCCAGTATAGTAGGGATTTTTGGTAATAGTCATTGCCCGCTTTATGTTGGTGCCTTTTAGGGTTTGAGTAAGTGTATCTAGAAGCGTAATTGGGCGAATATTTCAGCAATTCTCGGTGAATTATAAGCAGTTGA
>JAGYIW010000024.1 GCA_018402195.1 Gammaproteobacteria bacterium
CAAATAAAAATCTATCACAATATACCCACTTTTCAAAGCACTAAAATATTCAATGTCAAGTACATCTAGCTTCACCCAGCAATTCTCGGTGAAGCTACTCTGCTCAGAAATTATATGAACGAGCTCTGTCATCATTCAAACTTAATAACTCAAGCCAATCCCCATTGTTGCAACTTGGTTTCGTCGCTACGCTTCCTAACAAAGGTATCCCTAAAAAAAGCCCTATGCTTCGAGACACTCTCACTAACACTCCTGGATTAGGCGGGGGGCTGCTTAGCGCTTGGCCTCTGCTCCCCCATGATGCAGCAACGCCGATGTTGACAACTCTTGATGGTTCGCATAACGCTGCGGCATACGGATTTCATATAGTCTGATCATGCTAGTCAGGGCGCAGTGATATCATGGGCGCCAAAATGTAATTGGGATTTTGCTGAGAGTAATCGCTGGACATCTATAGCATGGATCCGTGGATGCGATGACGGGAATAATCATTGCGTTGAATCACATAAATCGCTAAAATCATGGGAATACAATGAATTTGATAAGTTGAACGGACCATCATGCATTCAGAAACCATCATTATCGGCATTTCAGGTCCAACTGCATCGGGCAAATCACTGCTTGCTAACACCATTGTCAACGAAATCGGCTCTAATCAAGTAGTGGTCATTTCTGAAGACTCTTATTATAAAGATATTAGTCACCTCAGTCATGACCAACGTGCTATGACCAACTTTGATCATCCCGATGCTTTTGACCATGGATTATTGGCCAAACACCTCAAAGCACTACAAGGCCAACAATCAGTAGAAATTCCTGTTTATGATTTTACTCAGCACCTGCGAACAACTGAAACCCGTCATATTGGCAAACACCGGATCATCATTCTTGAGGGCATTTTGCTACTCTATGAAGAAAATATCCGTAAACTGATGGACATGACCATTTTCATGGACACACCGCTAGATGTTTGCTTTATCAGACGGCTAAAGCGTGACATGGAGCAACGTGGACGGTCAATGGGATCTATTGTTAAACAATACATACAAACTGTGAGGCCAATGTATTTCCAATTCATTGAACCCTCAAAGCGTCACGCTGACATTATTGTCCCAAGAGGTGGCGAAAACCGCATTGCCATTGAGTTGATCAAAGCAAAAATGAACGAACTCTTACTTGACGATCATGACTAAAACGTCTGTAGTAATAGGTATGTCAGGGGGAGTTGATTCTTCTGTCGCTGCTTTCTTACTCAAAGACACACACACCATCCAAGGGATGTTCATGAAAAACTGGAATGCTCATGATGAGCATTGCCCTGCTGAACAAGACTATCAAGATGCAAGGCAAGTAGCTGAAACTCTCGGAATCCCTATCAGCGCCATCAACTTTGTTGACCAATATTGGCAAAAAGTCTTCCAGACGTGCCTGGATGAATTTGCCAAAGGCAAGACCCCCAATCCTGATATACTCTGCAACAAAGAAATTAAATTTACCTGCTTTCTAGACCATGCCATAAGTCATGGTGCAGAGAAAATTGCCACTGGGCATTATGCCAATGTGGAGAATCGTAATGGTGTTTACACCTTGCGTCGTGCAGCTGATAGCAATAAGGATCAAACATACTTTTTGTATCGATTAAATCAAAATCAGCTGTCATACTGCTTATTTCCTCTGGGAGATATTAGCAAGCCAAAAGTTCGCCTAATTGCCAAACAGCAAGGTTTTGACAACGCGAGCAAAAAAGACAGTACTGGTATTTGTTTCATTGGTAAACAAGCTTTTAAACCATTTTTATCTCAGTTTTTTCTTGCTAAACCAGGCCCTATAATATCTGATCAGGGCGAAAATTTAGGACAACACGATGGCCTAATGTTTTATACTTTGGGTCAACGTAAAGGACTCAATATTGGTGGCAAAGCCAATGCTGAAGAATTGCCCTGGTATGTGATCGATAAGGACCTGAAAAACAACACCCTCATTGTTGGTCAAGGCCACGAGCATCCTTCTTTATTACATCCATCACTCATATGCAGTGATGTGCACTGGATTGCTGGTAAAATGCCTGAAATAAACAAAGCCTTAACTGCAAAAATTCGCTATCGACAATCAGATCAAGCATGCAAAGTCCTTGATCTCGGCAATGGAACACTACAAGTTGACTTTGCGCAACATCAATGGGCTATTACCCCGGGACAATCCATCGTGTTTTATCAAGGGGAAATTTGCCTAGGTGGCGCCATTATTGATAAGGCACAGGGTGCATCATGAGTGAAACCCTAGATCTGGACCTTGCAACAGTTGGTCAAACCTTAATCGAACAGCAAAAAACACCGTGTATCATCATCACCTATGACAACTATTCACACAGCATATTGTTAGAACAATTGAACTATTTTATTGCTGAACCTGGTGACATATACACATTACCTGAGTGGGAGATTTTACCTTACGATCATTTTTCACCTCACAAAGATATTGTTTCTGCACGTTTGGCAGCCTTGGCTAATTTGCGCCAAAGCAAAAAAAAGTTTTGCGTTGTACCCTGCCATGCTGCCATGCAAAAAGTGCCGCCAGCTAGGTATCTTGATGCTCATACCTTTACCGTCAAACTTGGTGATAGCATCTTTTTGGACAGCATAAGACAAGAACTCAGCGAAAAAAGTTACAATTGTGTGTCTACAGTCACGCAACATGGTGAATTTGCCATTCGTGGTGCAATTCTCGATATTTTTCCTATGGGCCATCATACCCCTTATCGCATTGAATTTTTTGATCAAGATGTCGACACCATCCGCGTCTTTGATCCTGAAAGTCAGTGTTCAATCAAACATGTCAACTCTATTGCTTGTCTACCCGGGCATGAATTTGCCCTGGATGATGATAGTGTTGCAATATTTCGTCAAGCATGGCGAACTTTTCAGCCAGATGGGTGGCAAATTAATCAATTATATCAATATGTTAGTGACAAAAAAAGCTTCCCGGGCATAGAGCAGTATTTACCACTGTTTTTTGATGGCCCATTGCCAAGCTTATTCGAATTGCTACCAGAAAACACGCTAATTTATCACTTAGCACCCCAAGCACAAGCGCTAGATACATTCATGCAACTTGTAGACAAGCGCTATGAACAAGCTAAATTTCAGCGCTTGCTCCCACCACTAAATAAAACCGCTTTGTACTTAAATACGCAGGACTGGCAAGACAAGCTTGCTCCATTCAAACAAATTAATTTGCATCTCACCCAGAGAGATACACCACGCTATGACATAGAACCAAAATCAGAAGCACCTATGACTAATCTGAAAAAACATATTACCCAAAGTGGACGTCATTGTCATCTGGTGATTAACACTCCATCTCGGGCACAATTTATCAGTGATCAGCTAAGCAAAGCCAATATTCCTTGGCAATTTTGCAACCAGTGGCAAGCTTTAAATGCCAAACCAGGAACGGTATCGCTAGCATCTGGACCACTTAGCCTAGGATTTATTACCAGCGCAGGTATAGAAATCATAACTGAAGAGATGCTATTTCCAACCATTATCAAACAAACACAGAAAGGCAGAGACATTGGCAGACAATCCTCTCAACGTATCAACCACTCAAAAGGGGATTTCTTTGATCCCGGTTGCACAGTTGTCCACGAAGATCATGGTATTGGTCGCTATATTGGCTTAGAGCTCCTTGCTGTGGATGGGATAGAGCAAGAATTTCTGACTATCTCCTATGCCGATAAAGATAAGCTCTACGTTCCAGTCAATCAAATGCACTTGCTAAGCCGTTATGCTGGCGCTGACCCTAATGCTGCCCCCTTAGATAAACTTGGCAGTAATCTCTGGGAAAAACGCAAAAGCAAAGCCCATAAACAAATTGAAGACATTGCCGCCAATTTGCTAGCCATTTATGCTAAACGCGCTGCAGCCAAGGGACAAGCAAAAACCATCGATAAATCCGCCTATCAAGCATTCATTCAAGCCTGTACATTTAGTCTCACCCCTGATCAACAAAGTGCCGTAGATGAAACCTTGGCCGATTTACAAAAACCTCAGCCTATGGACCGTTTGATATGCGGAGATGTAGGTTTTGGCAAAACCGAAGTCGCCATGCACGCCGCTTTTGTCACATCCTATGGACAAAACCAAGTCATTCTCCTGGTACCTACTACCCTACTGGCTGAGCAACACACACAAACATTTATCGAACGCTTTGCACAATGGCCAATTACCATTGGCTGTCTTTCACGATTAAAAAAGGTTAAAACACGTGAGAACTTGGTGGAAGATTTCAATGCAGGTAAAGTCGACATTCTTATTGGTACCCACCAGGTACTTACTGCAGGATTAAATACCGACAAACTGGGGTTGTTGATTATCGATGAAGAGCATAGATTTGGTGTCAAACAAAAAGAAACCCTAAAAAAGCTTCGGGTGAATGTTGACTTACTTTCTCTCACCGCTACGCCCATTCCACGTACCCTGCATATGTCCTTATCAGGCTTACGTGAACTTTCTTTGATTGCCACAGCTCCAGAAAAACGTCTAAGTATAGAAACCTCGGTGCATAGCTATCAAAAAGACATTGTTGTTGAAGCCATTGAACGAGAGCTGCTTCGTGGTGGTCAAGTATATTTCCTGCATAACAAAGTACAAACCATCGAACGGATGGCAAGAATACTGCAAGATTGGTTGCCACAAAGACGCATTGCCATTGCCCACGGTCAATTGCCCAAAAGTAAGCTTGAAATGGTCATGCGTGATTTTTACCAGCATCGTATTGATATTTTGGTGTGCACCACCATTATTGAGTCTGGTATTGATATACCTAATGCCAACACCATGATTATCAATCAAGCACACCGATTTGGCTTAGCTCAATTGCACCAATGCCGTGGACGTGTCGGACGGTCGCACCATCAAGCTTATGCCTATTTGCTTACACCTGAAGATGTTATCTTACCTGCCGATGCTATTCGGCGTCTTCAAGCCATTCAGTCCTTGGACTATCTTGGTGCAGGATTTAATCTTGCCTCGCAAGATCTAGAAATTCGCGGTACTGGTGAGCTATTAGGCGAACAACAGAGTGGCCAAGTTGAAGGGATGGGACTTAGCCTCTATATCACCATGTTAAATCGTGCCATAGAACGTCTGAAAAATGACTCCAGCAATGGCGCGGCAGAAAGCCAATGCAAACTGGATGTTCGCTGCCAAGCACTTATCCCAGCTCAGTACATTCCAGAACCAGACCTACGTCTAGCCTTGTACCAACAGCTGCAACGCCTCCCAGATGAGAAAAGCATCACTGGCTTTAAATTTGAAATGCAGGATCGTTTTGGGAAAATCCCCGAGGCTTTAGACAATCTTCTACAAAACCGTAAATGGCAATTTTGGGGTGACAGCATGGGCTGGCTAAGCATGAAATCAGGCAGAAAAACATTGGTTATTGATCTTGGCACTAAACCCAACATGAACATCCAAGCATTGATCAAGCTGATCCAAACTCAACCGCAACAATTTCAGCTTAAGCAACAAACCAAATTGCACTGTAAACTCAACAGTGATAACCTCACTGAGGCAATTACAGACGTATTACAAGAGTTAATAAGCATTTGCCGTATCAATCAAACAAGTACGAATTAGGATCATGCATGAGTTTGCGACATCTCAAACGGTTTTCACTCTTTGCCTGGATTACGCTTGTCTTTTGTAAGACCTTTGGACAGCCTTACCAAGTCGACTTTATGGTCTTCGAACAAAAAGCCGATAGTAACAACAGCATGGCCTCACATGAGCTGTGGCCCACCTACTTACCTACCCCTTATCCAGCTTCTGCTCTGCATTTAATTGATGCTGGAGAAGCATTATTCAATCCCTTACCAAAAGATCAGCAACTATTGGCGTTCCACGAAAAACGCTTGGCTCAATCTGATAATTACAGGGTGTTATGGCACAAAAGTTGGATACAGCCGCTAGCAGCAGAGTCATATTATCTCATTATAAATAACAGCGAAGAGACTCCCAAAGGGCTTTTACCCTGCATGGCACCATCAAAATTACCAAAACATTTTCAACAATGGCTGAATCTTTGATCAATCATAGCAATACAAGCTATCATCTTAGCGAGCTACGCAATATCAAAGGTGATAGATTGCAATATTTTGATCACCCCAAGCTGGGTGCGTTACTTATTATTAAGCCCGTGGATGAAACTGAAAGAGACAATATACAGGCAGTAGAAACACAAGAAGATGATCCACAGACCTAAAACATACAAATTTGGTTTGCATTTGATCATATTCTTTAATACAATCAGTCTCTTTTCGAAAAAGAGATCCGTCATGAGACAAGATATTCACCCAGATTATCATCAAGTTAAAGTCACTTGCACCTGTGGCAACGCTTTTACTACCAAGTCAACTTACAGCAATGACAGCCTGTCCATTGAGATCTGTGCCAAATGTCACCCTTTCTACACGGGTGAGCAAAAAATCATTGATACCGAAGGTACTGTTGAGAAGTTCAATAAGAAATTTGGTGCTAGCACTAAAAAAGCTGCTGAAAGTAAATCTGACACCGAAGATATAGCTTAACCCGCTTTAACTCTTCGTATTTTCGTTATGCTCCAAAGGTTCTGGATAGAGCAAATGGTTATTCATAACGTTTTTTCTATTATCAAGGCAGAACCGGTTTCAAATCCCAATTTGCCTCAGGCTCAGCGTCTACTACTTCACCGTTGATAAACTGTTTGCCTTGATGCCAGCTTATATCAAGCATCTGAATATCATTACCCCCTTCAATAAACATACTTGACTTGATGCCCGCCAATCGTAAAGTTTTACCAAACCATGAGCACATAGACGATGGCAAACTCATGGATTTGCTATTGGTATCTTGTTTACATTGATTTTTATAAACAATATTAACCGTAACTGATAAATGATGTCTAAACGTGTTTAATAGCTCTTTAGCTAGCTTGGATTGGAACTCCAGCGAGGACATCATGGCAGAAGCACATGGCTGTTGTGATATAACGTCCATGCCTGCCCTATCCAATGCATTAGGTTTCTCTAACAGACACCAATGCTTTGTAGCCTTATTGGGAGAAATAAGGACATAATGCAAATTAGGCACCGTGAATGCTATTTGGAATTGCGCATGGGTATAAGGTGCATCATTATGATAACTAAACTTGATTTTCTTACCACCGATAGCCAGCAATGAATCACGAATAAAAGCATTCATGCTCGGTAAAGTATCATCATCTATAGCATCAACAAGCAGACTCAATTGCCTACTGTCATGATCAATGAGTTGCTTAATGTAAACACTAGGCAATTCTGGAAAAACGAAGTTGATGTGATGACTGCCCAAATCCAATTGTTGGCCATCAGAAGCATAACTTAGATTGCCTACATCAATCTGCCACTGCATGGCCATGCTATCGTAGTTTTCATCAATGGTAGGCTCAAAGTTGATATCATTCAAAGTGATGGTGTTTTCCCCCTCTTGATGGCTAAGAGATTCAATATGCAACTGACTTAAATTGTAAAATACCTTACCCAAGGAATCAAAATGACGCTTGCTGGCATTGGCGCGCAACCCAGCAATTTTAAGGTTGTCATGATACAGTTGGGGCAAGTCAATGGTGATATAATCGACATCAAAATGATGAAGGCTATCCATGTGACCTTTGGCAATCAAAGTCATATTGATATAAAGAGCCTTGCTTTCAAGGGAAAAAACATCAAAATGAGTTGAAGCACGGCCATTTTTATGAAAACCAACATCTAATACGCTAGCAACATCAACTTCTACACCTTCATAATGAAATAGGGTATCAGGCCAGCGTTCAATCACAAGGCTAAACAAACCAAAACGCGGCGTTTGACCATCCAGCCACACAGGGCCATGCTTAAGCTTGATAGCAAGTGGGTATTGCTGCCCATGCAGCCGTATTTCTGAATCAATCGTAGAAGCAAGCCAACCCGAATGGATTTTATTCACGGTAATACTAGAATGCTCCAAAGGAAGGAAATGGTCATTTTGCTTTAACAATTGAACCACAATATTCTGATAACCATCCTCGACAACCGATTTGGCTTCATGCTTAATCCACTGCCCCATGGCAAAAGGCAAAGCCAGTAAGACCAAAATGGCAAGGACGAAAATTATTTTAACGACTTGTTGGATCATAGAGTACCTCTTAGATAACTACCTGGGATTTATCATAGGTTAACTTGTTAAAGCCTTGCAAGCACAAAGAAACTAGGCTAAGCAACCACCACATCCTCAATATTCTGACTGTTAGCAATCATTGATCGCCAACGCCTAGCATGAGACTCACCACTGAAAAGCGCAGACAAGTGTCTGATTTTATATGAAAAGGCAAAGTCACGATCATCATGATGTTTATGTAAAAAAGCCAAATATTTTTCGATAAGCTCGTCACGTGTCAACAAAGATTGATTGTCTGAGAAATACTGCTCTTGCAGCATACGCATATCCCAAGGAAAAGTAATGGCCCAACGACCAAGCATCACCCCATCCACTTTTTGAAGTTGTGTGGCAACAAGCTCAGCTGTATCAATGCCACCGTTAATAGTAATACGGGCATAAGGGAAAAGTTCTTTAAGCTTCCAAACACGGGAGTATTGCAAAGGTGGAACTTCACGATTTTCTTTGGTAGAAAGGCCCTCGAGCAATGCAATACGCGCATGAATTACCCAATCCAAGCAACCAGCCTCATGCATGGCCGCCATAAAAATCGAAAAATAATTATCACTGTCAAATTCGTCAACCCCCAAACGGCATTTGATAGTCACGGGAATCTTCCTGGGCTTGCATGGCACTAAGACAGTTAACCACTAACGCCTTATCCTTCATCCCAAACAAGCACCAAACGCACCCTTTTGTACTTTAGGGCTTGGGCAACCCAAATTAAAATTGATATGAAAAACCAAAATCTGCACACAAAGCCGCAGCTTCGCCAAGTTCATCTGGATTAGAGCCACCCAGCTGCAAACTGACATGGGGGCCAGGTCCCCAAATCGTTTATGTTTATCACCAAAATCACCGCATTGGCATGCATCATTTCACTATAGAGATGGAGTCAGGTGCAATCCAATGCATCAGTCGACAAAAATACGGGTCGGTGTATCCCATCAATGGGGCAATAGATATAGACATCAGTAATGGTAATATAGGCCATTTGTTGTGCGGGATTATACCACCACAGGCTAACAACAACAAACATCACCAACACATTATTATTATTGATTTTTATAGAATAACTCAACAATCAATTGTAGCTTACTTTTTCCCAGGTAAGTATTGACATCCATGCGATATGCGACCGTCACCTCGCGACATTTGCTATCAGGCCAGTGATGCAAATCAACAAAAAAACGATGGCATCAACCACAACTGAACTACCATATGGCTGCAATACCATTTTCAAATGATGTTCACCAACTAAGCGCTGATCCGTAAGTGCAAATCGACCTTCAAACAATGGTTCAGAAGGAGAGGAATGGTGGCCCCAGGGCCAGCATCAGCAAGTTACGAGCTGTATCAATATGTATATCAGTTGCTTTAAGCGCACCATCGGTTTCCAAGATAGCTTCAGGAGGTTTATCGCCAATAAGTACAGCGCAGTGTTTTTGGAATAAGTTGGCAAATAATCCAAGTCCATTAGTTCGATAGTCAACCCAGCAGCTGCCATCGCCCGGCCCCAAACTTTTTGATCACAGGATTTTTGCCGTTATTTCAGCGACGAATCGCGAAGATGTGAATGTCAGAAATGGAGCGACAAAGGCAGCAATTCTGTTGAATTTTCATCAGCTTTGGCAAAAACAACAACGGGCCTATTCATTTTATCTTTGATACGAGAAGCCTGAAGCCAACCACCCCTTGATGCCAGTTAGACTGATATAAACAATATCCAGCTACCGAATCAGGTAATGACAAATCACTTTTAACAATGGCATCAGCTTCTTCTTTCATTGATTTTCTATGGTTCTACGCTCAACATTAAGAAGATCTAGCTGCTCAGCGATGGGTTTAGCAGCTGACAAACTCTCTGCCAACAAACAATCAATGCCAATCATCATGTCATCCAATCTTCCCACAGCATTGATCCTGGGGCCCAAAGCAAACCCCAAGTCACTGGCTGATAAAATACTTGTCATTTTCCCACTGATTTGAATCAAAGCCTGTATGCCTGGGCAAGCAAACCCTCGACGGATACGCTGCAACCCCTGGTACACCAACCGGCGATTATTGGCATCCAGTGGCACCAAATCTGCCACTGTACCCAGCGCGACCAAATCCAGCACTTGCGCCAGGGAAGGCTCTTTAACTTTGCCCATAAACCATTGTTTATCTCGCAAGTAAGCACGAAATGCCATCATCAGATAAAATGCCACACCAACACCAGCAAGACATTTACTTGGAAATGCATCATCAAAACGGTTAGGATTGACTACTGCCACTGCATTGGGCATGCTGTCTCCAGGCAAATGGTGATCAGTGATAATCACATCGATACCCAGTTCATTGGCCTTATCCACACCTATATGATTGACAATACCGTTATCTACCGTTACCAAGAGTTGCGGTGATTGCTTAGCTGCTTCTTCAACGATTTCAGGACTAAGACCATAACCATAGGCAAAACGATTAGGCACCAAGAAATCAACATCTTGCATCCCAAAAGCTTTGAGCATTTTTACCATCAAGGCAGTACTGGTTGCACCATCCACATCATAATCACCAATAATCATGACTTTTTGTTGCTGAGATAGCGCTTCAAACAATCGTTCGCAGGCTTTATCAATATCTTTCAATGCGTGATACGGCAAGAGTACTTTTAAACTTTTATCCAGCTCAGATTGGCTACACACACCTCTAGCACTATATATACGACTCAGTAAGGCATCGCAGCCCGGAAGATTTAACTGGGTATCATAGGAACGGCGGCGTAAAGTTTTATTCATCAAACGTGTCCTTGGCTAGAAAAATATTGAGTCACAATATGGTTAACATTACACACACAATCAAGTAAAATGTGTGCACAATTTTACTTGTAGGACCCCACATGCTGGTACGCGAAGAATCAAGCGGAGATTATCTCATTAAATCCTACGATGACCAAGGATTCATCATCAACCACTCTGGTCAAGAAGACTTACGCTTTGACGGACCAATGATGTTGTCACCAAAAAAAGCACCTATATCCTGGTGTTACTCGCTACCAACAACATTATCTGAAGATCACATCCAAGCCCTGATAGCACATGCTGGGGAAAAACCTGATATGATTTTATTAGGGCTAGGCAGTCAATGGATTATGCCTCCAATAAAAATACTGGAATATTGCCATGGGCACAATATCGGGGTTGAATGCATGGATACAGCAGCAGCATGCCGTACCTACCCCATTTTGTCGGCCGATGGTGTCACCATGGTGGCTGGTCTGATCCCAGCAGGCTGCAAAGCATGAAAATAGCCTTAGCGCAAATCAACCCCACCTTAGGTGCGCTGCTAGACAACGCAGCACTTATCGTGACTACAGCGCAGAAAGCAGTCGATAACCTTGATGCTAACATGGTAGTTTTCCCAGAGTTAGCACTAACTGGCTATCCGGTAGATGACCTACTACTGCGCGATGATTTTATGCACGCAGTTCAAGCAAGTGTGCAACAAATACTCATACAGCTACCCAAAGATGCTTGCATTATCTTAGGCACACCTTGGCGACTGGGGGAGAAATTAATCAACGCAGCTTTGGTGATTATCAACCAGAGTATAACCCACATTTATGCTAAGCAAGCACTACCAAACTATGGGGTTTTTGAGGAAAAACGCCAATTCAGCTCCGGCAGCTCACCTCTAATTTTTAGTTACCTAGATAAAAAAATTGCTTTAGCCATTTGCGAAGATCTTTGGGAAGATAGCGTTGCGGAAAGAATTACTGCCGGGACAGCTGACACTATCATTACTATCAATGCCTCACCATACGAGCAAGACAAATCGAGTCAACGGCAGCAAATCCTCGCACAGCGAACCAAGCAAGCCAATTGCCCCATTATTTATGTGAACTTAGTTGGTGGTCAAGACGAATTGGTTTTTGATGGCGGGTCTACCATCATTAATCCCAATCAAGAAGCTGCGCCACCCCCATTGGCTTTTGCTCAAGGTCTTTTTGCTGTAGAGCTAAATCGGAAAGGTCTTACACCCTTATTATGGACAGATTGCCCATGTGATCGTTTAGGGCAAACGTATCGAGCATTGTGCATGGGCTTGCGTGATTATGTAGAAAAAAATGGTTTTCCAGGGGTGATTTTAGGGTTGTCTGGTGGCATAGACTCTGCGCTGACCCTTGCTATTGCTCATGATGCTTTGGGCCCAGCACGAGTACAAACAGTGATGATGCCATCGCAATACACTGGTGACATAAGTTTGGTCGATGCACAAACCCAAGCAAAAACTTTAGCCATACCGCATGAAGTGTTGCATATAGATGAATGTATTGCACAACTAAGCAAGCTAATCCCTGAAGCTGACAGAGAAAAAACTTTGGTGATGGAAAATCTGCAAGCACGGATTAGGGGTGATCTATTAATGGCATTATCCAATTCCCGAGGCATGATGTTGTTATCTACTAGTAACAAGAGTGAGCTTGCCGTGGGCTATAGCACACTTTATGGCGACATGTGTGGCGGATTTTGCTGTCTTAAGGATGTTTATAAAGGCGAAGTTTATCAACTGGCAAATTTCCGAAACCGTATTAGCCCAGTCATCCCCCAACGTGTCATCGACCGTCCGCCTAGTGCTGAGCTAAAAGAAGACCAACAAGACAGCGATACCCTGCCTTCCTATGAAGTGCTTGATACCATATTGAAAGGCCATATCGAAAAAGGCTTATCACAAGAACAACTGATCGAGCAAGGCATAGATGCAAGCGTAGTTTCTGAAGTGATCAAAATGCTTTATCGAAGCGAATACAAACGCCGTCAAGGCCCACCCGGGGTGAAAATTACCTCCAAGGCCTTTGGCCGCGATCGTCATTACCCCATGACATTGAAATTGCAGTCTACGTTTAAGCAACGTCAATCAATTGATTTTAAAAAGTTATAATGCTAGGATCGGGTATGTTATTTTCCAAAATATATTATCTCAATGACACTAAAAATTCATATAAAAACAAATGGTTGCCAAATGAACGTCTACGATTCTGACCGAATCTTAGACCTCATGAAGCAATCTCACGGCATGGAACCTACCAATAATGTGGCTGAGGCTGATCTCATCGTCCTCAATACCTGCTCTATCCGTGAAAAAGCCAAAGAAAAAGTATTTTCTACCCTTGGTACCTGGCAGGAGTTTAAGCAAAAAAATCCCAACAAAGTCATCGGTGTCGGTGGTTGTGTTGCCAGCCAAGAAGGCTCTGCCATTCGTGACCGTGCTCCTTACGTCGACATTGTTTTTGGACCGCAAACGCTACATCGCTTACCAGAACTCTACAGACAAGTGAAAGAAGAAAACCGTCCAGCAGTTGATATCACCTTCCCAGAAATTGAAAAATTTGACAACCTACCCGAGCCCAGCGTCAATGGCCCAACTGCCTTTGTCTCTATTATGGAAGGCTGCAGTAAATACTGTTCTTTCTGCATTGTGCCCTATACCCGTGGTGAAGAAATCAGCCGCCCATTTGATTCTGTACTCACAGAAATAGCATCACTGGTTGAAAAGGATGTTAAAGAGATTAATTTGCTCGGACAAAACGTCAACGACTACCTAGGCAAAACCCATGATGGTGAAACCATAGACTTGGCTGAACTGGTAGAAACCATTGCCGCATTCGACGGTTTGGAGCGCATTCGCTACACCACCTCTCACCCTAGTGCTTTCAATCAAAGGCTTATTGATGCTTATGCTCACACGCGCAAACTGCCTGATCATTTGCATTTACCAGTACAAAGTGGCTCTGATCGAATCCTCTCTGCCATGAAGCGTGGCTATACTGCATTAGAATACAAATCCAAGATCCGTGCATTGCGCCAACATCGCCCTGATATTAGCTTGTCTTCTGATTTTATCATAGGCTTTCCCGGTGAAACCGATGATGATTTTGAAGCCACCATGAATCTTATTCATGAAATTGGCTTTGATACCTCATTTAGCTTTATTTACAGCCCCAGACCAGGCACTCCAGCTGCAGAACTTCCTGACAATACCCCCATGGAAGTAAAAAAACAACGTTTGGCCAGACTACAAGATCGTCTTATCCAACAAGCCATGCGTATCAGTGAAAACATGGTTGGCAGTGAACAAACACTTTTGGTAACCGGAAGGTCGAAAAAAGATGCTAATATTTTGGCTGGACGTACAGAAAATAACCGCGTGGTTAACTTCAAAGGTCCACCCTCCCTTATTGGTCAAATGGCTAGAGTTACCATAAACGAAGCCTTGCCTAACTCATTAAGAGGTATTCTCATTGAATGACACCTTAACTGTTAGCGAAATCGACCTCGCTGACTTGTTTCATAAACAGTTCATGACCTTTTGTGGCCCCATGAATGAACACATCAAAGCCATAGAAAAACAAAACAATGTTAGCCTACAATTTCGCAAGCAATGCCTGCATACCCAAGGCCAAGTTGACTTGCCCAAGAAAGTCTCCTCAGGTCTCATTCATGCTGTGACATTACTCTCTGGGATTCGTGGAATCAAAATCAACCCATTTAACGCCAATGATTGTGTGCGTCATCCTTTATTGAAACGGACAATCAAAGCCTATGAAAGCATTTGAACACGTGGACATCGATATTAACATTACCCCAGAAGCTCCACTCAATCTTGATACAGACACGCTGCAAACTGTGACAGAAACCTTGCTTGAACACGAACAAGTCAAAATTCCAAACATTGAGCTACACATCAAAACCTGCACCTTAGACGACATGCAACACTTAAACGCTAGCACCAGAAAAAAGGATAAACCAACCAACGTGCTATCCTTTACCTACGGGCAATCATCGCATAATAACACTCTATTTTTGGGCGATATCATGCTTTGTCCAGCTGTGATAGCTGAAGAAGCTCTGGCTCAAGGCAAGTCTGAGTCACAGCACAGCACACATTTGCTTGTTCATGGGCTCTTGCATCTGTTAGGCTATGATCATGAAAATGCCGAAGATGCTCTAAAGATGGAGCAAAGAGAAATCTCTATTCTGGCCAAATTAGGCCATCCCAACCCTTATGAGGAATACCAAGGATGATCAAACAAAGTCTCAAACGCTGGCTGACAAAATCACCCTTTAAAACCTTTGAGAAGTGGCGACTTGATGAAATTATCACCCAAGATACTGCTAGCATGCTCACTGGCGTCATCAATGTCAGCAACATGCAAGTACGTGACATCATGATTACCAAATCTCAAATGTGTACCATTGCCCTAGACACACCTGCGAATGAATATTTAGCGATGGTTGTTGAAACTGGCCACTCGCGCTTTCCTCTCATCGACACACAAAATGATAAAGCCCTAGGTATTATCATGGCTAAGGATGTGCTGAAGTACTCATTAACCAAAGACATGGAATCATTAGATTTGCTAGAAATTTCCCGACCCGTCAAAGTCATTCCTGAGAGCAAAAAGCTCAATCTACTACTACGTGAGTTTAGACTGAGTCACAAACACATGGCAATTGTCATCAATGAATACGGCAATATTTCTGGACTTATCACCATTGAGGACGTGCTGGAACAGATCGTCGGTGATATCATTGATGAATTTGATGTCAGTGCCAACAGTGCTATTGACAAGATAGGCAAAGACACCTATGAAATGTCGGCTATTACACCAATTGAAGTCTGTAATCAAACTTTGGGACTGCAACTACCCACGGAAGATTACGACACCATCGGTGGTATTGTTATGCACGCTTTTGGACGTATGCCAAAACGCAATGAGATCATAGAGACTGAAGGAGTAATTTTTAAAGTTATCAGCTGTGACCATAGACGTATCAAGCACATCGAGATACAACTAAAAAGCGCGTAAACCATCTTTGTTCTTTACTTGTTAAAGACACTATCGCACCAGGGTCATGGTCCTTGTGTAGTTTAATTTCACCATACCCCACGCGACGCAATTTCACCACCTGCTTCCCCACTTTCTCAATTAAACGACGTACCACTCGATTGCGGCCTTCCTGCATTGTGCCCACATACCAGCGTGCATGCTTTGGTCGTTTACTCAATGAAATAAAGTGCGCAGGTCCATCATCTAATACAACCTTTCTTTGCAATTGACCAATCTGCTCCTCACTCAAAGGAGAGGATATTTTCATATGATAAACTCTATCAAGACCAGAGCTAGGGTGCATAAGCGCATGGGCAATATCGCCTCGGTTGACAAACAGCAACAGTCCGCTGGTATTAATATCCAAACGTCCTACCATAAACCACGGCCCAGGCTTAGGCAAAAAATCAAACACCAGTGGCCGCCCTTGATCATCTGCCTTACTGCATACTTGCCCCAAAGGCTTGTGATATTTAATCAATATAGGTGCAACATCCTTTAAAACACTGGCTTTGACTTTATGCACAAGGTCGTGCCAAACCACCAAATCGCCAACAGCAACTTCATAACCCAGTCCTATGACTGAATCATTAACACGGATATGCTTCGATTCTATCGCTTTCTCAACCTGTCTACGAGATCCTACACCCAGCTTGGAAAGATACTTTTGTATACGCATTTTTTATAATCTATGGTTATTGATCGGTTGTAGCCTCAGCCACCCCACCTTGGAATTTTGGCAGGTCAGCCAATGAAGTTAAATTAAAATAGTCAAGAAACGTCTTGGTTGTACCCAATAACTCTGGTTTACCTGGCATACTTTTATAACCAATAATACGCACCCAGCCTTGATCAATCAACTGCCGAACCAAGCTATTATGTGTATTAACACCACGCATTTTCTCTATATCACCTCGAGTAACGGGTTGATGATAGGCGATAATGGCAGCAACTTCCATCAATACCTGTGATTGAGAAATAGGCATATCTTTCATCATCTTAATAAGCCAAGGTTTTATCACTGACTTGGATTGATAACGGAAACCACTGGCGACCTCTGTCAACTCTACACCATGTTGAGGATTATCTTCAAACTGCATTTTTCGCAAAGTTGC